>CALVWG010000060.1 GCA_944364655.1 uncultured Bacilli bacterium | reverse complement strand
TAAGTCAATAATTTATTAAGAGACATTTTCACTAATTATTAGCGAATTTACTATAATATAAAACAGAGACATTTTCACTAATTATTGTTTACTAAAAATAGAGACATTTTTAGTAATTATTCACAATTATAACATAATTTTGCATTTTTTTGTTGACAATTTACTATAATATACTATATAATCAAGATGTACTGCTCAATTAGCTCAGTCGGTAGAGCAAACGGCTGTTAACCGTTGGGTCGTAGGTCCGAGTCCTACATTGAGCGCCATTAAAAAAAATTACTCCGTTAAATCGGAGTTTTTTTATGCCCACAAATAAAAATTAAGAACTCATAAACTACTAAAGGTGATAAATATGCTTATTTTAAGTGCTATTACAACCAGTGTAGATTCTTTTTTGATTGGTATTACTTTAAAAAAAACAAAATATCAACATAAAGTAATTTATTTTAGTACTTTTTTTATAACATCATTTTTAGTTTTTATAACTTTACATCTACTATTTAATTTTATTCCAATTAATTTCAATAATTCTATTTTAAAATTTACTTGCTTCTTTTTCTTTGGCTGTTTAAATCTTAAAAATGAAGAAAATCCTAATGTTAATTGGCAAAAAATCACTTTTTTAATTTTAATTATTGCTAATTCTTTAGATGGCTTTTTAGTATCACTATTATATAGAACAACTTATAATATTTTCTTTTTAAGTTTTCTTTTTTCTAGTACAAGCTTATTATTTTTAATTTTAGGAAGTTGCTTTACTCCTAAAAAAAAGAACCAATGGCTCAGTCCTTTTTTATATTTTTCTTTAGCTTTTTTAAGCATTATTTAAATAATTTAAATATTCATCTAAAACTTTCATAATCTCGTCTTCACTTTTTGTTTCACAAATTTTTACTTTTATTTCTTTATTATTTGGCATTCCTTTTAAATAAAATAAAATATTTGACCTAATTTCTAACAAAGCAGCTTTAGAAGATTTATCTTCTTTTAATAAATTAAAATGTTTCTTCATCATAGCAATTTTTTCTTCATTAGTAACCTCATAAGGTAACGTTCCGTCTTTTAAATAATTAACAGTATCTCTTATTAACCATGGATTACCTAAAACGCCACGACCAATCATTACTGCATCACACCCAGTTTCATCTAACATCTTTTTCGCATCAAAGCAACTAGTAATATCTCCATTACCAATGACTGGAATTGAAACAGCTTCTTTTACTTTTTTTATCCATGACCAATCAGCTTTCCCAGAATATCCTTGTTTTCTTGTTCTTGCATGAATCGCTATTGCTTTAGCGCCAGCCGCTTCACATTTTTTAGCAATTTCCACACAATTTTTAGAGTTTTCATCCCAACCAATTCGAATTTTTACCGTAACAGGAACACTAACTGCATCCGAAACAGCTTTAACAATTTGATAAACTTTTTCAGGAACTTTTAACAAAGCACTTCCTGCTTGTGCTGATAAGGCAACTTTAGGAACAGGACAACCCATATTAATATCAATTATGTCAGGCTTCATAACATCCATTACAATTTTAGCAGCTTTAACAAAAGTATCAACATCACTTCCAAAAATTTGCTGTGCAATAGGTCTTTCCTCGTCACTCATTTTTAAAAGTTGTAATGTTTTTTCATTTTGATAAGTTAAAGCCTTATCGCTGACCATTTCAGCATATATTAATCCCGCTCCCATTTCTTTAATGATTTTTCTAAAACTAGTATTAGAATAGCCCGCCATAGGAGCTAAAACAACTTGATTAGAAATTTCAACATTTCCTATTTTAAAACTCACAATTCCACCATTACTTCCTGATTATTTTGTAGTAAAAGAGCATTTGCTTCATCACGATCAACATGAAACTCTAAAACTCCATTTTCACTAGCTTTAATATGTGCAAAATAAATACCTTCTCTTTTACCTTTAATATGTACTTTAACAACTTGTTCATTTCTAACATTATATTTTTTTAAATCTTCTGGACTCATATGAATATGACATTCAGCTAAAATACAAGCATTAGATAATTCTACTTTATTTTTATTTGTTATTAAAGTTATTCTTTCAGCGCCATTTAAATCTCCACTTTTTCTAACAGGCGGATTAACACCTAATAAAAAAGCATCTTCCGCTGATACTTCAACCTGATTGTATTCTCTTAAAGGCCCTAAAACTCTGACATGCTCGATTTTGCCTTTAGGTCCTTCGATTGTAACAAATAAATTAGAAGCAAATTCACCTTTTTGCTTTAAATCTTTAATATTAACTAATTCTTCATCAAATAATTTTTCAAATATTTCTTTAGTTAAATGGACATGACGATTACTTATACCAACTGGAACCAAAAAATTCATTAACATAACCTTCTTTCGTTAGTATTATATCAAAAAAAATGGTTATATTAAATACGGGAGGATAAATATGAAAAATAATAATTGTCAAGATTGTCAAGAAAAAAGCGTTGAAGGAAGAGCTTTTATTGATAAGGAAACTGGATTACTATGTGTAGATTTAAATTCTCAAAATAGTTATCCATGTGATAAAGACGTTTTAGTTCCTTACGTTTGCACAACTTGTGGAGAAACAACTTGGAAAACTAAAAGTACAACAGAAAAGAATGACTAATCTTTTCTTTTTTTTGCATTATAAAAGGAAGGACATTAAAAAGGTCGTCCTTCCTCAAAAAAGTGTGAGTTTGAGTTTATATGTTATTTATATTGTATAGAGTTTTTTTTAATATATTTTTTTCAAAATATATGGTTCGTTTCTTACTTTATCACTTCTCCTTTCTTGATATACATATTACACAAAAATTATGAAGTTTATTTTAAGATAAAGTGAATAATCAAAAAATTATTTAAACTTTACAAAATTATTATTATTAATACTTTTAAAACCTATAACTATCCCTTCCTTTCCAAAAATATAATAAAATTTAATTATTAAATTTTCGTGAAAAAAAGGCGAATTTTTAAAGCTATTTAGTTTTTACATAAAAATAAAATGTTGTTCCTTTATTTTTTTTTGACTTTACACCATATTTAAATTCATGATTTTCAAGAATAGTTTTTACAATGGATAAACCTAAACCTGTTCCCACAACATTTCGTTGATGATTTTTATCATTTTTATAATATTTATCCCAAATAAACGCTATGTCTTCTTTTTTAATTCCTTTACCAGTATCAATAATTTGCACCAAATAAGAATCTTTTTCTTTTTTGACTTTTATCGTAACCGTTTTATCATTTCCAGTATAATTTATAGCGTTATTTATTAAATTATAAATAACTTGATTCATCTTTTTTTGATCAGCTAAAACTATAGCTTCATTTGGTAAATCTAAAACAAAATGATAATTTTCTGTTTCTTTAATTATTTCATAACGTTTAACAATTGTTTCTATTTCTTTTACTAAATCAAATTTTTCTAAATGAATTTCATCAGCATTTGCTTGCATTTTTGAAAGTGTCAAAATATCGTTAACTAAGACATTTAAGCGATCTACTTCATCCATAATTATATTACAATGTTCATCCTTTTTCTTAGGATCTTTATAAGAAATATCTCTAACCATTTCTGCATATGCTTTTATCATTGTTAAAGGCGTTTTTAAATCATGAGAAACATTAGCCATTAAATCTCTTCTTAATTCATCTGTTTTAACCATTTCTGTTTGAGCATTAGTTAAAACACTAGCTAATTCATCAACTTCAGAAACACCATAATTTGGAAATTTAACAAGTGGACTACTACCAAGTTTTTGAGCTTTTTTCGTAACATCTAAAATAGGATCAGTTATTTTTCTAGACAAATAATACGCTATTATAATTGCAAAAAAAATTGCAATAATTGTTAAATAGATAAGTTGTTTTCTTAAAACTGCATTCGCCCCACTTACATCTTCTAACGTACTGTATAAAAAAACACTTCCACTATCTAATTTTACACCATATAAAAAAGCTTTAACTTCATACTCCTTATTAGTAACCTTATAGGTATCAGATTGCAAATCAGATTCAATAAAAGATTTCTCTGTTTTAACTATTTCTTGATTTTCTTTTCCAAGAGCACATCCATTCATCATGGTATTGTAATAATATATATTACCTGAATTAGCATGATATTCTATACATAATTCATTTTCATAAGCTACTTCTTCCAAAGTGTTATTTAAATCAACGAAAGAAGAACGTTGAATTTCTGAAGCTAAACGATTCATATTTTGAATTTGATAATCTTGATAAGAATATTTTAAAAAAACTATTTGACAAAACCATAAAATTAACAATATTGATACACTAAAAAATATTAAATAAAACAACGTTTTAGCTTTAATACTTGAAAATTGCTTTTTAATATTCAAACTTATACCCTACCTTACGTACAGTTTTTATATATTCACCGTATTTACCTAATTGATGTCTTAAAGTTTTAACATGTGTATCAACAGTCCTATCATCACCATAAAAATCATAGCCCCAAATATTGGTTAACAACTGTTCACGTGATAACGCAATATGATTATTAGAAACAAAATATTTTAACAAATCATATTCTTTCGGAGTTAAATTAACACTTTTGCCATCAATTGTTACTTCATGAGCTTTATCATCTAAAACTAATCCGCCAAATTCCAATTTTGCCACACTTTTTTCATTTCTTTTAATAATTGCTTTTACCCTCGCAACCAACTCTTTTGGACTAAATGGTTTTGTTACATAATCATCAACACCAATATCAAAACCAAATAACTTATCAAATTCTTCACCTCTTGCTGATAACATTAATATTGGTACATCTTTAGCTTTTCGAATTTCTTTAACAGCTTGATAACCATCTTTCTTAGGCATCATAATATCCATTATTATTAAATTATAATCATTTTGCAAAGCTAAAGTTACAGCTTCTTCTCCATTAGTAGCTTCTTGAACTTCAAATCCATCGATATTCAAATACTCTTTAATTACATCTCTTATTAAAGATTCATCATCAACAACTAAAACTTTCATATAACACCTTCTTTTGTACAATATTATATCAAAAGTGTGAAAAAACAATGAAAAAACTTAATCATTCCAAATAAAATTTGCTAATTCTATTAATTTATCTAACGAAAAATCTTGTTGCTGATATTTTTCTTTAACAAAAAAATACTTTTCATATAAATCCATAAGTAAATAATTTTTTAATTTTTTTACATCTAGATTTTTCTTTAAACAAATATTAATATAAAATAATCTTTTGTTTTTATCAAAAATATTTAAAATAATTTTAATATGTTCCCAAGATAAGTCTAATAAATCAATTTCTTCTTTATTCGGATATAATAAATAAAGTTTTTGCATATAAAATAATTCTTTTTTATTATAGGAATTACCAAAATGTGGCACTAAATCTTTAGCAATTTCATTTAAAACAATTTCATTTTGTTCTTTTAAGTATTCTTTTTGTTCTAAATAATCAACAAATAAATCTTTTTTAGAAAACAAATCAGGATGTTTTAAAAACACATCAGGCATTTTTTTATTAATTAAATCATTAACCTCACTATTTATATTTAAACCTCCTTTCAATAATACTTTCAAAATTATTCTTTTTTTTCCTTTAAATTGCATAAAAAAAATGTCATTAAATGACATCAATCAAGATTAACGTTATGATAAATATCACTAACGTCATCAATTTCTTCTAATAAAGAAAGTAAACGATTAAATAATTCCAAATCTTCGCCTTCTAAAGTTACTTTATCTTTAGCATACATTCCTTCTTCATCAATTTCATAATGAACATTAGGATTTATTTTTTCTAATACATCTTTAACTCTATTATGATCTGTTGGTTTAACTGTAATAATAAGCTCACCATTTTCATTTTCAAAATCAATTGGCTCTATTCCATTTTCTAATAAAGAATTAAAAACAGTCTCTTCGTCCATGTCTTTAACACTAACAATAGCTAAATAATCATAATTATAAGATACTGAATTTGTTACGCCTAAACTTTTATGAATCTTATTAAACGCAGCTCTAACCATTCCAACTGTCCGATTAACATTATCAGTTAAAGTTCTAATTATTAAAGTTGAAGCACCTGGTCCAAAACCTTCATATGTAACAACTTCATAGTCTTCTCCGCCCGCACCTTTTGCTTTATCAATAGCTCTATTAATAATATCACTTGGCACCTGCTCTTTTTTAGCCTTATCAACTAATCTTTTTAATAAAATATTACTTTCTATTTCTGGAGTTCCTTTTTTTGCCGCTAAATAAATCTCTTTAGCGTAATTTGAATATAACTTAGCTTTAGCAGCTCCAGTTTTTTGAATACTTGCTTTTCTAACTTCATATGCTCGTCCCATATAAACACTTCCTTATCAAAATTTATTATACAAAATTAATGAATAAAAGTCATCAACAAAATAATAATAGCCCCAATAGCTAAACCATAATATGTTTCTCTTCTTTTTAAGTAAGCCATTATTTCTAATAATAATTCAAACAAAGCAATATATAAAATCATACCACAAGCTAAACTTATTAAAGCTAACATAACCATTTGAGGTAACTCACCACCAATTAAAAACAAACAAAATGCCCCAATTGATGAAGATATAACTAATAAGATTAATAGTATCTTTTTTATATAAGAATTTTGTTTTATAGCTTCCATACTACTAGCAACTTCAATTCCCAAAGGTAAATTGTGACAACCAACAGCAAAAGCCGTTAAAAGACCACTTACTAAACTTTCGGTTCCTATAATATAAATGCTCATTCCTTCTAAAATATTATGCAAAATTAAAGAAAAAGCAGTAATAAAACCTATATGAAATAAATGATGATTATGTTCTGTATGATTTTTTTCATGCTCATGGTGTTCATGATGATGATTAGGTAAAAAATAATCAAATAATTTTAACAAAAAAATTCCCAAAATCATAAAAGTTAAAATATAAACTAACTTTTCCCATTTATCAAAATTATTATTTTCACTCATTTCAATAATTTCAGGTATTAAATCAAAAAATACCATTCCTAACATAACTACTAAAGCCATTCCAGTAGCTAATATTGCTAATTCTTTTTTTCTTTTAACAAATTTAACCAAAGTAAAACCTATAAAAAAGAAAATTCCAGCTATTAATGTAATTAATAAAGCTTCAAAATTTGCCATAAAAAATCACCCACAACAATATTTTAACATATTCATTTTAAAATAAAAAGATTCTATAATTTGTTTAAAACAAATTATAGAATACTTTAATCAGTTGGAATAGCATTCATTGAAAGCTTTCCACTAAAATTTCCATTAGTCAAATAAAGTTGATCTACAGAATCATCATTTTCTAACCATATATAAAAAGTTAAGCTATCTGTTTTTCCAATATCTAACAACAAAGCATTGTCATCATCAATTAAAACTTTACTTAATCCAGTTACTAATGTTGTATCGTTATTACCTTCAGAAGAAATACTACTATCAGTAAAATCACCGGTAAAAACTCTATTTCCTTCTGCGCCATCATTTACAACTAAAGCCCATTTAAAATATTTACTTACTAAATTTTTAGAAATAGACATTTCTTCTAAACTAATCGTATACTTTGCTTTTACTTGAGATTCAGTTGAATTAGTAACAGAAAAATTAACTTTCTCTGCTTCTGTTTTATAATTAGCACCATTAATCAAAGCCAATTGAGCAGCATCAATAGCACTTGCTGTTTCTAATGTCGAAGTAACTTTAAATTGTGGTGCCTGGTTTTCAGGAACAGTTTTACTACCATCAAAATTAATAGTAAAAAATGAATAACTAGCACTTATACCTATAACAATAATTGAAATTGCAAATACTATTACTATAAATGTATAATTTTTTAAACCATGATTTTTTTTCATTTTTATTCTCCTTCTTCTATCTATTTTAAATAGGATTAAAATATACTACACCATATTTTTGATTATCAGGAATCAAAATCAACGTTGCAGCAGTATCATATCCTAAATTTTCAACATATTCCCAAGATAACTTTACAGCATAACCATCAACAACCGATTCATCAGGCATTGTAAAAGTAGTTTCTTTAATTGAATCCAGTACTATATCCGATACTTCTGGTAAATCTTGAATACGTGTATCATCTAAATTATTTTCAACAGTCTTATAAATAGAATTTTCTGCTACAGATTGAAAAGATGAAACAGCATCTGTATAAACATATTCTAGTCCACCAACATCATATCTACTTATTTTATTATCTATAGTATAAAGATCGATAACAAATAATTCACTAACAAATGAAACATATTCTTCTATATCGTAATTTTCTGTATCAAGTAATGTTTTTAATTCATCAAACTTGCTTTTAAACAATTCTGAATCACGATCATCAAGATTATATCCATATTTTTCAATAGTATTAGTAACTTTTACCTCATTAACAGGTATTTGTTCTTCTGGCTTCTTATTAAAAAGGAAAAAATAACAACTTACTCCTACTATTATCAGTATAACAACGGCAAGTACAATTAAAATAACTTTATATTTTTTTTGCATTTTATCAATCCTTCTACTATTTGATATATGCATTATAACATAATTTAAAGTTTTTCTGCAATATACCTTTTAAAATATTTTGAATTTTCTGTTGTTATACAATAGATGTGAAACATTTCTATATATTTTTTAAGGTAATATGGAAGGAATTTGATAATTATGATATAATTAATTTAATTTTTAATTAGTTATAAATAATTTGAGGTTAGGTGTAAAAAATATGATTGAAAAATTAAAAGATAAATATGTTTTTTTTGATATAGATGGAACACTATCAGAATATAGATTTAAGGACAGATTATATGGTGGCGAATGTTCTGAACTAGGATGCCAATCGCTTGAAGATTTATTGTTTAACAATTTATTTTATAAAGCTAGACCACTTAAAACAATGCAAAGAGTTATAGAAAAATTAGATAGTAATAAAATATTTATTTTAGGTTCAGTTACAACAAATAATGAAATAGATCAAAAATATAAATGGTTATCAAAACATTATCCAAATATAAAAAAAGAAAATATATTTTTTATATGTTCTACATTATTAAAACCAGAAGTTATAATTGAATATTGTAAACATTATAATATCGATATAAAACAAACAGCATTTGTAGATGATAGAATTGATGTTTTAAGAAAAGCTGAAAGTTTAGGAATAGATTCTTATCACCCTAGTTCTTTTACAGAATAATTATAAGGATTTAAAAATGAAGAGATTATTAAAAATTAGTTTTGATTTATCTTTATTATCATTTATACCAATAATTTCATGACTTTTATTGGGTATAATAATTGATAAAAGTTTAATTAACATTTTTACTTTAACTTATCCATTACAATTTATATATTATATATTAAAATCAGTATTCTCTACTGGGGCTAATATTTGTAAGGAAAAGGATAAAAATAAAAATGCTGTAATGTCTGGCATGATTATTGGAACTATTTTTTCTGTTATTATTTTTACTATAGTTTTAATTAATATAGATAATTATATAAATTTTATGAATATGGATATCAATACATATAAAGTATTTACTATATATTCTATATTACAATTATTTGTTTCCTTAGAATTTGCAATGATTTTAAATAAATTATATTATGAAGAAAAAAATACATTAGCAAATAAGTATTCATTAACATTTAATTTATTAAATTTTGTATTATTAATAGGAACATCTTTAATAACTAAAAATCAAATTGTTATAATTACTACAACAATAATTCCATTAGCATTGTTTACTTTGTACATTTATATAAAAAATAGCAATAAATTTAAATTACAATTAAATGTTTTAAATTGTATAAAATATGATTCAGTAGAATTGTTTAATAATATTGCATTTTTTTTAATTTTTTTATTTGGTTTAAGTAATGCTTTAGAATATAGGGAACAATTTGCAATTGCACTTACTTTTGTCTCTCTTATAACAGATACTCAATGGGATACTGCTGATGCAATAGTTACTGCAGCAACAATTGATATAAGTAAAAATGAATTTAACTATAAATATCATAAAAATAATGCTTATAAATTATTAGGTATATTATTTATAACTAGTTTAATTATGTTTATTTGCTTATATGGATTTTATGATTTAAATTTTAAAATTACAATGATTTATTTTGGATTTGAAATTGTAAATTTTATAATTTATCCTGTATACAGAATTAAAACTTGCTATTTACAATTAGAATGGTCTGCTTTTAAAACAACCTCTAATAAAATATGTTCTTCTATTTTAAGAATGGTAATGTCTTTATTAAAAACACCATTTTGCACAGGTATAGGACAAGTATGTTCATCAATATATCAATTTATTTCTGTAAGTATATTTTTTAAATTAAATTATACTATAGATAAAGACGGAAATGTAATATCCAAAAAATTCAATGATAAAGACAACACTAACTAAGAGTTGTCTATGTTTTTATAATGATAATCTGTCAAATCAAGTACAACAATTACACAAATACTCATTAAATAATTATTTTGATGTTTTATAATTTATACATTTTCTTGGTCTATTATTAATAAGTTTAATAATTTCTTGAACTTCTTTTTCATTTGTTTTAGATAAATCCATTCCTTTAGGATAAAATTCTCTTAATAAACCATTTGAATTTTCATTTGTACCTTTTTGCCATGCGCAATAAGGATCTGCAAAATACACATTTGTATTTAACTCTTTTTCTATTGTTTTCCAACCAGCAAATTCTTTTCCTCTATCACAAGTAATTGTTTTCACTACTTCATTTGAAAAATCTTTTAATAAATTAATTATTGCATTTGTAACAATTTCTTCTTTTTTATCTGGAATCCATTTTATTAAATATAATCTTGTTTTTTTTCTGCTAAAGATACAAAACAATATTTGTTTTTATATGTATGATCAAATCTAGCAGAAACAACTATATCCGCTTCCCAATGTCCAAATGTACTTCTTTATATACTTCTTCAGGTCTTTTCTTAATCGTTTTTCCTATATTAATTTTTCCTTTTCTTCTAACATGCTCAATATTAATTTTAGGAATATATCCTAAATGAATTCAGCGATAAATTGTAGAAAGAGATGAAAAGTCTATTGTCTTATCTTTTTCATATCTATTTATTATTTGTTATGGCACCAATGTAATTCTATTTTTTTCTTTATATTTTCTTTCAGCATCTGTTGGAACATATCTTGTTACCGAATAATTTATTTTTGTTTTGTAAGAATTTCTTTTTAATTCTCTAGATATTGTAGAAACATTTCTGTTTAAAATTTTGGCCATTTCTCTTAAACTCAATTTCATTTCTTTAAATTTACTTATACAAGCACGTTCTTCTATGGTAAGATGTATATAGTTCATATTTTTACTCCTTAATGTTTGATTGAACACCAACATTATATCATGAGTAATATATGAACTTTTTTTATTTGAATTATTAAGTGTTGCACTTGTTATAAATTATTTCATTAAAAAAATGGCTCTCTTCAAAGTTTAAGAATATATTTTTATTATACATTCTTTTTCAAACTTTTCGAAGCCACTTCAAACGTCACTGGAGCGATAACTTTACTTATATTCGAAAAATTATACTCCAAAGGTGGATTAAATCAACTAAGTAAATTATATATGAATTATTTTTAAAAATCAATAGTGCATTAAAGAATTTAATATCCATTCTATAATTAATTTTTTAATTTCATAATATTCTTGTTCTTCAAATTGCATATTTGCTATACAAAATCTTTTTGATGCTATATGAGAGCAAAACATACACTCATATAAATCAAAGCAGTCCTGAATAAATAATGAATTACTTACTTTATTAGAGCAAATAACATTATAACTATTACTACAATCTTTAGAGTCGTCACATCTTATGCAGAAATTACAAGTGCCAGATCTTTGAGATGCAAGTAAAAATTCACTATTACCACAAGAGTCGCAGTAAATCATATTTTTTGAATCACTACAATCAGTACTTCTATAAACATTTTCACATCTATAAATGGTATCACTTTTTGCTACATTAATAGAGTCATAAACTCTTTCAGTTGTAGTTAAGTTAATTGTGTTCCATATATCAATTAATTCTTGTAGATTACTTATTTCTTTTTTAGGAAGCATCCAACCTGTTTCTTCATCTCTTTTTTCCATATTTTTATTTGTTATAAATCTGCCACTGTTGATAGAGTCCGCCCAAGTTATTTCATTTGTAGTTGAATCATTTACTTGTTTTGGTAATTTAACATCAAATGCGAACTTTTCTAATAGTGTATCTAAAGAATAATTATTTTCCTTATCAAATACACTTTTAAATATTTTATTAACAATTTCTAGTGCTTTAGTATCATTCATTCTTTCATAACCTTTCTACTTGAAGAATTAGATATTAAAATATCTTTTAAACTTACATTACTATTTAAACTAAAATTAGTTTTAGATTTATTTAACTCATCTTTGTTGTTTGTATTATTGTTATTACTTGTAATTGTTCTTTTAATTCTAGGAATACTTGTATAATCTAATGTAATACCTTTAAATGCTGGTAATAATACACCATTTAAATCTATTCTAACAATACATTCACGTGTTTCAAGTTCAGTTAATAATTTAATTTTTTTATCTCTAGAATCATCTAGAGGTATTTTCATATTAAAGTTATCAACTAAGACATTAGCATCTAACTTTGATACTCTAAAGATAAAATAGTTTATTACGTTAGCAAATATTGAATTTTTTAATTCATCTGATATTTGATTAAAATATTGTCCTGCCAATATTAAAGATAAATTATATTTTCTTGATTCTGATAAGTATCTAGATAAAATAGGATTTTCAACAACGGCGACTTCATCAATAATAAATATAATATGTTCATCTATCTCTCGTTTTTGAATAATAGTAAGTAACTGTTGCATTATTAATCCTGATATAGTTTTAGTTACTTTATCCCCAAGTTTTGTTCTATCTAGTGAAAATAAAGTTAAGAAATTATCATGGATAGTATTTTTAAGATTTTCACTAGTTTGTTCTGAATTAAATACAGGTATCATTTCCATTACATCTATAAAGCCTATAATTGGAGATATAGCTTCACCATAAGATTTTGTTTTTAAATCATTAAAATCTGATAAGAAGAAATCAATTACACTAATTGGTAGGTTATATTTTAACTTCTTTATTAGGTCAGTTCTATATTCTAAGTCTAAAATAAGTCTTCTTAAATTTCTAAAATTAAATGATTCATTAGTTAGTAGTAAATGGATTGAATGTCTTAAAACCCTTTCTAATTTTGAGTTATATTGGTCAGCAATTAATGATTTTAATAAATCTAATATTAGTTCTGTAGAGGCTACAATATCGTCATTATTATTAATAAATAAGTCAATGCTATCTAAATTACTTTTAAAGTCAATTACTTTTCCAATGCCACCTATATCCTGCTCAAGTGCAGCATGCGGATCTATTACTACAACTTTATATTTTCGTTTTAAATTTTCATTTTTATTAATATTGTTGATTAATAAACTTATAAATTTAGATTTACCACACCCAGAAGAACCCATTATGATAGAGTGCTTATCAAAACTAAAATTATTTTGATTTAGATAGAAATTACCTTGTAAATAAGGAAATGTATCAACAGATAATAGTGCATTATTAGAATCAGTATTTAATAAGTGTAATATTTTATTTATTTCTAAATATTTAGGAGAACTCTTATAAAAATACCTTTTATTTCCTTCAAAATCTGCTGATAATATACTTGTTGGAATAGCAAATATAACATTATATTTTTTTATTACACCATTTTTATTAAGATAAAATCTTATTTTAGACTTAATCTTATCTTCATATAGTTTTAAAAAACTTATTTCTAGATATTCAAGAGTTCCTTTATTTCTAATCTCACTATAATTTATTAGGTCAATAATACTACTACCAACTTTAGGTAAAGAAAATAAAGTATAATTATGTTTAGGTGCTTTTATTTCTTTTGCAGGTTTTAATAAAAACGAATTCAAGTTATTTATTGTTGCAGGTAAACTACATCTAGTTTTAACAAAGTATCTAATTTGATTTCTATCATTAGTAATAATTATCTTCCATTTTCTTAAAAAGCCATTATAATTTGATATCGTATTAATTAACTCTAACCATTCTTCCTTTGAAATAAACTTTTTAGTTAGATATATTTCTGACGTTAACCCCATAATCCGTCACCTCGTAAAAGAGTATATCAAAATTACAAAATAAAAAACTGACTTTTTAATAATCAGT
This sequence comes from uncultured Bacilli bacterium, assembly GCA_944364655.1. GTDB lineage: Bacteria > Bacillota_I > Bacilli_A > RF39 > UBA660 > Ventrenecus. The sequence continues at coordinate 916 of CALVWG010000060.1, read as the reverse complement.
TTTGTCAGTTTAATAAATTGCTACTAAAAAATCTGTTATACCATCGTGATAATATTCTAATTCAGGTAATTCTTTTAAATTATATTTAACTGATGGTAAGAACTCTCCATAAAATTTATGAGAGATATCTTGTATATCTTTGGCATTTTGTGAATTAATTCTAAATCTTAACCATTTACTTTTAGGTATTTTAATATGTTCAAATTCCTCAATTTTCTTATCATATAAGCAATAATACTTTTGACTTTCTTCACGTTCTATATCATAAGTAATCATTCCATATTTTACTTCACCATACTTATTCAAATACTTATCTTCAGTTTGCCTAAAAAATAAAGGAGCATCTTTGCCGATTTCATCATTGTTAGTAGTAATACTAACACCATATAAATTCATCTCATCTAAATTTATTATTTCATAATCTAATTCAGTGGTTAAGTTAATATCTTCATTAAAGACTATTCTAGGAAAATTTTTCAACTTTGTTTCTTTATTTGCTAGACTAGGTTTAATACCATGAAATTTTTCGAATGCTCTTGAAAATGATGTAGCATTATCATATTGATATTTTACAGCAACATCTATTACTTTTAAATTACCTTCATATAAATCATATCCTGCACTAGATAATCTTCTTTTTCTAATATATTCCGATAAAGAGATTCCTGCTATCATAGTAAATAATCTTTGCATTGTATAAACATTAACACCTAGCATTTTTGCTAGAACTTCATAACTGATTTCTTCTTCCAAATTCTTATCAATATACTCAGTTATTTCATTTAAACTTTTATAAATATTCAAAGTACATCACCTATATAATATTTTACCATAATTATAGTAATTATTTTTAAAAGAAATAAAAATAGTATCAAAATTAGATAAAAATATGATATAATTTTATAAAAGGTGGTGC
>CALVWG010000059.1 GCA_944364655.1 uncultured Bacilli bacterium | reverse complement strand
TTTGTGGATCATAATTAATATAATCCTCTTGTGGCATTCTCCAATTAGATTCTTTAATACCCTCAAGTTTCATTTTCATTTGTCTAGCTTTTTGATTAACTGCTTCTTCAAAGTCATGTTTAATTGTATCATGATTGTTGATAATAAATGCATAGAAATCCAATAAAGATAAATCAACAAATTTCTTTGAAAATAATTTACTTTTTAAGAATAATCTTTCTAACATTAGTTTTGTTCTATCATATCTAATTCCTATTCTTGAAGCTATTTCTGTAATAGAATCTCTATATTCATATCCATTTTTCGATGGATTAACAGCTGATTCTACTTTCATTCTTTCTGCATCTTGTATTTCATCTAATCTTATGAATTTACCCTTTACAATATAATTATCTATTGTATCTTTAAATACATAACCATTAGCTTCTAAAACAGACTTATTATTCTTTTTAGATCCTATAAGTTTATATTTATCAACATAATACTTGTATAAAATATTAAATGTTTCTCTATCATCAAAACCATCAAAATCGCTTTCTATATTCATCTTCTTTAATGTGAAGTTCTTATATTCTGGTTTTAAGAAAATAACCTTTGCATTTTTGGCATTCTTACCAAGTTCTTGTTTAACCGATTGTTCATACTTTTCATCAAATGTATATAAATAACAATTATCTAATAATGTATTTTCATAATGGTGGGCTTGGGGCATTCTTCTTATTCTACCTATCGTTTGAGTTTCAAAATCTTCACTCATATTATCACGAAGTTTAACAAGTATTTTAGCTCTTGGGCAATCCCATCCTGTTGATATAGCTTGCTTCATTATTAGTATAGCTTGATGTGCTTCATTATTTTCGATGTCTTCAAGATTCTCTTTTTTATCTGCTAACCATATAGCAAGATTCTTTCTATCATATGAGTAACCTTTTTCTTCTAATAAATCTTCTATTTGTTTAATTAATTCATCTGACTTATTTGGCAATTGAATTATTATTAAAGGGTTAACTTGAATATTTTTACTCATATATTCTTCTTTAATTGCTTTTCTCTTATTAATTGCTAAATCTAATAAATAATCATGCTCATTAGTTAATACTTTTTCGTTAGTAACGTTTTCATTTATGTATAATGCTCTTGTAATCAATCCAGCATTAATTACATCTAATTCATCAATTTCTATATATTCAGCTTCTTTATTCGTTTTGGTTGTAGCACTAACCCTAACAATATATTTAGGATCTATAAAATCAATGATTGCTTCGGCTTTTACAGTCTTATTTAAGTGTTCCTCGTCTACTATTACTACAAAGTCATAACCATTGTTATATGCCTCTCTAACTCGTTCATAAAGGTTCTTTCTTTCTGCTTCTTTTAATGCAGTATTTCCTTTTTTGGTAATAGTTTCCCAATTTATGAAAGCAGTATCTTTAGCTTCAAATCCCTGTAATAAAACATCTTGAATATTTTTTGATTCCATATGTGGAAGAAATTTTAACATTTTACTTCTACTTTGTTCTTCTAAATCTCCCGATCCTGGAGTTAACCAAACAAAAATAGTTTTTCTATTTTCCTTTAAATATTCTTCAATATAAGAAAGTAAAATGATTGTTTTTCCAGAACCTGTTGGAGCTTGTACTAATACTTCTTTTTTCTTGCCAATAGAAGTAGCATCTAATAATTTATTTACTGCTTCAATTTGAAATTCTTTTAATTCAATACTTTGCATTATGCCACCTCTCTTATCTCATCTTCAAAATAGTATTCTGGAATTATAAATACTTCTATATTATAATCTTTAAATATTTGGCTTTGTTTTGATGTCAATAATATATCTGATGATATGTATAACTTTTCACATTCATTTAACTCTTCTTCATTTGTCGTAAATTTATCAATCTCTTCCTCTGTTAAAATAACTCTAACTATTTTATCATCAATCTCAATACCATTTTCAAGTTGTATTAGATTTTTAATATTTACCATTAGATTTTTACTTAAGTTTTCTTCGTCAGTATTTATTCTTGGAACATAGGCTGTTCTATAATATTTCAAATTTGACTTTATACCATCAGAGTATTTTGTATTATCATTTCTTTTTCCTGATATAACTGTTTTGATTCTTCTATATGTAACATCTTCACATATATTATTTTCGTTATTTGTACAAACAATATATTTTCTGGATCCACCATCTTCTTTATTAAGTTCTAATACAGCCTGAGCTGTCGTACCACTACCTACAAAAAAATCTAATACAATACTATCTTTAGGAGATATCTGTATGCATCTTTTAATTAACTCGGTTGGCTTAGGATTATTAAATATGCCTTTTTCTCCAAAGATTATTTCTATTTCTTTACTTGCTGAACTATTTTCAGGAAGATCATTCCAAAGTGTATCAACCCTTTTCCCCTCACTACTTCTTTCATTCCAATATGCTTTTTCTGATAAAGATTTCCCCTCTAAATATAATCTTCCATCATTTTCTAAAGCTTTTAACTTGCTTTGTTTAATTCTCCATCCTTTTGCAGGACAAGGCCATACTTTACCATTATTATCAACATAATCATATGTCGTTTCAGGGCCAGGATTTCCTGGCTTTTGTAATGGGTATAGACGGTAATTTCCTCTACCATCATTATCGTTTTTACTATACATTGCTCTTGTACCATCGGATAAAGGTTTATATGCTTCATTCAACTTATAATTTGCACTTTTTGAATATAATAAAACATATTCGGTATTAACAGTAAATTTGTCTTTTTCAGTTTTACCACTGGAATTTCGTTGCCAAATAAACATATTAATAAAGTTTTCTTCCCCAAAAATTGAGTCACATAATAATTTTAACTGTGCATATTCATAATCATCAATTGATATAAAAATTAATCCATCATCTCTCAATAATCTTTTTGCAAGTTCTAATCTCCTGCCCATAAATGATAACCATTTAGAATGTCTATAGCCATCTTCAGCTACTACAAAATTATCATTATATATAAAATCATCTTTTCCTCTGTTGTAAGGTGGATCTATATAAATACATCCAATTTTATTTCTATGAGTTTTTTCTAACAAATATAAACTATGTAAATTATCTCCCTCTAAAATAAAATTGTATTCATTTTCATCTTTGTTTTTTATTTCTTTCGACTTGATATCCTCAAATACAGGTATTTTAGTTTCTAATTCTTTATCAACTCTTTCTTCATGTTCTTCCCATATTAATCCATATTTTTTCTTTGTTAACTCATTTTCAATTAATGATAAATTATTTAATGTTTCTTCATCAGCAATATTTTTCTTTATTTCATTAATTGTATGCAACATTTTCTCTCTTCTTATTTTTGATAAATTGGTTATTTCCATATTATTTAACCTCCCCAGAATTATT
>CALVWG010000058.1 GCA_944364655.1 uncultured Bacilli bacterium | reverse complement strand
TAATCCGCTTACCATTTTTTTGAAAAATATTACCTAATTATTACCTAAAGTTTTTTTAAGTTCTAAAAATCTTATAAAAATAAAAGCGGAGCCATAAGGCTCCTTCAGGGGGTCAAATAAAATCAGTTATGCAAGTTTATAAATATTATATAAATTCTTACAAAATAAGGCTTTTATTTATATTCACTTTTAACTATATAATGACTATTTTTAATATTTTGGGTACCTAACTGGGTACCTAATTTTTTGTGAGAACTTTTGGGCGCCTAAAATTTAAAACTAATTATAAAAATACTTTTTTACTATTAATACTTAAAAAAGGAATTGTGAGCTTTCTGGATTTAAATAAATATAGCAATATAAATTTTAAATATTTACGCGCATAATTATTCATTCATAGAGTATTTATAAATAAGTTTGTTAATATAAGATAATATCTAAAAAGTAAAAGCCAGGATTTTTTTCCTAGCCTTTTTTTATTAAATATTCAACGATTTTATAAAATTCAGTATTGGGATTTGCTTCAACTGTTCCTATTCTCCGATTATTATCTAATTGATATTTTTCTAGTTTTTTTGCACGTTCTATGGCTTTATCTAAATTTTTGATGATATCAGGATATATATTAACGTTTTTTTCATATTTGGGATAAAATTTTTTTAATCTTTTTATTACTTCTTCATTACTCATATTTGATGTTGTATAATCATAATGTAATAAGAACCAAAGTTCAACGCATGGCGAAGATGTAATAATTTTTATATTATTTTTCTTTGCTAATTGAATTGCTTCATTAATTATTTTATTTTTATCTGGATTAGTATCTGTATCAAATATGCAATACGCCATATCATCATCTTGTAAATCTAATCCCATATTCTCTATTTGTTTAATTAGCATTTGAACTAAGTTTAATGGATCTGTATTATTTCCTTTAGCATATGAAATATTATATGATTTTGTACCATCTTCAAAATTGCTAAAATAGGTCTTCTCAGTTTTGTTTTTTCCTTCTAATGCTATTAATATTTTACTTTTTTGCTTTCTGATTTTTCTTACTCTATCGCTACTAATTCTTCTACTTTGTTCTATTCTTCTTCCCATAAATTAAAATCGTTTTTAATAAAAGGAACTGCTCCGTATCTACCAAGCATATATCCTCTTTCAACGTTCTCCGTTTTTCTTACAGAAAAATCACTCAAAGGATATAAATCACTTATTCCATTATTATCGTCTTTTTCTGTAAACCATATTTGATCTCTTCTTAAAATATTTAACTTTAACAAATTAGTATCGTGAGTATTAAAAATTAATTGTGCTCCATTTTTATTTATATCAGAGTCATTAAACATTTGAACAATCATTTCAACCAAATATGGATGTAGACTTTTATCTAATTCATCAACTACTACAACTCTTTTATTATTTAATGCATCCATAATAAATGGAATAAAGCAAAAAATAATTTGAGTTCCCATTGATTCTTCTTCATATGATAATTCAACGTCTGAATTTTTATGTTTAAATAAAGCAGTAAACACTTTGGGTTTTTCCTTCAGATTCATACCGACTTTAATAAAGTCAGGTATTGCTGCTAACACATCATCAGGAACATCTGTTTCTAATACTTTATAATCTTCTATATTAAAATCTGCTTTTTTTAAGAAATCTAATGCAAAATCTTTTAACTCTTTATTATTTTTTAAATATTCTCTTAACGCTAAATCTCTAAGTCCACTTAGGTTATTAAACGTATTAATATCCGAACTCAAAAATTTATATGGGATTTTTGTTTTTTCATAATTCCAATTTGTTGCAGTAGCTATAAAAAACTTATTATGTGCATTTTTACTTGCTATATCATTTAATATTCTTTCATCTTTTTGTGGAAAAGAATATTGATTAGTTTTTGTCCTATCAAAAATTTTTGTTTCTCTTCCGTTTGGGTAATAATATAAATATTCTTCATATATTTTATTTGTATCTGCTACAAATCCGTAAACATATCTTACATCATCAACAATAAATTTGATTTCAAATTCACTTGGCATATTAATTGTATCTTCGTTAAATTTAAACGGATATATTGGAAGCTTTGCATTTATATTTACATTATTTGAACTTCGCAACATAGATATTACCAAAGTAAGAATTCTAAATAAATTAGTTTTTCCAGATGCATTGGCGCCATATATTGCCGCCGTTTTTAAGATCTTTCGGCCATTAGATATGATATAATTTTCATCTAATCCACTTGTAGAATTCGCAAACATACTAAAAGTAACTTTATCTTTAAACGATAAAAAATTTGCAATACTAAACTCCAAAATCATATAATTCCCTCCTTTTCTAATAATAGTATATGCTGATTTTAGTATAATAGCAATACTTTTATGTAATTTATTTTTATTTTTTGCACTTTCTTTGCAAAAAATGCGTTTATTTTATTGAATTCTGCCTTTTATATGATATAATGTGTATGAGGGGATAAAAAAAGAAGCTCTGCAAAGCTTCTCCCTCATGTGTAAGATTACACAAAGGATCCTAGTCCTCATTAAGATTATACCATATTTTTATAATCATGAAGTATTTTCTTTCTTGAGGACTGTAAAGTCATTAAAAAAGAAAGGAGTGATACATGATGCCAAAAGTAAAAGTCATCAAAGAGACAAATACCGGAAAAAATATAGTATTTCAAAATACTGGAAATCACGAAAAGATGACCCTAAATCAATTCATCAATAGAATTGAAAGTGGGAAGTCTGTTTATAGTGATAGATATTATATCAAACATGATAGTAGTGGTAAAACACCAGTGTCTAAACCAAACAGAAACAAAAAAGACAACATTGAGTAATAAATAAATCTGTAATCTTACAAATTAACGCTGAATTTCAGCGTTTTTATTTTTCATTATTCCAATTAAATATATCTGTCAAAATCATAATTTGTTTTTACATTTGAGTCTTCTATTAATAAATATTTCCATTCCTTAACATCAGAATGACTTTTTCTATAGTTATTTATAACAGAGCAGTACTCCATTCCTGCTTTTTTCTTTTCTTGTACTTCATAATTGTCTACTTGATTTTCTGCTTTTATTTCAATCATGAAGATTTTATCATTTGTTTCAACAATAAAGTCAGGTTCATATTTATTTACTCTATTCCAATAAATATTAAATTGTTTAGAATCTGGTCTTAACCATTTTAAGACACAATTAGAATGCTCTAAAATAAATGCAAAATCTTTCTCTGTATTAGAATCAAACTTATACATATCATGACAAGCCTTTTTAAATCCATTAAATATATAACTTTTAATTTTTGCTTTTTCAACAGTTTCTTTATAATCTAATATTTTTTCATTCATTTTTTTAGTAAAAACAGGGTTATATATTTTAGGATTTTCGACAACAATATTTTCTTCAATTATATTATTTGTTATCTCTACATTAGACATTATCTGCTTTCCAATTTCTTTAGCAATATAATTACTATAATTGTATAATATATTAATTACTTCTGATTCACTATAAATTTTTTCTAAATAATCAATGTATTCATCAATCTTTGAATTAAGAATATCAGAACACTTTTCATAATCTAAGCTTGGTAAAGTGAATAATTTATCAATTAAAATTTCTTTTGCATTATCAAATTCAATCATATTCCCATCTGCAACTTTAATTTCAATACTATCTCCATCACCTAAATGACGTATCATAATATCATTATCTAAAGGTTTAAATTCTAACTTAGATACATCTAATTTAAAATCTTTGTAAATTTGTTCATTTGTTGTACTTTTATTTATTGATACATATGGAATATTAATTCTATTTTTTAATGCTGTTGAAATTATTTCATCGTGATATTGATCTACAAATTTATCATAAATTTTTTCAGCATTATTTTTTCCGTTTATATCATTTCTACTAAATTCTTCAATTATTTCATTTTTGATATTTTCGTTTTTTAAATCGATTTTATCTATATTTAAATTTGAAACTACTTTATTAGTTGCTTTTACAAGTTCAAGCTTTTGCTTTTCTTCAGTATTATTTTCTTTTTCAATTTGTAAGTCTAATTCTTGCATCCAAGTTTGTTGTGCTACAATAGTTTCTTTTTGAGACAAGTCCATATCATCTATAAATGTTATATTTGATGCTTTTAAAATTGATGTTTCTTTGTTTGCTTCATCTATAATAGCTTGATATTTATCGTGTGAAACAATAGTTAATCTATCAATTGTTTCATTTCCTGTCCTTTTTCCGTAAGGCAATCTTAAACCTCGCCCCATTGTCTGTTCAGTTAATGTTTGAGAAGCAGAAGTTCTTAATGGAATTATTGTATACAAATTATTAACATCCCATCCTTCTTTTAACATATTAACATGAACAACGATTTCTATTGTATTTAATGGATTTTCTAAAA
>CALVWG010000057.1 GCA_944364655.1 uncultured Bacilli bacterium | reverse complement strand
TATTTTACTTCGATGGCTTATTCAAAAAGGAGCAGATATTACAAAATTATCTGATGAAGATATCATTGATATTATTAATCGTTTAAATAACTATCCCAGAGCTAAGTTTAATTACAAAACACCTTTAAAATTATTTGAAGAATATTTTGGACTGGAAATTTTAGAAAAATTAAATTTAAAATATATTCCTTTAGGAGAGCTTGATATGAACTTTATTCTCACTAAAAAATAGGCATATTCGTTTGCCTATTTTTCAAAATTCGAATATCTATTTCGAATATCCGAACTTAAATCGACCTAGATTTTTAATTGTTGACTTTAAATAAAAAAGTTAGTATATTAATAACGTAAAAACACGGAGAAAATAGGAGTACTTAATTAATACTTTTATAGAGAGATAAGGTATGGTGGAACTTATTAAAGATTTTTAAGGAAAAAAGCTATTGGAGTGCAATCGTTTGTAACGTTATAACAAGAAAGAGCATGGAAACATGAATTAAGGTGGTACCGCGGATTTAACAGTTATTCGTCCTTTAGTGGATTGATAACTGTTTTTTATTTAATAGAAAAGAGGAATGATTATGAGAGAACTTAGTCAACAAGAATTAGTAAGAAGAGAAAAATTACAAAATATTAAAAATCCTTATCCTGATCGTTTTTTAGTCAATACAGAAATTAAGGATGCTAGAGAACTTAATGATGAAACAAAAGGAGTAAGAGTAGCTGGAAGAATCGTTTTAATGCGTAAAATGGGAAAAATGAGCTTTTTAACTATTGGTGATATTACAGGTAGAATTCAAATATCTGTTAAAATGGATATGATTGGTGAAGAAGCTTATCAAGATTTTAAACAAAATTTTGATTTAGGTGATTTTATTGGTGTTGAAGGGGAAGTATTTACTACTCATACTGGTGAAAAAACTATTAGAGCTTCAGAAATAACTTTTTTAGGAAAAGCTTTAAAACCATTACCTGAAAAATTTCATGGTTTAGAAGATCAAGAATTGATTTATCGTGAACGTTATGTAGATTTAATAATGAATGAAGATGAAAAAAAGAAATTTTTATTTAGAAGTGCTTTTATTAGAGAATTAAGAAATTATTTAAATGAAAAAGGATATATTGAAATTGAAACTCCAATTTTAAATAATAAAGCAAGTGGCGCTAATGCAAAACCATTTATTACTCATCATAATGCTTTAGATATTGATGTTTATTTAAGAATTGCTCCAGAAACTTATTTAAAAAGAGCAATTGTTGGGGGTTTTACTAAAGTTTTTGAAATTGCCCGTTGCTTTAGAAATGAAGGAATGGATGGAACACATTTGCAAGATTTCACAATGATTGAAGGATATGGAGCATACTTGAATTATAAAGATAATATGGTATTTTTAAAAAATATGCTTCAAAATATAGTAATGAAATTGTTTGGAACATTATGTGTTCAAGTAGGCGACAAAATGGTTGATTTAAGTGGCGAATGGCCAACAGTTAGTTTTCAAGAATTGATTTTAAAATATGCTAATATAGATATTTATAAAGAAGATACAAAAGAAAAATTATTAAATAAAATAAAAGAGTTAAAAATTGAAATTGATTCTGAAACACCTTTAGAAAATTTAGGCTATGGTAATTTGGTAGATCAACTTTATAAAAAAGTGGCTCGTCCTTATTTAGTTAATCCAGTATTTTTAGTAGATCATCCAATAAGCTTATCACCTTTAGCCAGAGCAAATGATGAAAATCCTAATTTGACTGATCGTTTTCAACTTGTTATAAATGGCGCTGAAATAATCAATGCTTATTCTGAGTTAGTTGATCCACAAGAACAAGAAAGAAGATTGTTAGAACAAGCAAGATTAAAAGCCAATGGTGATGATGAAGCAATGCCAATGGATTATGATTATATAAGCGCTATGGAATATGGTATGCCTCCAATTAGTGGTTGGGGAATGGGAATAGATCGTTTAATTCAACTTTTAACAGCTAGTGATAATATTAAAGACGTTGTTTTATTTCCATTAATGCGTCCAAAAGATATTGAATAGAAACTAATAATAGATAGTTTCTTTTTTTTATTTTCACAAAATTTTCATATAAAAAATACTTATTTTTCTTTATTTTATAGGTATTTGTGCTATAATTTTGTTGGAGGAGGATAGAAATGAAGAAATTGTTTAAAGAACATGATTTGGTTAAAATTATATCAATAATGCTTTTTGTAGTTATTGTTATGACTTGGTTTATTCCATATGGTCAATTTGGAAGTGGTGGAACTTTTACAGAAGGTGAAGTAACTCCTATTGGTATTGTCCATTTATTTTATGGCTTTATTTATTCAATTCAAAATTACGCAATTCAAATTGGTTTTTTAATACTAATTGGAATGTTTTATGGAGTTGCTACTAAGACTGAAAGTTATAAAGCATTAGTTTCTAAAATTGCTAATTCTTGTAAAGGAATTGAAATTGTAGTTTCTTTAGTAATTTCATTTATTATTGCTTTACTTGCATCATTTTTAAACAATACTTATGTACTTTTATTATTTATGCCTTTCTTAGTATCAATTTTAAGAAGAATGGGATTAGATAAAATTAGTTCATTTGCAATAACTTTTGGTTCAATTTTAGTTGGTGTTTTAGGTGCAACTTATGGAACTGAAGGTTTAGTTGGCTTTGTTGAATATGTTGGAATGTATGGTGGAGAATATACTATTGCTACCGAAATTATTGTTCGTGCTGGCGTTTTGTTACTTGCTTATATTTTATTTAGTTTCTTTAATGTTATTTATATTAAAAAACTTTTAGAAAAGAAAGATAGCAAAAAAGAAGTAAAAGTAGTTGATGACAAATTTGCTGTTGAAGAACCAAAAAAGAAAAATACTAAAGTCTGGTTACCTATCATTTTAGGAGTAGTTCTTGTAGTATTTGCTATTTTAGGATTTATTACTTGGAATTCAACTTTAAATGGAACTGAAGTATTTGGAATTGAAACTTTTGATAATTTTTATGATTGGTTCTTTGGTTTAAGCATTGGTGACGATCAATTTGAAATTTTTCATGCATTGTTTGGCGCTCCATTAGCTAACTTTAGTAGTGATTTAATTTATCCTTTTGGAAATTGGTATTTATTCGTTTATGGAATTGTTATAGCTTTCGTTATGATAATTATGGCTATTGCTTCTAAAATGAGCGTAAGTGAATTTATTTCTAATATTGGTGAAGGATTTAAAAAAGTAATTCGCCCAATCATGATTTTAGTTTTTGCTTACATGGTATTTATTTTCATTTATTGGGTACCAATTATTCCTACATTTTTAAATGAAATTTCTAAGTTATCAAGTGGATTTAATCCTTTTGTAGTTACATTACAAGCATTTATTGGTTCAATTTTCAATAGTGATTTTGGATATTTAGCTTATAGTGTTAGTCCTTATCTTGCAACTTTCACTGGTGCTGAAGGAAATTTAACATTAGTTATTTATTCAACTATTTATGGATTAGTTCAATTTATAACTCCAGTAAGTGTATTCTTGTTATTTGGACTTTCTTATATGAATATTCCTTATAAAAAATGGTTAGGATACATTTGGAAATTCTTTATAGGTATGTTAGTTTGTTTATTAGTAATCTTTACATTACTTGCATATTTATAATAAAGAATACATTAAATTATTTAAAATGATTTTTAAGAAACAAGTTTGCTTAATAGCTAAAACTTGTTTTTTTTATTAAAATATTATTTTTAATTTTTTTAAAACATGCTATTATAATTATATAAAAGTTTATTAAAATAGAATAGCATGTGATTGGAGAAAATAAAATGAAAAAATTAAAAAGTAAAAAGATAGTTATTTTAGCTTTGGCTTTATTATTTTTAATATCTATAGGAATAAGCTATGCTTATTGGCGATATGCAGTAATGCAAACAAAAGAAAATAATCTAACAAGTAGTTGTTTAAGTATAAGTTTAACAGAAGAAAGTGACGCAATAAATTTAGAAAAAGCATATCCAATAACCGATGAAGAA
>CALVWG010000056.1 GCA_944364655.1 uncultured Bacilli bacterium | reverse complement strand
GTGACGCAATAAATTTAGAAAAAGCATATCCAATAACCGATGAAGAAGGAATGGATTTAACACCCTATACATTTACAATAAAAAATACATGTAATTCATTTATAAGTTATGAAGTTGCTTTAGGAATATTAGAAGAAAGTGATTTAAGTAGTAGTTATATAGCAGCAGTATTAAATACAAATGAAATAAAAAAATTAAATGAATATCCAGAAGTAGAAATAGAGGGATATAAAGAAGGAAGATTGTTACAAACAGGAAGTTTATCATATGAAGATGAAGAGACATACAGTTTAAGAATATGGATGGATGAAAGTGTAACAATGGATGATATTGAATCAATGAATAAAGCGTTATATTCTAAAATAGTAGTAACAGCAACAGTAAAAAAATATAGTCCAGTAGAAGAGGGATTTACAACATTAGCTGATGCCATGTTAGTAAACGAATACCAATCAACAAGTTTAGAAAGTGCTAAAGAAAAAATAAGTAAGAAACAAGAACCGGATTTTACTAAAACAGCCCCAATAATAGAATGGCAAGAAGAACATGAAACTGCAACTACTGCTATAACATCAACAATGCCCCATCCAGATTTAGTAGGCCAAGGAGGAATATATAGTCAATTAACAAATGAAAATATATTGCCAACGATAGGAACGGGATATACATTTGATAGTGTAACAGGAAAATATACTTTAACAAATCCTCAAAATATCGATCCAACAACACTAGATTACAGTCAACAAGATTATTATTATTGCGATTCAGGCTTTAATACAAATGCAAATGACGATGTCATAATATATTCAAGATTATCTAATTGTTTAACATTATTTAAAATAACTTCAGCAAGAGCAATCAACGGTGCAATCGTTGGAACAGGTGGAACAGATATAAAAACAAAAATATACAGTATGACAGTATATAAATATAATCAAGAAGAATTAGAAAACGACCAATCAGATAAAGGATTATATACAATGAATGATGATTACGGTACAAGTTATTATTACAGAGGAAATGTAAATAATAATTATGTTCAATTCGGTGGATATTATTGGCGAATCATAAGATTAAATGGTGATGGTAGTGTTAGACTTTTATATGCAGGAACTAGTCCAACAGCTGAAGGAACCGATTTAAATATGGAGTTGACAGATGAAAATTTAGGCTATTTAAATCAAAGGACAAGTGTGTTTAATGCTGATAGGACTAACCCAGGATATGTAGGATATATGTATGGAAACACATTTAATAGCAGTTATGCTGAAACACATGCTAATCAAAATGATTCAGAAATAAAAAAATATTTAGATAGTTGGTACAGACAAAACATAGAAAATAAAGGATTAAAAGAGTACATAACTGATGCAGGTTTCTGTAATGATCGAAGTTTATCAACAGTTGCAAATAATGGAAATGCTTTTCAAACATCAGGAAATCACACATATTTTGCTGGATATCAAAGATATTTTGAAACACAAAAACCAATATTAACTTGTCCAAATGCCAGCAATGATTTATTTACATTAAATGGAAATTCAACAGGAAATCAAGCATTAACATATCCAATAGGCTTAATAACAATTGATGAATTAATGTTATCAGGATTAGCTAATGGTTATTTAAATAAACTGCTATATTCCTTTTCTAAGAATAATTATTGGAGTATGACAGCATCATTTTATGATAAAAATGTCCAAGTTGCAAGTAATTTTGCTTTTAGTGAATATGGTTATGGAAGTGTTGGAACAGTAAATGTTTTAGCAGGCGTAAGAGGAGTTATCAATTTAAAAGGAAATGTTGAAATAAGTGGCGGAATAGGAACAAAAAACGATCCATTTGTAGTTAAAACTGTATAAATAAAAATAAATTAAATTGTTTAATTCTTTGATATTTATTAAATTAAATTGTATAAAAATCCTTCTTTTTTTTCATAACAAACATAGGATAAAATAAGGAGGATTTTTTTTATGTTTCATAATTATGGATTTGAAGTTGCAACTATTTTAAAAGATGCTGAAAATATTCGTTATAAATTAAAACATCCCTATGTTGGTACTGAGCATCTTTTATTAGCACTTTTAAAGTCTTCAGAAGAAGTAGCTGATTTATTTAAAGAATATGGTGTTACTTATGATTCTTTTAAAGAAGAATTAATAAATGTAATTGGACAAGCCTCTAATTATCAAGAAATAAATTTATATACTCCTATGTTAAAAAAGGTTATTGAATTAGCTAATTTAGATTCGGTTGATAATAATAATGGCTTAGTAACTCCTTTACATTTAGCTTTAGCTATTTTAGAAGAAGGCGAAGGTGTAGCTATTCAAATATTATTAGTTATGGATGTTTCATTAAATGATTTATATTTTGATTTAAAGAAAAATGTTTTGCCTAAAAATAAAAGAAATAAAAATTTAGAAGTTTTAAAAATAGGTGTTTCTATGTCTCAAAATGTAAAAAAAGAAAAAGTAATAGTTGGACGAGATAAAGAAATTAATTATATGATTGAAACATTATTAAGAAAACAAAAAAATAATCCATTATTGATTGGTAAAGCTGGGGTTGGTAAAACTGCTTTAGTTGAGGAATTAGCACGGAGAATCAAATATCATGAGGTGCCATCTTTGTTAGATAATATGGAGATTGTATTATTGGAAATGGGAGCTTTAGTAGCTGGAACAAAATATCGTGGTGAGTTTGAAGAACGTTTAAATAAAATAATTAAAGAAGTTATAAGAGAAAAAAATATTATTCTTTTTATTGATGAAATTCATTCGATGGTAAATGCTGGTGGGGCTGAAGGGGCGATTGCAGCGGCCGATATTTTAAAACCTTATTTAGCTCGTGGTGAATTAAAAGTTATTGGCGCGACAACATTAAGTGAGTATCATGAATTTTTAGAAAAAGATAAAGCTTTGGATCGACGTTTTGAAAAAATAATGATAGAAGAACCTGATGACGCTATGATGAAAAATATAATTAATGCTGTAGTTCCTTCTTTTGAAAAATATTATGATATTGAAATATCTGAAGATAATAAAGCTAGTTTTTTAAAATATAGTAAAGAATATTTGTTTAATAAAAATAATCCTGATAAAACAATTGATTTAATAGATTCTGTTTGTGCAAGAAAAAAAGTTAAAGTTGCTAATATGCAAAATAGTTTAAATAATTTAAATATTATAAAAGAAAAGAAAGTTAAAAGTTTAAAAAATGGAAATTATAAAGAAGCTTTAAAAGAAGCTATTAATGAAGATGAAATTAGGCAACAAATTATAAATCATAAAAATAAAAGTAGTGATTTTTTAACTGATGAAGATATTTTAGAAATGATTGAAAGTAAAACTAATTTTTGGGTTAAAAAAGATGAAAAAGTTGTTTTAAATAATTTAAAAAGAAAATTATTAGATACTTTAGTTGGTCAAGATGATGTTATTTTAAATTTAATTGATTCTTTTAATCTTAATGTACAAAAAAATCAAAGTTTTTTATTAGTTGGGGGTAGTGGTGTTGGTAAAACAGAAACGGTTAAAGTTGTTAGTAATGTTTTAAAAACAGAGTTTATTAGAATTGATATGAGTGAGTATAATACGGCTGAAAGTGTTTATAAATTAATTGGAATGCCATTTAATTATTCAAATAAGAGTGAATATGTTTTTCAAAAATTAAAAGATCATCCTTATGCAACAATTTTATTTGATGAAATTGAAAAAGCTCATCCTAAAGTATTAAATTTATTGTTACAAATTTTAGATGAATCTTATGTAACTGATTCTATTGGTGATGTTATTCATTTTGATCATTGTTATATTTTTATGACAAGCAATGCAGTTGGCAAAGAAACTATTGGTTTTGGTGATGTTAAAAAAACTAGTTTTGATAATTTCTTTTCAAAAGAGTTTTTAGGGCGAATAGATACAGTTATACAATATAATTCCATTTCAAAAGATGTTGCTTTAAAATATATTAATGATCATTTAATTAATAAAGATGTTGATTTGGAAAAATTATTATTAGATTCAGAAATAGAAAAGTTTGGAATAAGAAATTTAAAAAATAATATTAATAAATTAAATAAAAAGAATTCAGTAATAAATATTTAGAAATGGTAAATTAATTAATTTACTATTTTTTTTGGGAATTTTTTTGATTTTTTTCTTGCTTTTTATTTGGCATTATAGTAAAATTGACTTTGTATGACGGCTGTGATGTGCGAAGTTACTGATACACTTGGCGATGTTGTTAGGTTTAAATCAGAGAATTTGCATGGAGCAAGTCTATACACGATATAGGCGAAAGGAGGACATATGTTATGTCAAAGAGTAAGGTTCGTATCAATTTAAAAGCTTTTGATTCTAAAGTTTTAGATTTAGCTGCTGGAAAAATTGTGGAAACTGTTAAAAGATTAGGAGGTACTGTTTCTGGTCCTGTTCCTCTTCCAACGGAAATTGAAAGAGTTACTGTACTTAGATCTGTACACAAGTACAAAGACGCTCGTGAGCAATTTGAAAGTCGTACTCACAAGAGACTAATTGATATAATTGACCCAAGTAAAGAAATTGTTGATGCTTTAACAAGACTTGATTTACCTAGCGGTGTAGATATCAATATTAAATTATAATAAAGAAAGGAAATTAAGTAATGAAAGGAATCTTAGGACGTAAAGTTGGAATGACTCAAGTTTTCAGTAAAGATGGTAAATTAATTCCTGTTACAGTTATTAGTGTTCCAGAAAATACTGTAATGCAAATTAAGACTGTTGAAACTGATGGTTATAATGCAATCCAACTTGGCGTAGTCGACAAGAAAGAAAAAAATGCTAGTCGTGCAAGTGTTGGTCACGCTAAAAAAGCTAACACTACTCCTAAGCGCTTCTTGAAAGAAATTCGCGATTGTGAAGGTAGTTATCAAGTAGGAGATAAAATAAGCGCTCTTGTATTTGAAGTTGGCGACATTGTTGATGTTACTGGAACAAGTAAAGGAAAAGGATTTGCTGGTTCAATTAAAAGACATGGTCAACAAAGAGGACCTACAACTCATGGTTCAAATTATCACCGTGGTCCAGGTTCTTTAGGAACAATGCTTCCAAAAAGAGTATTAAAGGGTAAAAATTTACCAGGACATATGGGAGCTGAAACTGTTACTGTTCAAAATTTGGAAATTATTGAAGCTAATGAAAAAGAACAATATATTTTAGTAAGTGGAAATGTTCCTGGAGCTAAAAATGGCTTAGTGCTTATTAGAAGTGCTGTTAAAAATAATCGTAAGAAAAATCCAAAAGATATTATTTCTTATGTAGAAGAAACTGTTGTTGATGAAGTAGAAGATGTTAAAGCTGAAGATGCTACAACAGAAAAAACTGAAGAATAGAATCATAGAAAGGAAATGAAAAATGGCAAAAGTTGAAGTTAAAAATTTAAATTCAGAAAAAATTCGTGACATCTCTTTAAATGATTCTATTTGGAAAATTGAAGTACATGAAGATGCTTTAAAGAAGATGGCTCGTTTACAAATGGCTGCTACTCGTCAAGGAACTCACAAAACAAAAAATCGTAGTGAAGTTTCTGGTGGCGGAAGAAAGCCTTGGAGACAAAAAGGAACTGGACGTGCTCGTCAAGGTTCTACTAGAGCTGTTCAATGGGTTGGCGGCGGAATTGCTCATGGCGTTCAACCTCGCGATTATGGCTTTAAAATTAATCGTAAAGAAAGAGTATTAGCTTTAAAAAGTGCTTTAGCTGATAAATTAGCTAATAAAGCTGTTATTGTTTTTGAATCATTAAATTTAGATTCTTTAAAAACAAAAGAAGTTAAAGAATTAATTAAGAAAGCTAATCTAGAAGGAAAAGTTTTATTTGTTACAGCAGAAGATGCAGAAAATTTATATATGGCTTGCCGTAATTTAGGTTATGCTTATCATATTTTAGCTGATGAAATTAATGTGTTAGATATTTTAAATGCTGATACTTTGGTTTTAGATGAAGCTGCTGTTAAAGTAATTGAGGAGGGTATTTTACATGCGTAATCCAGATATTATTTTAGGACCAGTTATTACTGAAAAAAGTATTAATGGTAATCAAAATGGTGTTTATGTATTTAAAGTAGATAAAAAAGCTACTAAAACACAAATTAAAAGTGAAATTGAACGTCACTTTGGTGTAAAAGTTTTAAATGTAAATACATTAAATACTAAAGCTAAAGACCGTCGTGTTGGAAGATACACTGGTAAAACAAAAACTTATAAGAAAGCAATTGTAACCTTAGCTAAAGGTTCTTCAATTGAAATGTAAGGAGGGAATTGGTAATGGCTATTAAGAAATTTAAACCAACGACTAATGGTCGTAGAGGTATGTCTTCTTTAATGAATGAAGAATTAACAACATCTACTCCTACTAAATCATTACTTAAAAAAGCTCGTAAAACTGGTGGACGTAATAATCAAGGTAAAATGACTGTTCGTCATATTGGTGGCGGAGCTAAAAGAAAATATCGTGTAATTGATTTTAAAAGAAATAAAATTGGTATTACAGGTAAAGTTGCTTCAATTGAATACGATCCAAATCGTAATGCTAATATTGCTTTAATTAATTATTTAGATGGTGAAAAAAGATATATTATTGCACCAAAAGGTTTAAAAGTTGGAATGATTATTGAAAATGGTGCAGATGCTGATATTAAAGTTGGTAATGCTCTTCCTTTAATGAATATTCCAGTTGGTACAGTAATTCATTGTATCGAATTGAATCCAGGAAGTGGTGCTAGTTTATGCCGTAGTGCTGGAACTTCTGCACAAATTCTTGGACGTGAAGATAAATATGTTTTAGTTCGTTTACAATCAGGTGAAACAAGAAAAATCTTAGGAAACTGTATTGCAACAATTGGTGTTGTTGGTAACGAAGACTATGAACTTGTTAACATTGGTAAAGCTGGACGTACTAGACATATGGGTATTAGACCTACTAACCGTGGTAGTGCAATGAACCCTAATGACCATCCACATGGTGGTGGTGAAGGACGTGCTCCTATTGGACGTAAGAGCCCAATGACACCTTGGGGTAAACCTGCTCTTGGTTATAAAACTAGAAAAAATAAGAAAGCTTCTGACAAACTTATTGTTAGTCGTAGAAAGAAATAATAGGAGGGAATTATGGCAAGAAGTTTAAAAAAAGGACCTTTCGCTGATAAACACTTATTAGATAAGGTTGAAAAATTAAATAAAGATAATAAAAAAGAAGTTATTAAGACATATTCTCGTCGTTCTACAATTTTCCCTAGTTTTGTTGGACACACATTTGCTGTTCATAATGGAAAAGATTTTATTCCAGTTTATGTTACAGAAGAAATGGTTGGACATAAATTAGGTGAATTTGCGGCTACACGTAAGTTCGGCGGACATGCAGGTCAGAAGTAGGAGGTAGTACATGGAAACATATGCAATTCATAAAAGTGCTATGGTAGCTCCAAGAAAAGCTAGAATGACTATGGATTTAATTCGTGGTAAAGACATTCAAGCTGCTCGTGCTATCTTAGATACTACAAATACAAAATCAAGTCGTTTAATTCGTAAAGTTTTAGAAAGTGCTGTTGCTAATGCTGTTAATAACAATGGTGCTAATGAAACAGATTTATATATCTCTGAATGTATGGTTAATCCAGGACCAGTTTTAAAAAGAATTAAATTTGCTAGTCGTGGTAATGTAGATAGAAGAGATAAAAGAACAAGTCATATTATTGTTAAAGTAAGTGACGAGAAAAAAGGAGGCAACAAATAATGGGACAAAAAGTTAATCCTATTGGTTACCGTTTAGGTGTTAATAAAGATTGGGATTCTAGATGGTATGCTAATAAAAAAGATTTCGGAACAACTTTAAATAAAGATTTAAAAATTCGTGAATATTTGAATAAAAATCTTAAAGATGCTGCTGTTGCTTCTATAATTATTGAACGTAAGAAAAATCGTTGTGAAGTTACAATTAATACTGCTAAACCTGGTGTTATTATTGGCCGTGGTGGTGAAGATATCGATAAATTACGTAAAGCTTTAGCTAAAGTTGTTAATGAAGATGTTTATGTATCTATCGTTGATGTTTCTAAACAAGCAGATTTAAATGCTCAATTAGTTGCAGATAATATTGCAATGCAAATTGAAAATCGTGCACCATTTAGAAGTGCTCAAAAAAGAGCTATTAGAAATACTATGAAAGCTGGTGCTAAAGGAATTAAAACTTTAGTTTCTGGACGTTTAGGTGGTGTTGAAATGGCTCGTAGTGAAGGATACACTGAAGGAACAGTTCCATTACATACAATCCGCGCTAATATCGATTACGCTCAATCAGAAGCTGATACAACTTATGGAAAAATTGGTGTTAAAGTTTGGATTTATAAAGGTGAAATTCTTCCAACTAAAAAAAATGTAAAGGAGCGTGACCAACATGTTGATGCCAAAAAGAACTAAATATCGTAAACAACATCGTAGATCATATGAAGGACATGCAAAAGGAAATACCGAATTACATTTTGGTGAATATGGTTTAATGAGTAAGGAAGGTAATTACGTTAGCGCTCGTCAAATTGAAGCTGCACGTATTGCGATGACACGTTATATGAAACGTGGTGGAAAAGTATTTATTAATATTTTCCCAGATATGCCTAGAACAAGAAAACCATTAGAAACTCGTCAAGGTAAAGGTAAAGGTAATGTTGAAGAATGGGTAGCTGTAGTTAAGGAAGGAAAAATCATGTTTGAAGTTTCTGGCGTTGATGAAGCTACTGCTCGTGAAGCTTTACGTTTAGCTTCTCACAAATTACCTGTTAAATGTAAATTTGTTAAAAAGGAAGGTGAAGTATAATGACAGCTCAAGAAATTCGTAAGTTAACTGATGAAGAAATTATGGAAAAAATTAAATCTTCTAAATCTGAATTATTAGATTTACGTATGCAAAATGCAAGAGGTGCATTAGAAAAACCTGTTAAAATTAATACACTAAAAAAAGATATAGCAAGAATGATGACAATTTTAAAAGAAAGAGAAATTTCTAATCAAGGAGGTAACAAATAATGGCTGAGCAAAGAAAACAAGAATTAGTTGGCAAAGTTGTAAGTGCCGCTAATGATAAAACTATTACTGTATTAGTTGAAACATACAAAAAACATCCTTTATATGGTAAAAGAGTAAAATATTCTAAAAAATATGCTGCTCATGATGAAAAAAATGTTGCTAAAGTAGGAGACACAGTTAGAATTAGAGCAACAAGACCATTATCTAAAACTAAAAGATATGAACTTGTTGAAGTTTTAATTGAAGCTGTTATTCTATAGGAGGTAAATAATGGTAATGCAAGAATCAAGACTTAAGGTTGCTGATAATACTGGTGCTCGTGAAGTATTAGTTATCAGATGCTTAGGTGGAAGTAAAAAGAAAACTGCTAATATAGGCGATGTTGTTGTTTGTACAGTAAAAAAAGCCATTCCTAATGGTACTTTGAAAAAAGGAAAAGTTGTCAAAGCTGTTATCGTAAGAAGTGTTGAAGGTGTTCGTCGTGCTGATGGAAGTTACATTAAATTTGATGATAATGCATGCGTTATTATTAAAGATGATAAGACTCCAGTTGGTACTCGTGTTTTAGGTCCTGTAGCAAGAGAACTTCGTGAAAAAGATTATATGAAGATTGTCTCTTTAGCTAGTGAGGTTATTTAGGAGGTACTTATGAAGATTAAAGTAAATGATCAAGTAGTTATTTTAACTGGTAAAGATAAAGGTAAAACTGGTCGAGTTATGAAAACTTTAAGAAAAAAAGACCGTGTTGTTGTTGAAGGAATCAATATGATTAAGAAACATCAAAAACCTAATAATGCTAATGAAAACGGTGGAATTATTGAAATGGAAGGATCTATTCATGTTTCTAACGTTAAAAAAATTGAAAATGACACTAAAACAAAAAAAGACACTAAGAAAGCTAAGAAAGATTAAGGTGGGAATTTATGAGTACATTTAAAGAATTATATAATAAGGAAATTATTCCTGCATTAATGAATGAATTTCATTACGATTCAGTTATGCAAGTTCCAAAATTAGAAAAAATTGTCATTAATATCGGTGTTGGAGAAGGCCATAACGATGAAAAATTTATTGATGCGGCTTTAAAAGATTTAGAGGCTATTACAGGTCAAAAGGCTATTATTACAAAAGCTCATAAATCTATTGCTGGATTTAAAATTCGTGAAGGTCAAGCTATTGGTGTTAAAGTTACACTAAGAGGCGAAAAAATGTATACTTTCTTTGAAAAATTAGTTAAAATTGCTCTTCCTCGTGTTCGTGATTTTAGAGGAGTTAGTAAGACTAGTTTTGATGGACATGGAAATTATACTTTAGGAATTAAAGAACAACTTATTTTTCCAGAAATAGAATATGATAATATTTTAAAAATTCGTGGTATGGACGTTGTATTTGTTACAACTGCTAAAACTAACGAAGAAGCAAAGGCATTACTTGCACAATTTAAAATGCCTTTTAGAAATTAGGAGGACACTATGGCAAAAACAAGTTTAAAAGTTAAACAATCTCGTACACCAAAGTTTAGCACTCGTGCTTATACTCGTTGTGAACGTTGTGGAAGACCTCATGGTGTTCTACGTAAATATCATTTATGCCGTATTTGCTTTAGAGAATTAGCAAATGAAGGAAAAATTCCTGG
>CALVWG010000055.1 GCA_944364655.1 uncultured Bacilli bacterium | reverse complement strand
TAATACCATTTTTATTAAAATTTGAAAAGATTTTTTCATAAAAAAGTACATTTTATTGTCGATAAAATTTAAAAACTATAAAAAAACATAATCTTTTTCAATCATGTCGATTATGTTTAAATATTATTCATTAAAATCCAATAACTTAATTAATTTTTCTATATCTTTTTTTAAAATTTCTTCGTTAGCTTGTTCCAACAAACTTTCTAGAAAATCCTTAGTATTTTTACTTTGTGGCAACATAAATCCAGATTCACGATATAAATCTTCAGACATTAATCTATTAGCCCTAATAAACGCTTTAGCTAATTGTTTTTCTATGTTATTATTACTACTATTATAAATATGCTCAGCCATTTGTTCCTGTTCGGCTTTACTTTGAATTAACTTATTTAATTTTGCAATAACTAGTTCATCTTTAAGTTGTTGTTTGGGATATTGATAAGGTACCATTGAAATTGCACCAGAAGGGCATGCCTTGCTACAAGCACCACAACCAATACATTTAGAAAAATCTATTTGACCTGTTTCTGTATCAGTTGCTCCAGTAGGACATACATAAAGGCATAAGCAATCTTTACTTCAAATTCTTAAATTTCTTACTGCTCTGATTTTATTCATTTTATGCACCCCTTTCAATTTCAAACAACTTAAAACTAGGAACTTTACAAACAGGACAAATTTCAGGTTTCTCATCACCAATATAAATAAAACCACAGATATCGCATACATAAACTTTTGTATTCTTGATAAATTCTTTATCATCTTTATATTGACTCAATAATGATTTTAAAATCATCGTTACCTTTTCACCCCAAGTAATAACTCTCAAAGCACCACGATCTTCTTTTTCGCTAGCTATATTTCGTGCTTGTTGATAATTAATTTCTAAATCCTTATCAATTTTAGAAATCAATTCTTCAAAACTTACAGATTCTTTAATTTTAGATTTGTTTTTATAATAATTGGCTAATTTAGTAAACAATTTAGACTCTTCTTCTAAGTATTGTTTTTCACACCCACGAGCCAAACTACTACATAAAGCACTTATCTCAGCATAATTCATTTCTCTTAATGTCTCTTCTTCCATATCTTCCGAAACAATTACTTCGATTGCTTCAGCTTTAAATAATTTTTTAGGAGCACCACACAAAGGACATTTCCAATCATCAGGTAAATCATCAAATTTGACTCCTTCTTTTGTTTCATCATAAACATATCCACAAATTGGACAAATATACTTCTTCAAAAAAACAACCTTCTTTCTAGGAAAATTATATCATATTTTAATCTAATTATTAAAATTTACATATTTAATTTTTAAAAATCCATAATATAAGTGGTGAGATTATGAAAATTAGATTAGGTTATGTATCTATTTCAAAAACTTTGGAATTAACTTGCTCCAAAACAATTACTTATACTAATTTTAAAAAGGATGATAACTTTAATAAAATTGACGAAATTATTGTGGAAAACTTAAATAATTTAGAAAAAATTATCGACTATAATATTAAAAACAATATTCATTTTTATCGTTTGACTTCAAATTTAATTCCCTTAGCTACCAAAAGTGATGTCGTTTTTGACTATATTTTAAAATATAAAAAACAATATCAAAAAATAGGTGATAAAATAAATAATAGTAAAATGCGCGTTGATGTCCATCCTGATCAATTTTGTGTTTTAAACAGTACCAAAAAAGAAGTGTTAGATAACACTTTTCAAATTTTAGAATATCATTATAAAATATTAGAAGCCTTAAATATTAAAAACAAAATTATTATTTTACATATTGGTAGTAATGTCTTTGGTAAAGAAAATAGTATTAAAAGATTTATTCATAATTTTTATAAATTACCTAATTATATTCAAAAATGTATTGCTATAGAAAATGATGATAAAATTTACAATATTATAGATTGCATAAACTTATGTAAAAAATTAAACATTCCTTTTGTTTTAGATTATCATCATCATATTTGTAATAATAACGGTACTGAAATTGATAATTATCTAAATGCAATTTTTAGTACTTGGGATTGTAATCCCAAAATTCATTTTTCCTCACCTAAAAATAAAACAAAAAAAGAATTCCGTTCTCATCATGATTATATTAATATTGAAGACTTCGTCAATTTTTTAAACAAAATAAAACACTTAAATATTGATTTAGATATTATGTTAGAAGCTAAAGCCAAAGATGAAGCATTATTTAAACTAGTAAGATTATTAAAGTATTATGATTATAAGTTTATTGATGAAACAACACTTTTAATTTAACGAATATTTTAAATAAATTTTGACAAAAAACAGAAAAATTAATTTCTGTTTTTTCAAACTCCACCAATAATTCCTTTTTTCCTTAAATATATTTTTCTTAAAAAATCAACTGGAACAACAGTAAAACTAAGTAAAAACATAATTTGGAATTCAATAAATGTAAGACCGGATGTTCTAAATAATTCACCACCGAAATAAATTAGTAAAATTTGAACTATAAAAATAAAACTAATAATAAAAATAAAAGCTTTATTTTGACTTAAATGCGATAATAAATTAAGACGATGTGTTCTTGCATTAAAACTATTGAAAATACTAATAAAAATAAATAAGCCAAAGAAAGCTGTTAAAATATATTGTTCACCATTTCTAAATAAATGATGAAAAAAAGGTAATTTTAAAAATAAAATACAAATTAAAGTAGAATAAGTACCAGTAAAAAGTATTTCATCTTTCATATATTGATTAATAATCGGTTCATCTCTTTTTTTAGGCTTTTCTTCCATATATTCTTTTAAAGGAGCCTCAAAGGAAAATGCCAAAGCAGCTAAAGTATCCATCACCATATTTATCCATAGCATTTGAATAACAGTAACTGGTGTATCTACACCAATAAATGGACCAATTATTGATAAACTTACCGCACAAATATTAACCGTTAATTGAAAAATAATAAATTTACGAATACTTTTAAAAATCGTTCTTCCAAACAAAATAGCTTTAGCTATCGATAAAAAATTATTATCTAAAATAACAATTTCACTTGCTTCTTTAGCCACTTCAGTACCTGAACCAAAAGCAAAACCAACATCCGCTCTTTTTAAAGCTGGCGCATCATTTACCCCATCACCAGTCATACCAACTACTAAATCTAATTCTTGACTAATTCTAACTAAACGACTTTTATCTTGAGGAATTGCCCTAGCAACTACTCTTAATTTTGGTAATACTTCTTTTAATTTTTCATCGGACATATTTTTCATTTCATCACTAGTTAAAATCAAATCACCATCTTTATATAAACCAACTTCTTTAGCTATTGCTAAGGCTGTTAATTTATTATCACCAGTTACCATTACCGTTTGAATCGAAGCTTTTTTTACTAAATCAATCCCTTCAAAAGCTTCTTTTCTAATTTCATCTTTTATTAATACAAAACCAACTAAAGTTAAATTTTTAGCTTGTTCTTTAGAAGAAGCAAAAGCTATAATACGATTCCCTTCTTTAGTTAATTTTTTTAAATTCTCTTCAATAATTAATTTTTTTCGCAAAAATTTTTTATTACCATCATTATCAAAATAAAATTCACATTGCTTTAAAATAACTTCAGGCGCACCTTTTATTAGATAAATATTTTCATTTTTATATTTTATTGTTGTACTAGAATATTTATTTTTACTATCAAAAGGCACCGAATCAATAATAGGATATTGACTCTTATCTTTTATATTGGTAAATTTTAAAATAGCCCGATCGGTAACATTACCACCAATTATTTTGTCTTTATCATAACTACTAACATTATTATATACTAATGAAATCAAGGCAATTTCCCTTAAATTATTTCCGATTTTATCAAAACTATCATATTTTTTTAAATCACTATCTAAAAAATATGTAACTTCTAAATTACCTTTCGTAATGGTCCCTGTCTTATCACTAAATAAAATATTAATACTTCCAGCTGTTTCTATACCTGTTAATTTTCTAACTAAAACATTATTTTTAAGCATCCTTTTAACATTTGAAGATAAAACTAATGTAATCATCATCGGCAGTCCTTCTGGAACAGCTACAACTATTACAGTTACACATAAAGTTAAAGCGTATAAAATATGACCACTGATAATAGGAAAATTAGTAACGGTTTCTTTAATTAAATTTAAATCAAAATTATTTTTAATAAAAATAACCGAAAACAAATAAGAAATGAATACTAAAAAAGCTCCAACAT
>CALVWG010000054.1 GCA_944364655.1 uncultured Bacilli bacterium | reverse complement strand
GAAGTGGCGTTAAATATTATAGTATAGTTAAAGAAAAAACATGTAATGGTACGGAGTTTGAAAGTAATAAACAACTAGCTGAAAATGGAATTCAAAGTGTATATTTAGAAAATGGAAGTTATTATATCTGTGTAGAAGATAAAGTTGGTAATAAAACAAGTGATAGTGATTTAGATAATAGTAAAAATAAAATAACAGTCAGTGGAGTAGATCAAAGCATTCCGGTAATTAATAGTTTCAGTATAAAATCAGGAGTAAATGGCTATAATTCATTAGATACAACTTTAACAATCAGTGCTAGTGATGATAATGGCACAAATGGTTTAAAAATGTGTGTATCAAATACTGGTTATTTATCAGGCTGCAGTTGGGAAAACTATAGTAGTACCAAAAATTGGCGCTTAAGTGGTAGTTTAGATGGTGGAACAAGAACAGTTTATTTAAGTATTCAAGATAGTGCTGGAAATATAGTTAATAGAGAGGCTAAATACACAGTTTATAAAGATTGTAGTAACCAAAGTAAAGTCTATACCGAAAGTAACTACGGAACATGTAGTAAATCATGTGGTGGTGGAGTTCAATACCGAGCATATCAAATGAAAGATACAAATACCAATACTGTTTGTACTACTGGAAAAGACTCTAAAACTTGTAATACTCATAGTTGTGCCCCAACTGTTATTAGGGTTGTTAATTATGTAAAAGGACTATTTGTGCCGTTAAATACGAGTCAAGTAGTTATATTTAATACTGGTAAAATACCTTATGATTCTGATACTAAGGCATATAAGTATAAATATAATAATTCTTATGTTGATGGACAAGTTATTAATATTTCTGGTAGTGGTTCTGTTTCTTTTGGACCAGTTGTTCGGATTACAGAAGGTTATAATGCTTTGGGAAGAGGTCCTTTTATGGCGGCTAAAGTAGATAATAATCGAATTGTTTTTGGAGGAATGAATGCAAATAAAAGTACTGGTTCTACTAAATATGAAAAGCCTGGCGCGATGATGATTTCAGTTAATGGTAATAATCTCACAGCTTATAATAATGTTCAATTTGGGAGTAATATAGATAATTTTTCAAATGTTCATATTCGTATTCAATATATACAAGGGTCAGCAACTGCAAGTATTGATGTTTATTCGGAAAATGGTAATGGATATCCTGATAGAAATTATTATTCATATAATATTAACGATGGTTATTCTTATCGTAGTTATTCTAATTATAGTTCTAGTTGGAATGATTCAGATCCAAGATATTTTACAGATGTAGAAAGTTTAATAGAGCCTCCTCCTGATGTCGTAAGAGAAAGATTATATGCAGTCGATAATTTTACACCGCTTGATACAAATACAAAGGCATGGGAAGTTGTTGCTAGTAATGATGGTGATGTTTTTGGAATTGCAGTAGGTCCTGCTAGTGCTAGTTATAGATCAACAGATTATGTTCTTTTTCCGCCTGAAACTTATAAAGAGTATGGAGATGTAGAAAGTATGACCCATTTTGGAAATAATAAATTTGTGGTTTTAACTTCTAAAAGAGAAAAAGTTAATAATACATATGTTTATACTAAATATTTGTTATATTTTAAAAATGAAAATGGAACATGGAAAAGAACACATGCAATTTTAGCTCCAGATTCAAATAATAGCATGCCTGGAGAACTAATAGCTATTAATAATCAATATACCTTTTATAATAGTGAAGATGGGTTATATTTAATAAATTATAATAGCTAGTATTATTTTTAATTATGAAGTTTATAATTGACTTTATTTCATTAAAAAAGCTATTGAGTTTTGATTAATAAACTGATAAAATTTTAGTATAGGTGATAAGATGAAAAAGGGTAAAGATAAATTAAAAATATTTGGAATTTTATTAGTAGTTATAGTATTTTGTTTGATAATGAGTATTATAACGATTAATATTAATAAAAAAGACAATGATCAAAATAATACATCGACGTTAGATTATAAGGCACTTTTAAAACAGTATTATGAATCTAATTCAGAAACTTGGAATGATGAAGTAACAGTTTTAGTTGTTGATGATATTGCTTATACACCAACATTAAAAATAACTTGTCCAACAAAAGAAGAATGTTTAAAAGTCCCTAAGACAATTGGTTATATTGAAAATGATAAATTTACGTTTAAAATAATTGCTATTATAAATGATAATGAAATAACTGATTTATCTGTTCCTTGCAATGCGGTAAATCAAACATTTTTAGATTCAATTTATGAAAAATTAGGAATTAATACTGAAACAATTGCTAGTTCTGAAATTGCTGAAACTACTTATTATGGATTAATTAATTCTAAACCAAGTTATTTAGTTAAAATAAATTATACTTGCACTAATAATTCGTATGATTGTTTATATAATCCTGCTATGGTAATGGATGGCAGTAATTATATTGCTAGTTATATTGTATCTTACAATTTAAATGAAAATAATGAAATGATTTTGGAAAGTGTTAATGCAAGTGATGGTTATAAAGAATTAGTTTTAAAAACTGGAGCTAATTCTGATGATTACTTGACTTATGAAAAATCTTTAGTTAGGGAGTACTTAATTAAAAATGAATTAATAACTGAGGACGCTAATGTTGATATTGTGCCTGGAGAAAATGGAATAAGAATTAGTTGTAATAGCGGTGATAATTCTTGTACTAATATTTCAACAACAGTTTTAGAAAGTAAAGATAATTTCTTTTTCTTAAATTGTACATATGACATAGCTGTGACAGATTTTAATAAAGTGTATGTTTCTTTTCTTGAATTTTAAATAATTGGTCTTTACAAAAAATATTTATCATGCTAATATTAGATTGACTTTTTACTTAATATTTACATTTTATATTTTAACAATATGCAAGTTCGAGTGATCGAGCTTTTTTGCGTTTTCAAAAAAGGAGGATAGTATGGAAGCAAAGGAAATAGTAAAAGAGCAAAAATATTTAAATGAAGTAAGTACATTTTTAAATTCTAAAATTAAAACAATGGAGCAAAAGATTTTTAAAAATCAAGAACAAATACAAGAGTTTCAAAAGTATGTTTGGGAAAACAAAGGAGATATGGATGTTCAAGAACTTACAAGCGTTAGAACTTCTAGTGAAATGGAAGCTAAAAGACTCTTAGATGAAAGAAAATATTTCCAAAAATTAATGCGAATTCAATCTTCACCTTATTTTGCAAGTATTGTTTTTCAAGAAGAAAATAATAAACCTTTAAATATTTATATTGGAATGACTTATTTAAAAAAGAATGAAACAGAAAATTATATTTATGATTGGCGGGCACCAATTTCAAGTTTGTTTTATGATTATGAAACGGGAAGGGCTAGTTATGAATCCTTAGATGGAACTATTAAAGGTGATTTAAAAAGAAAAAGACAATACAAAATAGTTGATCAACAATTGGTTCATGTTTTTGATAATTCTTTAAATATTAATGATGATGTTTTACAAGAAGTTTTAGCAGAAAATTCAAATGAAAAAATGAAAAATATTGTTAACACAATTCAACAAGAGCAAAACGCTGTGATAAGAAATATAAAAGACAAAAATTTAATTGTTCAAGGTATTGCTGGATCTGGCAAAACAAGTGTTGCATTACACCGAATTGCTTTCTTGCTTTATAAAATTCCGAATTTAACAAGTGAAAAAGTATTAATTTTTTCGCCAAATCAAATTTTTAGTGAATATATTTCTAATGTTTTACCAGAACTAGGGGAAGAAAATACTTTACAAACTACTTTTCATGAATATTTAAATAAAATTATAAAAGAATATAAAGAAGTAGAAACTTTTATGAACTTTTTAAAAAGATATTATCAAAATAATATGGAAAATAAAAGATTAGCTGTTTATAAACAAAGTGAAGAAATAATAAGAGATATGGAAGAATTTGTTAAAGATATGGAAGAAAATACAAATTTTACGCATGGCTTTATTGAAAATCATATTTTTGAATATGAAAAAGACGAGCTTAATTTAATGTTTCATCAAAAATATAATAATTTTCCTTTTTTTGAACGTATAAAAGCGATGGCTGAAAAATTAAGTGAAACCAATTATAATGGCAGTAAGAAAAAAGTTAAAACTTATCATAAATTACTTTTAGATAGTTTAGGAATAAAAAAAGATTATAAACAATTATTAATAAAGTTTTTTCAAAGTTTTTATTTTAAAGAAAAGGTAACTGATAAGGAAATTAAGGAATTAAAAAATAATAAAATTATTTCTTATGAAAATGCTTTGTTATTAGTTTATTTAAAAGGTTTGTTAGAAGGATTCATGTATGATAAATATATGGAGCAAATAGTAATTGATGAAGCTCAAGATTATAATTTTTTGCAATATAAGATTTTAAGTAAAATTTTTAAAAAAGCACATTTTACAATATTAGGAGATATTAATCAAAATATTAATCCGTATTATAAATATAAAAGTTTAGAAAAATTAGAGGAATTGTGGCCAAGTAAATACATTGAATTAAATAAAACATATCGATCTAGTGCAGAGATAATTAATTACACAAATAATATTTTAAATTTAAATCATGTAAGCGCAATAAGAAAGTCTTCTAAAACGCCGGTTTTGATTCACAATAGTTTTAATTTAAATGATGATATAAATTACTTAAAAAGTAAGTATCAAAATGTAGCTATAATTACTAAAGATGAACAGAAAGCTATAGAACTCTATGGACAAATAAAAAATGATTATTTGGTTTCTTGTATTTTAAGCACGACTAAAGAATTTAATAAAAATTTATTGATAATACCCTCTTATTTAGCTAAAGGATTAGAGTTTGATAGTGTTATTGTTTATCAGGATGATAGTTCTTATTATGATAAAGAGGATAAAAATTTGTTTTATGTTTCTTGCACAAGAGCTCAACATAAATTGATTGTTTATGAAAAATAAAAAAGTTATAATCAGACTGTTGACAAAAGAGTATTATTTTTAAATAATGCTCTTTTTATTTTGATTAATAACATTAAAATTACTTTTTTTATGTTATTTTGAATAATATTATTGTTCTTTTTATCTTTATTTGATTTCCATATCGCCATTTTCTTTAAATTATGGCATGAGAAAATCAAGAGGGCTTGA
>CALVWG010000053.1 GCA_944364655.1 uncultured Bacilli bacterium | reverse complement strand
AGTACAACAAATAATATTACAGGAATCTATGATATGTCAGGAGGAGCCTGGGAATATGTCATGGGAATTATGTTAGATGAAAATGGTCAACCAATGAGTGGCCAAAATAGCATATATAATTCAGGTTTTAATGGCACATTTGGTTGTTCAACGTGTAGTGATACATCAGGAAAAACGTCATTAACTGGAGGTTATGATTTTCCAGACAAAAAATATTACGACACATATATTTATTCAACAATTAATACAAAATTTCAACGAAGAATCTTAGGTGATGCGACAGGAGAAACTGGGCCATTTAATACAATAAAATATATAAATGAAACAAGACAAATAGGAAGTTGGTACGCTGATTGTTCATGGTTTGTTAATACAATTGCTACATGGTTTCATCGTGGTAGTGGTTGGTATGGAGGAACAGATGCAGGTTTATTTGCAGCAGCCACTCTTGATGGCCGTGCTCATAGTTATGGTAGTTTCCGAGTAGTTTTAATGCCATAATATCTAGTGGAATATAAAATGAAATATTTTTAAAATTGTATAATCTTTTATGCTTTTTATATCATTTTACATTCCTTTTTTTTATGTTATAATATTAAAGATTAAAGGAAGTGTTTTATGAAAACTAAGCATAAAATTTCAATAGGAATTATTATAGTTATTTTAATTGGCGTTTTTGCTTTTATTGGTTTTCCAAAGAAAAATAATGTTCCTAAAGATGTTTATCAAGTGTATTTAAATGGTGAAAAATTAGGGCTTATAAATGATAAAGATGAATTATTAAATATGATAAATGAAGAACAACAAGATATTAAGGATACTTATGATGTTTCACAAGTTTATCCACCAAATGGTTTTGATATATTAGAGTATGTTACTTATGATGAAAATGTTGTTTCAGCAAGTGAAGTTTATAATAAAATTAAAGAGAAAAGTGATTTTACTGTTGAAGGGTATTTGATTACAATAACTTCTCCAGCTACTGAAAATGAAGAAGAAAAAGTTACTAAAATACAAGTATTAGATAGTGACGTTTATAAAGAAGCCGAGCATAAGTTTATTACTACTTTTGTTGATGAAAATGATTATCAAAATTATATAAATAATACGCAAAACGAAGTTGTAGATGTTGGATCAATAATTAAACATATGGAATTTGAAGAAAATATTACTATTAAAAAAGCTTATGTTTCTGTACATGATAAAATTTTTACAGATGCTGATGAATTAACACAATATTTACTTTATGGGACAACGGAACCAACTAAAAGTTACATTGTTCAAAAAGGAGACACTTTAGCTTCAATAGCTGAAGCTAGTAAATTAAATGTTCGAGAACTTTTAATTGCTAATCCAAAGTATCGGAGTGAAAATGCTGTTTTAGCAATAGGTGATTCTCTATCAAATGGAGTTATTAACCCTATTTTGACACTTTATCAAGAAGTTAGGGTTACTGAAGATGTTGAGCAGGCATTTACTAAAACAACTGTTGTTGATAATTCTATGAAAGTTGGAACTAAAAAAGTTACTCAAGAAGGGGTTACTGGGTTAGAGAGAATTACACAAGAAGTAAGAGTTATAAACGGTGAACGTGCTCAGGATGCTAATGTTATAAGTAGTGTAACAATTAGAGAAGCTGTTGATGAAATTACATCCGTTGGTCCTAGCTATAGCTATAATATAGGTGGTACTCATGGTGATTATATCGATACTGGTATGACTTGGTCTTGGCCTACAATTACACCGTATATTATTACGACTAATTATGAATGGCGATGGGGAGAATTCCATAATGCATTAGATATTTCAGGTACAGGATTTAACTCACCTATTTATGCTGCTCAAAGTGGTACCGTTATTGCTACAAATACTAACTGTGCTAATTATGGTTGGTATGGAAGTATGTGTGGAATGAGTTATGGTAATTATATAGTTATACAACATGCAAATAATTTTTATACAATGTATGCACATTTAACTACTGATTTGATGGTGTCAGTTGGCAACAAAGTAACTAAAGGTCAACAAATAGCCCATATGGGTAGTAGTGGATCTTCGACTGGAACACATTTACATTTTGGTTTAGCTTTAGGTAATCCTTTACATGGTGGAAAATGGTATAGCCCTTGGAGTTTATATCGATGAAATCTGTTGTTTTGGCTAGTGGAAGTGAAGGTAATTCAACCTTTCTTTCATCTAGTGGTATTAATATTTTAATTGATATTGGCAAGAATGCTAAATACATTAAAGAAAAAATATTAGAAATAGGTGAAAATCCTGAAAATATAAGGGCTATTTTAATTAGTCATACACATGACGACCATGTAAGTGCTTTAAAAGTATTTTTAAAAAAATATCATCCTCAAGTATATATAACTGAAAAAATGTTTTATGATTTAGATTTTTTAAAGGAATATGAAAATGTAGTTATTTATGATGAAGACTTTTATATAGATAGCATTAGTATTAAAACTATAAAAACTAGTCATGATGTTACAGATTCTAGAAATTTTATTATATCTGATGGAGCTAATTCTTTAGTTTATTTGACTGATACAGGTTATTTAAATCGGAAATATTTTGTGGATTTAAAAAATAAAACTTATTATTTAATTGAAAGTAATCATGATATAGAAATGCTTATGAATGGACCTTATCCAAAATGGCTTAAACAAAGAGTTTTAGGAAGTTTAGGACATTTATCTAATAAAGATTGTAGTTTTTATTTAACAAAATTAATTGGCGAAAATACTAAAAAAATTGTTTTAATGCATTTATCACAAAAAAATAATACTGAAGAAAAGGCTTTAGAGACATTAGAAAATACTTTTAAAGAATATGATATGAATTTTGAAAATGTGTTATGTGCTAAACAAAATGAAATAACGAAGGTGTGCGATGATCAAAATAGTGTGTGTGGGTAAAATAAAAGAAAATTATTTAAGAGAATTAATTGCGGATTATGTTAAAAGAATTAGTAAATATCATAAAATAGAAATTATTGAAGTTAGAGATGAACAATCTTTAGAAAAAGAAAAGGAACATTTATGGCCGCATATTATGGAAAAAGATTTTGTAATTACTTTAGAGATTTTAGGCAAAATGTTTACAAGTGAAGAGATGGCTAAAAAAATTGATGAAATTTTTTTAAATAATTCAAATATAACTTTTATTATTGGTAGTTCATTGGGTTTGCATGATGATATAAAAAGACGATCAAATTTAGCCATTTCATTTTCAAAACTTACTTTTCCACATGGACTTTTTAGAGGAATACTTTTAGAACAAATTTATAGATGTTTTAAAATTTTAAATAATGAAAGTTATCATAAATAAAAATATTGATTATTTCTGATATAACATTATTATTTTTTGAAAGGATGTTTTTTAAATGAGTAAGTATTGTTCTGATTGTGATAATTTAAATTTAAAAGATAAAAAAGGGAATGGCGTTTATAAGTGTAAAAAAATTAAAAAGTATGTACCAACTTCGGCGCCGGCTTGTAAAGATTTTGCAAATTGTTATAGTCGAAATAAATATGAAAAACAAAAACTTTATGATGAAAGTAGTAAACCAGTTTCATTGGCTACTGGTATTGTTATTTTTATCTTGGCTTTATTAATTTATATATATGGAAAAATAATGGGGTACTAATTTATAGAAAGAGGTAAGTATGATTGGAAATGATTGGGACGAAAAATTAAATTTGATTTGGCATAGTGAAGGATTTCATAAGTTTATGAAAGTTGTCGATCATGAATACGCTACTAAGACGGTATTTCCTCCTAAGTCCCATATTTTTGAAGCTTTAAAATTAACGCCATATAGTGAAGTTAAGGTTGTAATTGTAGGGCAAGATCCATATCATGGCGAAGGTGAAGCTCATGGTCTATCTTTTTCGGTTCAAAAAGGTGTGAAAGTGCCACCTTCACTTCAAAACATTTATAAAGAACTTTATGATGATTTAGGTATTCCACCTCGTAATGATGGAGATTTAACAGGCTGGGCTAAAGAAGGCGTATTAATGCTTAATGCTGTTTTAACAGTTGTTAAAGATACACCAGCTTCTCATCGTAAACTTGGTTGGGAGTTATTTACAGATTATATTATTAAATTAGTAAATCAAAAAAATACGCCAGTTGTTTTTATTTTATGGGGAAATTTTGCTAAAGAAAAAGCTAAACTTATTACGAATCCGATTCATCATATTATTACGTCTCCTCATCCAAGTCCTTTTTCAGCTCATTATGGCTTTTTTGGAAGTAAACCATTTTCAAAAACTAATGAATTTTTAAAGAAAGATGGTTTAAAAGAAATTAATTGGGGACGAAAAGAATAAGATAATTTGTCAAGAATTGTCTTTTTTTTCGCTTAAAAAAATAATAGATATAATTTGTGATATACTTTATGTGGTGATGCTAATTGAAATTTTATCAAGAAAAAATAGAAGATGTTTTACAATTTTTTAAAACTTCTAAAAATGGCTTAAGTA
Source organism: uncultured Bacilli bacterium (assembly GCA_944364655.1). GTDB lineage: Bacteria > Bacillota_I > Bacilli_A > RF39 > UBA660 > Ventrenecus. The sequence continues at coordinate 15,651 of CALVWG010000053.1, read as the reverse complement.
AGGTAGAAGCTAAAAGACGTTTAGAAAAATATGGTGAAAATGTAATTGAAGGAAAGAAAAGAAGAAGTAAATTTCAAATTTTTTTAAGTCAATTTAAAAACTTTATGGTTATTTTGCTTTTAGTTGTTGGAATTTTATCTTTCGTTTATGCTCTTTTTGACACTCATGATTATTTGGATTCTATTGTTATTTTGGGAACAACTTTGGTGAATGTTTTAATGGGATATTTACAAGAGGATAAAGCAGAGGATGCAATTGAAAAATTAAAGCAATATAGTATTACTAAAGTTCAAGTTTATCGTGATGGTGTAATTGAAGAAGTTTTATCTACTAATTTGGTGGTTGGTGATATTTTAGTTTTAGAAGCTGGGGATAGTGTTCCTGCTGATGCAAGAATTATTGAAAGTTATTTTGCTAAAGCTGATGAATCTGTTTTGACTGGTGAAAGTAATTCTGTTTCTAAAAATGATGAAATTATTAGTTCTAATGCTTCTTTACATGAAAGAAGTAATATGGTTTATGCTGGAACAAATTTAGTTTCAGGAAAAGTTATAGCTGTCGTTGTAGCAACTTCAATGAAAACAGAAATTGGTAAAATTGCTAAAGCTATTAATACGAGTGAAGAGCCAGTAACATCTTTACAAGTGAAAGTTAAAAAGGTAAGTACTTTTATTTCAATGATTGCTATATTTTTGGTTTTGTTTGTCTTAATTTTTAGTATTATCAAGGATTATGATGTTTTAATGGTTATTATGCTTTGTATTTCGATGATAGTAGCGTCTGTACCAGAGTGCTTACCAATTGCCATTACTTCAACTTTGATGATCGGTGTTAAAGCTATGGCAAAGAAAAAAACAGTAGTAAGAAATATGGCTGCAATTGAAACTCTTGGCGCTACAGAAATTATATGTACAGATAAAACGGGAACACTTACCATGAATCAAATGGAAGTTGTTAAAGGATATTTTGATGGTAAAATAACTTTTTTAAAAGATCTTGATTTACATAAAGCTGATAAAATGATTTCTATTTTAGCTCTTTGTAATACCGCAATTAAAGATAAAAAAGAAAAATACGTTGGAGATTCTGTAGATGTAGCTTTATTAAATTTTTTAAAAGAAAAAAATGTTTCGGTTGAAAAAGTTAAACAAAATTTTCAAAAGTTTGTAGAAATTCCTTTTGATTCTGATAGAAAAATGATGAGTTTTGTTTATCAAAAAAATCAGGAAAAAATTTTGTTTACAAAAGGAAGTTCAGAAGCTATATTAAAGAGGTGTGACTTCTTATTAGAAAATGGTGAAGTTAAAAAAATTACTAAAGAAGAAAAAGAAAAAATCTTAAAAATTGAAGAATCATTATCAAAGGAAGCTTTAAAAGTTATTGCATTGTCTTATAAAGAAAATTTTCCTACTTATGATGATGAAGAAAAATATTTAGAAGAAGAAAATAATCAATTAATTTTTGTTGGACTTTTAGCAATGAAAGATCCAGCAAGAAGTGATGTTAAGAGTGCAATTCAAAAATGTAAAAGCGCTAAAATTAGACCAATTATGATTACTGGAGATAGTTTGGATACGGCTCTTGCTATTGCCCTTGAAGTAGGAATTGTTGATGAAGGAGAAAAGGGTATATTAGGTAGTGAACTTGATAAAATGACACCAAGAGAGTTAAAAAAATGTGTTAATGAATATAATGTATTTGCTCGTGTTTCTCCAGATCATAAATATTTGATTGTAGATGCTTTGGAACGTCAAGGAAAAGTGGTTGCTATGACAGGTGATGGGGTAAATGACGCCCCTGCCTTACAACTTGCAAATGTTGGAATTGGCATGGGCGCTAGTGGAACAGATGTAACAAAAAGTGTTTCAGATATTTTGTTACTTAATGATAGTTTTTCTACAATTGTAACTGCTGTTGATGAAGGAAGAAGAATCTATGATAATGTTATTGCAAATGTTTTATATAACTTATCTAGTAATTTTACTGAAATTGTTTTGATTATTTTGGGAATGTTTTTAAATAGTCAAATCATTTTAGCTTTACATGTTTTATATATTGATTTAGTTGCTGATACAATACCTTCTATTTGTTTAGCTTTTGAAAAATCTAGTAAAAAGAATATGAAAAAAAAGCCTAATGGATTAAATAAACCAATTTTTACACCTTATTTTTTAGCTTTTTTAATTCTTTCAGTTATTGTTGAAGCAGGAGTTTCTTTGCTTGTTTATTTCGTTAGTCTTAACTCTTTGGGCGTTCAAATGGCTCAAACATTGGCTTTATTAAGTGTTGTTTTAAATGAATTTGTTTTTGCTTATAATTGTCGCTCATTAAAAGAAGGTATTTTTCAAAAAGGAATTTTTTCTAATAAACAATTAAATTTAGGAGTTTTATTTTTACTTATTGTTCAACTTTTGGTATTTTTAACGCCAATAGGACAAATCTTTTCTTTACAAATTGTTAGTTTGGGACAATTTTTATTAGTGTTAATTGTTAATTTATTTAGTTTAGTTATTATTGAAGGATTTAAACCAATGTTAAATCATTTCTTTAAAGATTAATTGTTTTAAAAAATTCACATCATTATTGATGTGAATTTTTATAATTTAAAATCATTAATATCTGTATCTGTCATATCTTTACCATCAAAAAATGGTTTAATTTTAAAATGATGAATTTTAGCAATTATATTGTTTGGAAATTTGCGAATATAATTATTTGTTTCATTAACATGTTTATTATAATAAGATATTCCTGCTACTAATTTTTCATTGATATTTTTAAATTCGTGTTTTATTTCAAACATTTTTTCATTTTTGTTTAAATCTTTGTTATCTTCATATAAAGTTAATATTAAAGTTTCAGCTTCTTTTAATTTTCTTTCTAAATCAAAGTTGCTTATTTTTTCATTTTTTAAATTAATAAATTCTTTTAAATAATCTTTTTTGTTTTCTAATGTTTCTTTGATTATTGAGTCAGCTTTATTAATTAGATCGTATTTTTCTCTTAGATCTTCATCAATTTTTCCTTCAACTTTTTCTATTTTAGTTTGACTAAATTGAAGATGATTGTAAACTAATATATAAAAAATTGCTAATATACCTATGATTATAATTAATAATAAAATTATTGTAAAAAATTCCATGGAAGCACCTCTATCCTATAGACATTGTACCATATTTTATATTTTGTTTGAAGTCTGTTTTGTATTAATTTATTTATAATGTATAATAGTAATAGAGGAAAGAAGACGTGATTATGAAATTATTTAGTTTAGTTGTAGGAAGTTTACAAGAAAATTGTTATATTTTGGTTAATGAAAAAAATGAAGCTTTAGTTATTGATCCAGGTGATGAGGCTGAAAAAATAATATCTTTTTTACAACCTTATAAGGTTGTTGGAATTTTGGTAACCCATTTTCATTTTGATCATGTTGGGGCTTTAAAACAATTAGAAAATTATTATAATTTAAAAGCTAATCAACAAGTTAAAGAATTTAATTATGTTGTTTTAAAAACGCCTGGGCATACAATGGACTCAATATCTTTTTATTTTTCAAATGAAAAAATAATGTTTGTTGGAGATTTTATTTTTTTAAGAGGAATTGGTAGAACTGATTTAGGTGGTGATAATGAACTTATGTTGGCATCTATTAAAAAAACTTTAGAAGAAATTCCTGATGACACAATTTTATATCCTGGGCATGGTGATTGGACAACTTTAAAAAATGAAAAGGATTATTTAGAAGAAATTATAAAAAAAGAAAAACTTTAATGGTTTTTCTTTAATCAAATGTATCAGAATAGTCTGGATTGTAATTAATTGGTTCACTAAATTCAATATAATTGACATATAACATTCTAAGTAAATACCAGTCTCCTGTATTAGGGTCTGATAAAAGTAAATGATCTCTACCTGATTGTTCAATTATGCCTTCGTATATTTTATCCCGCCATTCATTAGAATCTGGATAAGAAGCATAAACTTTGACTTTTTTTCCTTTGTTAAGTCTTAAAATATTTTCAATTAAACTTTGTTCTAATGGTAAGGAACTTTGAGCACTTATATTTCCTGGTGGAGTCATTGGCTTATTCGATACATTAGGAAATGTAGGTGTACTATAAAAGTTACCATTCATTATTAATCACCTCTTTAAATATTATGTAAGTTGCTTTTCGTTTAGAAGTTAGTTATAATTTAAATGAGGATGATATTATGGATATCGAAAAAATAAAAGATTTAGTTTTAAAAAAGGATTTTTATAAAAGATTAGTTATTATATTGTTTGGAGTTTTTTTGTTAGCACTGACTTATAATTTGTTTTTGCTTCCTTATAACTTAGTTATTGGTGGTACAACGGGATTATCAATTGTAGTAGGGCCTCTTTTTAATTGGGACGCGACTGTTTTTTTATATGTTTGTACCTTTTTATTATTATTTCTATCTATTATATTGCTTGGATTTAAAAGAACAGGTATTTCGATTATTGGAAGTTTAGTGTACCCTGTATTTATTACTTTAACCGTGCCTCTTGCAGATTATTTAAAGCAGTATATTGTTTTGGATAATATGATTTTAGTGGTATTAGCAACGGGAATAATGTACGGTGTAGGGTATGGCTTAGTATATAAAATGGGTTTTGATACAGGTGGATCTGATATTGTTGTTAGAATTTTTAATAAATTTTTTCATATGCCTGAAGGAAGATGTGCTTTATTAATTCAAGGTTTCGTTGTTTTAATTGGTGCATTAGTTTTTGGAATTAATCAAATGATTTACGCTATATTAATTTTAATTATTTATACTTCTATAATGGATAAAATTATGATCGGAATTTCTAATTCAAAGTTATTTTTTATTCATACTAAGGAAATTCAAAAAGTTGAAGATTTTATATTACACAATTTACATACAGGGGTAACGATTTTAGATATGGAGGGTGGTTTTTCTAAACAAAAAAGTAGTATTTTAATGTGTGTTGTTCCTAATAAAGATTATTATTTATTTAAAGAAGCTATTTTAAATGTTGATAGTAATGCTTTTTTTGTTATTAATGATTGCTATGAAGTTCATGGTGGTGTAAAAGGAAATAATTTGCCATTTATATAATGGATTTTTTATGTTATAATGATTAATAATGCGAGGTGTAGATAGTGAAATTAATTAAAGTAGAACACGCTTATAAAATATATAAAAATGGAACTACAGCTGTTGCGGATTTAAGCGTTTCAATTGACAAAGGGGAATTTGTTTTTGTAATTGGAACTACAGGAAGTGGTAAATCAACTTTTATTAAAATGTTATATCGTGAAGAAAAGCCAACTAAAGGAAGTGTTATTGTTGGTGGAATAGATGTAGCTAAATTACGTAATTCAAAAGTTTATAAATTAAGAAGAAAATTAGGAGTTGTTTTTCAAGATTTTAAATTGTTACCTAAATTAACAGTTTATGAAAATGTTGCTTTTGCCTTGGAAACTTTAGGTTTACCTAGTGATGAAATTAGGCCAAAGGTTTTAAGAGCTATTGATGCAGTTGGTTTAAAAGAAAAAACAAGAAATTTACCTAGTGAGTTGTCTGGCGGTGAGCAACAAAGAGTTGCTATAGCAAGAGCAATTGTTAATGATCCAAAATTATTGATTTGTGATGAACCAACAGGAAATCTTGATCCAGAGACATCTAGAGGAATTATGAAAATTTTAGACAGTATTAATAAGGAACTTGGTACAACTATTATTATGGCAACGCATGATAAAGAACTAGTAAACAAAATGAAAAAAAGAGTTTTAGTAATTGAAAATGGCGTTTTAGCTAGTGATACAAAGAAAGGAAGTTATAAGGTACATGAGAGCATTAAGGATTCTTAGTAGAAGTATCAGAGATTCTTTTAAAAGCGTTTTTCGTAATTTTTCTTTATCTATGGCTTCGATTGCTTGTACAACAATTACTTTAATATTAGTGGCTATTTCATTATTTTTAACTTATAATGTTCGACAAGTTACAACCGATTTAGAGCATGAACTTACAATAGTTGTTTATTTAAATAAAGATGTTACTGATGACCAGAAAATAGAATTAGAAAATGATTTAAAAACAATGGAAAATGTTGATACTTATGTTATAAAAAGTAAAGATGAATGGAAAGCAGAAATGAAAGAAGAAGATAAAAGCTTAGAAAATGCTTTAGATATCTTTGATGATAATCCACTTTTGGATTCAGTAATTGTGACTGTTGATGATGTAAAAAGTTTAGGAAAAACAGCAGATAAATTAAGAGAATATGACTTTGTTAGTAGTGCTGAATATGGCGAAGGCATGGTAGAAAATGTAATCGGAATATTCGACGCTGTTAGTTATGGAACGATTGCTATTGTTATTGCTTTAGTATTAGTTACAGCATTTTTAATTAGTAATACAATTAAATTAACTATTTTTTCAAGAAGAACAGAAATTGAAATTATGCGATTTGTTGGAGCTTCAAATACGGCAATTAAATTACCATTTATTTTTGAAGGTTTTATTTTAGGAATTTTTGGTAGTATTATTCCAATAGTTTTGAGCATTTATGGTTATGTATTATTATTTAATAAAACTGGTGGTTATGTTTTTACTAAAATAATTACATTAGTTGAGCCATTCCCATTTGTATTAATTGTTTCATTAATTTTGTTAGTTATTGGATCAGTAGTTGGTATGATTGGTTCTTGGCGAGCTGTAAAAAAACATTTGAAAATATAGAAAAGGGGTGTTATGTTGGCAAAAAAGATTATTTGTTTAAGCTTGTTTTTAGTGTTTTGCTTTTCTTTAACAACCAATGTTTATGCTAAAGATCCTGAAACGTTAGGAGATTTAAGAAATCAATATAATTCTTTATTAAAAGAACAGGAAGAAAATAATAATTTGACAGCTGAAGCTAAAGCAGAAATTGCTCGTAAAGAAGCGGCAATTAAGCAAGCTGAAGCTGATATACATCAAGCTGAAGCTGATATGGAACAAGCAGAAGAAGATATAGAAGCTTCTAATAAAAGAATTGAAGAGTTAAAAGTTAATGCTAGTGATGTGTTACTTTATTTACAACAAATGCAAGGGCAAAATGCTTATGTTGAATATGTTTCTGGCGCGACAAGCATTACTGATATGATAATGCGAATTGCTGTTGTTGAACAACTTTCTGATCAAATACATGGTACAATTAGTGATTTAGAAGCTGAGATTAAACGTAATGAAGAATTGAAAGTTCAATTGGCTCAAAAAAAAGCTGATTTAGAAAAACAATCTGAAGAATATGAAAAAGTAATCGCAGCTAATTATGAAAAAATAGATGAGTATGATAAATATGCATTAGATATTGATACCCAGGTAAAAGCTGCTAAAGCACAATTGGATATGTATGTTAATAAGTGCCAAACAAATATTGGAAGAACTGATGATGATGTATTGCTTTCTTCTTGTTCACAAATTCCTTTAACAGGTGGTTGGTTAAAACCTTTGAATTATGGAGTAATTACTAGTACAATTGGTTCTAGATGGGGAAGTTATCATAATGCATTAGATATAGGTGGTGCAAGTCCATTTGAGGGAACTCCGGTTTATGCTGCAGCTTCAGGCGTAGTTTCTGGAATGATTTATAAATATAGCTGTGGTGGTAATATGCTTTATATTGACGTTAATGTTGATGGTGAAGCTTATACAACATATTACTATCATTTATTAAACTTTAATGTTAGTTTAGGAGACGTTGTTACTCAAAATACAATAATTGGTTGGGTAGGCGGCTGGTCAACAAGTGTTGCTCATGGCGGTTATGATAGTTGTACTACAGGTTCACATTTACACTTTGGTGTAGCTAAGGGTTATTATAATCCTAGTACAGGAATTTTAAGAAGTAATGTTATAACACCACCAGGTTTTCCTAATTATAAAGGTTGGTCTTTTTATTCAAGAACACAAATGTATTAATGGATAGATTTTTCTATCCTTTTTTTGTATAATATTTTTGGTGAATTTTATGACTTATTCGATGAAGTTAAAAGAGGAAATATGTAGTCAAGACATTAGTAGAGTTGAAATATTTGCTGAATTGTCTGCGATTATTCGATACGATGCTAATATTAAAGAAAATAGTATTTCTTTGACTTTTGAAAATGCCGCAATTGCTAGAAGAGTTTATAAAGATATAAAAGCAACATTTAATTTATCGGCTCATATTACTGTTCGTAATCAAAAAAGATTTAGAAGTAAGCAAATATATATTTTGGAAATTAAAGATCATACTTTATTATTATTAGAAAGATTAAATATTTATCAAAATAATACTTTTTTGAAAATGAATAGAAATTATTTAGATACAAAAGAAGAGATGGCTGCGTTTGTTAGAGGGGCTTTTTTAGTAATTGGTTCGTTAAATGATCCCGCTACTAGCGGATATCATTTAGAATTTGTTTTTAGTAAAGAAAATGATGCTTTGTTTTTTAATAATTTACTTCATGAAATGAAATTTGATTCAAAAATGTTAAAAAGAAATGATAAATTTATGGTTTATTTAAAAAGTGCCGAAGAAATAAGCGATATGATAAGAATGTTTCAAGCATCTAATTCTTTGTTTTATTTTGAGGACGTAAGAATTTATCGTGATCATAAAAATATGGTAAATCGTTTAAATAATTGTGAAATAGCTAATCAAGAAAAAACTTTGCAGGCGGGTATAAAGCAAATAGAGGATATAAATTATTTAAAAGAAAATGATTTAATAGATTTGCTAGATGATAAAACAAAAATTATAATGGAATATCGTTTGAAATATCCAGAAAGTTCTTACCAAGAATTAGCTAATATTATTGGAATGGAAACAGGATATGTAATTGGTAAATCAGGAATTAATCATCATTTTATAAAAATAAAAAAATTAATTGAAACACATAAAAAAGCTAAATAATATGGTCAATTAAACCGTATTTTTTAGCTTCATCGCTATCAAGGTAATAGTCACGATCAGTGTCTTTTTTTATTTTGGATAAAGGTTGTTTAGTGTTTTTGGCTAATATTTTATTTAATTTTTCTTTCATTTTTAAAATTCTTTCACAAGCAATTTTCATATCACTTGCTTGACCTTGCATACCACCTAATGGCTGATGAATCATTACATCAGCATTTTCTAAAGCATATCTTTTGCCAATGGTTCCTGATGATAATAAAAAGGCGGCCATGGAAGCGGCTATACCAACACATATGGTTTTGACATCACTTTTGATATAATTCATTGTATCGTAGATGGCCATGCCACTTGTAACGGAACCGCCTGGACTATTGATATACATATAAATATCATCATGATTTTTAGAATCTAAATATAGTAATTCACTTATTATTAAATTAGCAACTGCATCATTTATTTCACCACTTAAAAAAATAATTCGATCTTCTAATAATCTAGAATATAAATCATATGCTACTTCGTGATTTTTTGTTTTTTCTAAAACCGTTGGAATAATATTCATTTTCTCACCTATATTTATCATAGTATGTTAGTGTAAAAACTATTCAAAAAAAATTAATTTTATGATAAAATGTTTTAAGAATAGAAAAGGCTAGGAGATATTATGCAAGAAATTAAGGTTACTTATAAAAATAATTCTATTATTGTTGATAAGGGAACTACTTATTATGAAGCTGCCAAAAAATTTAATTTAGAAAATGCATTAGCTGCTCAAGTCGGTAATGAAGTTTTTTCATTAGATTCAAAAATAATGGAAAATGTAAATGTTCAATTTTTAGATGTAACTACTTTAACAGGATATAAAATTTATCAAGCTGCTTTAAAATTTTTATTTTATGTAGCTGTTATGGAATTATATCCAGATGCTGAAGTACTATTTTTGCATAGTGTACCTAAAGGAATATTAAGTGAAATTAGAGTTGAACATAATTTGACAAGTATAGATGTTTCAAAAATTAAAGGATATATGGCTTCAATTGTGGAAAAGAAAGAAAGATTTTATCGTTACAATTTAGATAGTCAAGATGCGTATCATTATTTTAAAAATAAAGGTATTGATGAAAAAGCTTATAATATTCAAAATGTTTCTAAAGAAGTTGTAGTAATGTATCGTTTGAGAAATCACTTAAATTATTTTTATACGATGATGCCTTATGATACTAAAGTTATTAATCGCTTTGAATTGGTATTTTTAGGAAGAAATAGAATTGTTTTAGTTTGTCCAAATGTTACAAGTGGTAATAATATTCCAGAATATGTTCATTACGAAAATATAGTAGCTAATTTTATGTCTACGAAAAAATGGTTAAGAAGAATGCAAACGCCTTATTTATCGCAAATGAATTATTTAGTTAGTACGTCTAAAATTAAAGAGTTTATTAATTCTAATGAAATTGTTTATGAAGAAGATTTAATTAATGCTTGTGATAAAGTGATTTCACTTAAAGATGTAAAAATTGTTTTAATTGCAGGTCCATCTTCAAGTGGTAAGACGACAACAATGAAGAGATTAAGTGCTATATTACGTAGTCGTGGTTATGATCCGGTTGGTATATCTACTGATGATTTTTTTGTTGATAGAGATCAAACTCCTAAAAATGATAAAGGAGAATTAGATTATGAATGTTTGCAGGCTATTGATTTGGAATTATTTAATAAAACTTTACAAGAATTATTGAATGGCAATGAAGTAGCTATACCAGAATATGATTTTGTTAATGGAAAAAAGGTTTTTAAAGGAAAAACATGTAAATTAAAAGATAATAGTCTTTTGTTAATTGAAGGTTTACATTGTTTAAATGATGATTTAATTCCTTATATTGATTCAAAATATAAATTTAAAATTTATTTAAGTCCATTTATACCTCTTAATATTGATCGACATAATTATATTTCTACTTTAGATTTAAGATTAATTAGAAGAATTGTTAGGGATAATCGAACAAGAGGTAAAAAAGTTGATCAGACTATAGCTGAATGGCAAGTTGTTAGATCTGGTGAAGAAAAATATATTTTCCCATATGTTTATCAAGCAGATATGATTATAAACACAGCTTTGGCTTATGAAGTTGGCATTTTAAAAGTTTATGCAGATCCATTATTGTTTTCTGTCGGTGTTGATAGTGAATATTACAGTGAGTCTAGAAGATTAATAGATTATTTACAAGTGTTTTTTACAATACCATCAGAATTTGTTCCTAAAAATTCGGTTTTAAGAGAATTTATTGGGTAAACATGGTATAATTATTATAATAAAATTAGTAATTGGGGTTATATTAAAAGAATAAAAAGGAGAAGATAGAATGATTAAAGTAGCAATTAATGGTTTTGGAAGAATTGGAAGACTTGCTTTTCGCCAAATGATTACAGGAACAGATTTTGATATTGTAGCAATTAACGATTTAACAAAAGCAGAGGATTTGGCATATTTATTAAAATATGATACTAATCATCGCCGTTTTCATGAAAATGAAATAAGTAGTGTTGATAACTATTTGGTTATTAACAATGTAAAAAAGATTCCAGTTTTTGCTGAAAAGGATCCTAGTAACTTACCTTGGAAAGATTTAGAAGTTGATTTAGTATTAGAATGTAGTGGGGCTTTTACTAAGTATGAAGATGCTTATAAACATATTGAAGCTGGAGCTAAAAAAGTTTTAATTTCAGCACCGGGAAAAGGGGATATGAAGACAATAGTTTATGGTGTTAATGATAATATTTTAGACGGTACAGAAAAAGTGATTTCCGCAGCTTCTTGTACAACTAATTGTTTAGCACCTGTTTTAAATATATTAGATCTTAATATTGGAATTGTTAAGGGTTACATGAGCACCATTCACGCTTATACAAATGATCAAGCAACTTTGGATATTGCTCATAAAAAAGGCTTTTTTTCAAGAAGGGGAAGAGCATGCGCAATGAACATAATTCCGGCAAGTACAGGAGCTGCTAATGCTATTGGCAAAGTTTTACCAAATTTAGCTGGTAAACTTAATGGGGTTGCTTACCGCGTTCCTGTTAGTGATGGATCAATGATCGATTTAGTTTTAGAATTAAAACAAAACGTAACGGTTGAACAAATTAATAATTTATTTGTTAATAATGCTAATGAAACAATAAAAGTTACCAATGACCCAATTGTATCAAGCGATGTAATAGGAATGAAATGCGGAGCTTTAGTAGATTTAAATTTAACAACTGTTTTAGATGTTTTTGGAAAACAATTAATTAAAGTAGTTGCCTGGTATGATAATGAAATGGGTTATACTACACAGATGATGAAAACTGCTAAAAGATTGTTTATGTAAATAAGTAGACCAATGAATTATCCATTGGTTTTATTTCTTTAAGATAAGGTGATTTATTTGAAAAAATTGAAAATAAATTTAGTTGCTATAATAATAAATTTAATTGGAGCAATGTTGTACCTTTTTTCACTTTTTATGGTGGATAACTATTCAAAAACTTTAGGCGTAAGTAATGATAAAGAATTGTTGCTTAATATATTTTTAGTGTTTGCAATTTTAGCTATTGTTATAAATCTTATATCTTTTTTTCAATCAAAAAAAGTTAAAATTAAAATAATCGGTCAATTATTAGGTTTAATAGGGCATACATTTTATTTAATTTGTGGAATATATTTAGCGTGGATAAGTATGATTTTTTCCTTTTTAGCATCTTTTTTAATTTTTAAAAATAATAATTACAAAGATTTGAATACTCTAAAGAAATATAAAAAAGAAATTGATTAATTGCTAATTTCTTTTTTTTTGGTTATAATATTTTTGAAAGTAAAGTAGGGGATCAAATGAAAAAATGTTTACAAAATATGGATGTTAAAAATAAAAAAGTAATTTTAAGAGTAGATTATAATGTTCCTGTTTTAAATGGAAAAATTTTAGATGATTCAAAAATAAAAGAAAATTTAGAGACTATTTATTATTTATTGAGTGAAAATTGTAAAATTATTATATTAAGTCATTTTGGAAAAATTAGAAATGAATTTGATAAGAAAAAATATTCGTTAGAAATAGTTGCTAATAGACTAAAAGAATTAATTGATCAAGAAGTATATTTTTCAAAGGTTAATTTTGGTCAAGAAGTAGTAGAGAGAGTAAAAATGTTAAAACCAAAAGATATTTTAATGTTAGAAAATACAAGATTTATGGATTTACCAAATAAATTAGAAAGTAAATGTGATATGCAATTAAGTTTGTTTTGGGCAAGTTTAGGAGATGTTTTTGTCAATGATGCTTTTGCTACTGCTCATCGGCGACATGCTTCAACTTATGGAATTTCAACTTATATTCCTAGTTGTATTGGTTTTTTAATGCAAAAGGAAATAACTATGCTTGATAAATTAGTTGTTAATGCTCAACATCCTTTTACAGTAATAATGGGAGGAGCTAAGATTGATGATAAAATTGAATTAATTCTTTCTTTGCTTCCAAAATGTGAGTATTTATTATGTGGTGGTGGTATTGCTAATACATGTTTAAAGGCTTTAGGTTTTAATGTGGGTGAATCAATTGTTTCAAGAAATCCTTTAGTTATTCAGAAAGTTAAAGAATTCCTTTTAAAATATAAAGATAAAATAATGTTACCTCTTGATGCGATAGTTGGTAGTACGTATGATAAGAATTATGTTAAATATAAATTAATAACAGATATTTTAGATAATGATGTTATTTATGATATTGGCGCTAAGAGTTTAGAAAAATATAAAACTGCTATTGACAAAAGTAATACAATATTTATTAATGGAACAGTGGGAATGTATGAAGATATGCGTTTTGCAAATGGCAGTAAAGAGCTTTTAAGATTGATAACAAGTACAAAAGCTATAACGGTATCAGGTGGTGGAGATTCAGCTTCTAGTGTTCGAAATTTTGGATTTGAGAATAAATTTACTTACATTTCTTCAGGTGGTGGAGCGACCCTTCAATATTTAGCTGATGGCCATTTAGTTGCATTAGATCCAATTAAGGAGGAGATAGAAATTGAAACCCTTGATATGTAATTTAAAAATGGAACATAATTTAAAAGAAATTTTAAATTATAAACAAGAATTAGAAAATTGTGAAAATAGTTGTGATTTAATCGTTTGTCCACCTTTTATTTATTTACCTATAATGCATTCAAAATTTTATAAGATCGGTGCACAAGATGTATCTAGTTATAAAAATGGTCCTTACACTGGTAAAGTGTCCGCTTCGGCTTTAAAAAGCATTGATGTAAATAGCGTTTTAATTGGACATTCTGAATTAAATGATAATTTTGAAACTAAATTAAAAAAATTGATAATGGTTATTAGTGAAGGTCTTCAAGCATATGTTTTGATAAGTGATTCTAAGGAAGATCATGACTATCAATATACTTATATAAAACTAATGAATAAAATAAGAGCTTATTTAGCAAAAGTAATGCCAAAAGATTATAAATATATTACTTTTATATATGAGCCTTATTGGTTGATTGGTAGTAAGAATGCTTTAAGTGGTCAAGAAATTAGTAATTTGTTTTATCAATTAAAAAAAGAGCTTAAGTACGAATATAATTATGAATTTCCTTTCTTTTACGGGGGTGGAATTACAGAAAACAATATAAACGAACTATATAATAATGATGTGATTGATGGATTGTTATTAGGTGGTTTTTCTAAAGAACCTAAAAATATTGTAAGCTTTTTGCAAAGTATAAACCTTTCGACAAATATTGACACAAGTGTACATATGTAGACACTTTATTCCCTAGTAATTTGACAAAATATTTGATACTATTAATGTGCGTGTTGTAGTAAGGAGTACTTAAGAGGGAGAGAAAAATGAAAACAAAAATTAACGCATTAGTAGTAGATGATAGTACAGAGTTTACGAGTAGTGTAGTGGAGTATTTCAAAAACAACGCAGTAATAAATATTTTAGATGTAATTTCTGATGGAGCAAACGTTGTACCTTACATAGAAAGTCATCAAGATAATATTGATATTATTTTAATGGATTTAATTATGCCAGGTAAAGATGGTTTAGCTATATTAGAAGAATTAGAAAAATTGAAAATTAAAAAACATGTAATTGTTTTATCTAGTTATCGTAAAGATTATACGATAAGAATGACTTCAAGATTTGAAGTAGATTATTACATGTTAAAACCTTGTGATTTAACATCTTTAGAATCAAGGATTAAAGAAGTTATGATTGAAAATAAGAATGAACTTTATGTTGATAAAAAGGTAAGTCATGAAATTCAAATGCGCGTTACTGATTTATTACATACTCTTGGTGTCCCTTCACAGATAAAAGGTTATCAATATTTAAGAGAAGGAATTTTGATGCTTTATCAATCAACAGGATTGATTGGTGGGATCACAAAGGAGGTTTATCCAGAAATAGCTATTAGATATAATACGACAGCTTCAAGAGTTGAAAGAGCAATTAGACACGCTATTGAAGTTAGCTGGAATAGAGCTGACTATAATACTATGAATAAGATTTTTGGTCATAGTATAGATTATGATCGGGCTAAGCCTACAAATTCTGAATTTATGGTTACCTTATCTGATGCCTTACGTTTAGAAAATAAAGTTTTACCAATATATAATTAGCCAATTGGGGGCTTTTTTTTTACTTTAAATATGTTAAAATAATTTTGGAGAGAATATT
>CALVWG010000052.1 GCA_944364655.1 uncultured Bacilli bacterium | reverse complement strand
AATTTCTAATTACTCCAGATGGATCATCAGGATTTGCTTGTTTTGCTAAATCCGTTAAAGAAATATAATTAACATTTTCTACTCTTAATATACCTATTTTATTTTCTTTTACTACTATTTCTGTTGTTACTGAATCTTTTTTCAAAATTTATCTCTATTTAAATTTTAAAAAATGTCAACAACTTTTATTTTGCTGACAGCCTTTATTTTCAATTAATTTTGTCCACATTTTTATTTATTAGGTAACAAACAACAAATTTGTTAATTTTTAAAAATTCGTTTTTTCCTTATTTTATGCTACTTTCCACAGCATTGTTTATATTTTTTTCCTGAGCCGCATGTTCATGAAAATTCAGTATTTATAGTATTATTGTTATTTACGTAATTACTGTTATTTCAAGGCTTTATGGGACTGGTAACAAAAATATTTACGTTACTTATAGTACTATGACTACTATGCGTATTTCATAATTTGGAAACAAAATGAAAACATTGTGTGCATCCGTTTACGTAATCTATTATAGCACATTTTTATTTAAAAGCACTTCACATTTAATTTTCTTATAATTATTAGTTGAGAAAACATCACATAAATATTTTACTAAGTTTTCAACATTTATATTTGTATCACATAAAAATATACTTGGGTATACCACGAATATTAGCAATATTCTTTTTTATTAAAAATTCATAAAAAAGAAGAAACAATATTCTTCTCAATCACTTACTCTAATATTTGTACCATCAACATTTTTATATACACGCTTCTCGTTTTTAGAAACTTTTTTCATGATTTCACCTTCTAAATCAAAGCCTAACATTTCAGATAAGCCCAGTAAATAAATAGCAATGTCGGCTAGTTCTTCATTTAGATCATCTTTTTTCTTTCTGTAAGCATCAAACGCTTCTGCTACTTCTCCATATAAAAAGCAAAATTCTTTTTCTACATTTGTAGTATTAAATCCTTTATTTAATTTGTTTTGCCAAACTTCTTTTTGAATTTGTTTTAAATTCATAATCTACCTCCCTATTAAATTCATTATAGTAATTTACTACTCTTTTTAAATTATAATACAAAAATGAATCAAGTTCAATGGGACTAAGAGTTTTGTCATTACGTTTTGTTCTGTTATATTAGATACATTCATCGAATTGCTATAATTTTTAAACCTATCAACTGTATCAGTGACAAAATCTGGAGCACTTATATTAAAACCCTATTTACTTTTGAACTATCTTTTTTCAACTTGTGATTCTATTTCAATTTTATATTGAAATAGCCTTCCTCTTTTTGATACATTTACTTTCCTCATTACACAACTTCTTACTTTATGTAAATGAAATTATATTTATCAAAAAAATTAGCATCAGTATGCTAATTTTTTTGTTTCCAAAATTTTTTTCTTATTTTATAAGAGTTAAAGTGGTGTTTGTTTCCATTTTGCCCTATTTTGGAAACAAAATGGAAACAAATTGGCTATTTTGGACATTTTGTTATTTTTTCAAATCCTTGTAAACCCTTATTTTATAAGGTATTACGCATTTTTTCCACAGCAATTCTTATATTTTTTTCCCGAACCGCATGGACACAAGTCGTTACGACCAATCTTTTTTTCTTTTTTTATAGGTTTTTTCTTCTCAGTTTCCTTATTATCATTTGTTTTTCCTTTAATAGTTTGCTTACGTTCAGTGTTTTGTTCAATGTTTGCTTTTAATAAAAATTGAGAAATTGTATTATCAATTTGATTTAAAAGTTGTTCAAACATGTTATAGCCTTCCATTGTATAAGCTTGTAAAGGATTAGTTTGAGCATATTGTCTTAAGAAAATACCTTCTTTTAAACCCTCCATTGCATTTAAATGTTCTACCCATAATGAATCAATTATTCTTAATGATATTGCCCGTTCAAAATCTTCAAAATGAGGTGCATCCTTAATTTTTAATTCATAATCTTCATTAACTAAATTAGTTAAGTATTCAATCATTTTTCCTTCATCTAAATCTTTAATATCATCTATTTTTATTTTTTCTGTTTTTAAATAATTAGAATTAAGAATTTCAACTATATTTTCTAAATCTTCTTGTTTAAAAGTTTTATCTTCTTTAATATGAGAAGTTACAATATCTTCCATAGTATTTCTAAATGTTTCTTTAATACTATCATGAATACTTTCATTATCAATTATTTCATTTCTTTGTTCATAGATTATTCTTCTTTGTTCATTTACAACGTTATCATAATCTAGAAGATTTTTACGCATATCAAAGTTATTTCCTTCAACTTTCTTTTGAGCTGATTCAATAGAACGAGTTAAAGATTTTGAACGAATTGCTTGATCTCCTACTAAACCTAAAGCCATAACCATTGCTTTTACTTTATCAGTACCAAAGCGACGCATTAAATCATCTTCAAATGAAACAAAGAATTGGCTCATTCCAGGATCTCCTTGACGACCTGCACGACCGCGTAACTGATTATCGATACGACGAGATTCATGACGTTCTGTTCCTATTACACATAGTCCACCTAATTCTTTTACGCCTTCGCCTAATTTAATATCGGTACCACGTCCAGCCATATTAGTGGCAATTGTAATAGCGCCTTTTTCACCAGCTTTAGCTATAATTTCAGCTTCGCGAGCATGATTTTTAGCATTTAAAACTTCATGTTTTAAGCCTTCTTTTTTTAATAAGTTAGAAAGTTTTTCGTTGTTTTCAACAGAAATTGTACCAACAAGAATAGGTTGACCTGTTTCATGAATTTTTTTAATTGTTTTAACTATTGCTTGATATTTACCAGCTTCAGTTGAGTATACTAAATCAGGTAAATCTTCACGAATTACTGGTTTATTAGTTGGAATTTGAATAACATACATATTATAAATATTTCTAAATTCTTCTTCTTCTGTTTTAGCTGTTCCTGTCATTCCGGATAATTTATTATACATTCTAAATAAATTTTGGAAAGTTATAGTAGCCATTGTTTGAGTTTCTTCATTTATTTTTACATCTTCTTTAGCTTCAATTGCTTGGTGAAGTCCTTCACTAAATTGACGTCCTTGCATTAAACGACCAGTAAATGGATCAACTATAATAACGCTGCCATTATCCACAACATAATCAACATCTTTTTTAAAACCATAATTGGCTTTTAAAGCATTATTGATATGGTGTACTAAAGCAGAATTTCCAACATCATATAGATTATCTAAGTGAAAATATTTTTCTAATTTTTCAGCACCAGATTCAGTTATTGATACATTTTTACTTTTATTATCGACAACATAATCTTCTTCACTTAATTTTTTTACAGCTCTATCAGCATCTAAATATAAATTTTTGGCATTTTGCTTGCCACCAGATATAATAAGAGGAGTACGTGCTTCATCTATTAAAATTGAATCCACTTCATCAACTATACAAAAATTCAATGGTCTTTGAACGCGATCTTCTTTTCTTACCACCATGTTATCTCTTAAATAATCAAATCCAATTTCGTTATTTGTTGAATATAAAATATCACAGTTATAAGCTTCTTTTTTTTCAGCTGGTGTCATCTCACGCATATTTAAACCGACTGTCAAACCTAAAAAGCGGAAAATATTTCCCATCCATTCAGAGTCACGTTTAGCCAAGAATTCGTTAACAGTAATTATATGAACACCTTTGCCATCTAAAGCATTTAAATAAGCTGGCATTGTTTCAGTTAAAGTTTTACCTTCACCTGTTTTCATTTCAGCAATATTACCATAATGAATTGCTAAACCACCTAAAATTTGAACATAATATGGTTTTTCTTTTAAAATACGATAATCAGCTTCTCTTACAACAGCAAAAGCATCAACTACTAAATCATTTAAACTTTCGCCATTTTCTAATCTTTTTTTTAATTCTTCTGTTTTAGCTTTTAATTCATCATCACTTAAAGCAGCCATTTCTTCTTCTTTAGCTACTATTTGATCAGCTATTTTTTCAAATCTTTTTAATTCTTTATATTCGGAATCTATTAATTTTCTAAATATTCCCATGTTTACTAACCTCCATCGTTAACATTTTACCATAAACTCTAGAAAAATAGCAAAAATTATTAATTTTTTTAGTTTTTATTTTAATAAATATTACTATTTTCTTTATAAATTTAATTTTTTTGAATATTTTCTTATATTAAATATTTTAAAAGCACTTTATTTTTAAAAAGTTTTATTAATTATTAAAACCCTCAATTTTATGAGGGTCTTATTATAGTTTATTTTATAAAGCAAATTTTATTAATCGGTATCAATTATACCATATGATCCATCTTTTCTTTTATATAAAACGGAAACACTTTCTGTGTTAACATTTTTAAATACAAAGAAATCATGATCTAATAATTCCATTTGTAAAATTGCTTCTTCTTCATCCATAGGTCTTAATTCTATAGTTTTTCTTTTAACAATATTTAATTCTTTTTCTTCTTCGATTTCATCAGCAAGCATTTCATAATGAATTATATCTTTAAATTTTCGACGCATTTTCGTTTTATTTTTACGAATTTGTCTTTCTAATTTATCTATTGTTAAATCAATAGCTGTATATAAATTTTCTTCAGAAGTTTCTGTACGCAAAGTGAACTTTGGTGTTGGGATTGTTACTTCAATAGTTTGTTTTTTATTTCTTATTCGAACTACTACATAAGCTTTTAGTTCCTCTGGATTTTCAAAGTATTGATCTAACTTTCCTAATTTTTCAGCAATTTGATTTTTTATTGCCTCAGTTACTTTCACTTTGTCTCCCCGAATATCTATTCTCATAGCATCACCTTCCTATATTCATTATACCAAAATAAAAAGAAAAAAACTACTAAGATTTAGTAGCTTATGTGTTAATTAACAGAATATAATACTTCTTCAACATCAATGGCTTGTAGTCCTTTTGCGGTTTCAATTAATTTAAAGTCTACAACATTGCCTTCTTTTAATGTACGATAACCATCTTTTCTGATTGCAGAATAATGAACGAATATATCTTCAAGATCACCATATTGTATGAATCCGTATCCTTTTGTGTTGTTGAACCATTTTACAGTTCCTCTTAACATCATTGTCACTCCCTTCCTATTACTCTTTACTTCAACACTACTATATCATGACTATGTATAAACTACAATTAAATTCATTCGACAAATTCTGCAGCACCGTCTATCCATTTTAATTTAACACATAACCCACGATAGTCGAGATTATACTACTGTAGTTTTAAAAATAATAGTATTTTGTCTAAAATGCATTTATTTTGTATTAATTTGTATTTTTCACTTTGATTTTTAATCACTTTATAACTTTTAAGTATCAATATTGCCTTTTTAAACAGCATTCAAAATTATTAACTTTTTATATGATATTCTTTGCTTGTTGGGTAGTGATAGTGTGAAAAGAAAATTTATTAAACAATCTTTAAATTTTATTAAATCGAAGAAAAAAATTACAAACTTAGAAGAAAAAAAACTACTATATGGTTTAGAAGCTTTTTATAACTTATTTACTAAAACTATTGTACTAATAATTTTAGCAATTATATTTGATTGTTTAAAAGAATTAATTCTTCTCACATTTATATACTCAACATTAAGACTTTATGGTTTTGGAATTCACGCAAAAACTAGTCTACAATGTTGGTTTACTACTTTACCAATTTATATTGGCGGATGCTTATTTATAAGATACTGTGAATTGCCAATTGTTATATTATATATTTTGTGGATTTTTAGTTTTATTTCTTTTATATTATTTGCTCCTGCTGATACACCAGCAAGACCTTTAATACATAAAGAAAAAAGGATTCGAGCAAAGATTTTATCAATAGTTATTTTATTATTTTATTTATTTATTTTTATAATCTATCCTAATAAGTTAATAAATAATACTATTTTATATGGATTATTAATGGAGTGTATTTCTATAAACCCATTAGTTTATAAATTATTTAATACTCCATTTAATAATTATAGATATTTTCAAAAAACTACGGTTTAAATTATTTTATATATATTTAAACAAAATAAAAAGGGAAGGAAGGGAGTATAGTATGTTTCTAGCTGATATTTTATCAGGAATAGCAAATATGTTTGCTAAATCTGTTTCATCTGCATGTATTTATTTCTTTTTTGATGAACCAACAGTAGATGAAGATTTAATGTAGAAATAAATAAAACATCGTTTAATAATTAAATACGATGTTTTTTTATTGTAAAATTTGCCTACTATTTTAACTCTTTATGCTGATTTATTAACTGTAATTACACAGCAATATTTATTATCTTTTATTGAAGTTGTTAATTTGACTGATCTTATATTTAATATTGAAAATATTCCTAATCCATTTCCGTTATGTTTAGAAGTATAATTTTTGGTTCCTAATGCATCAATATCTATTGCTCCTTTAAAGCTATTTATGACTTTTAATATTAATTTATTGTTTGATTCACTTATTTCTAAAAACAAAATTTTTTCCTTGCTTTTTTTAGCTGCTTCTATGGCATTATCTAAAGTAACACCTAATGCTTCACAAAAATTATTGTAATCACGGGCTTTTAATACTTCTATCACATTATTTTTTATTTTGTTATTTATTGAAATGTTAAAAGATGAATCATTAATATTATATATTTTTTCAAAAATAATACCGTTTATACCTGTTGGTAAACTCTTGAAATTTTTAGGCATTTTTAATATTTCTTTATATTTTAAAATCAAATCATCAATTAACTTAATTGTTTTCTTATTAGAAGTAGATTTTATTCCATTTAAATTAGAGATAAGATTATGTTTCATCATTCTATATTCATCTATTCTTTCAATATAAAATTCATTATTTCTATTAAGTAATTTTATACTGTCTTTTAAAGATTTAATTTGAAATTGTTGTATAATATACCATATTAGTAATACAAGTAAAAACAATGATATAAATAGTATAACTATTGGCACGTTAGCATTGTTCATATTTTTTAATGTAAAGAATCCTAAGTAATAATAAGTAATTAGAATAATGAGTAAAATATAAATTGAATAATTAATATTATATAAATATTTTTTTAATTTATTTATAAAATTTACCATATATTTATTATTTCCTATTATAAAATAAATTATCGCTATAAAAGCTGACCCTATAATTCTACAAAGTTTTGTATTTAAATTATATATTTCTACTATTGTATTTGTTAAATTCATTACTAAAATATCCAAAACTATTCCTATTGCCCATTGAACTATAGTATAAAACAATAAATCTTTATTACTTATTTTCGTGAATAATTTATGAGTTAATATTACAGCAATAAATGTAATAAATGTTGTAAATTCAGGATTTAATATGTATACTGATATAGCATAAAAAATACTATATCCAATAATAAAATAATTCATTTTAGTTTTATTGTAAAATTCATTTTTAGAAACTTTTTTTATAAAATATATAAAACTATAAAAAAGTAAAATACCAATAATTAATTCTAGAATTTTAATCATTATTTTCAATCTCTTTCTTAAACTTTTTTGATAAAAGATCTACTTTTTCGCCTGTATCTAATAAAAAGTAACCTTTAGCATAATTCTTTTCTACAATGTGTTCTTTATTAGCTATACAACTTTTATGAGTTCTTGCAAATCTGTCATCTAACATTTCTAAAAGTTTTTCTAACGTTAAATTGGTTTTAAATTGATTTTCAAAAGCATGAATTACTGATTTTCTATCTTCTTTTTCAATATATAAAATATTTTTCATATGCAACTCAAGTTCAACATTATTACCTTTTATTTTTAATATTTTATTATCATATTTTTTGTTAATGATTTTTAAAATGTCTTTTTCTAATCTTTTATCCATATCTAAAAATTTTTCGATAAAATCAAAGACTTCTAATATATTTCGATGGACTGTTTCAAACATTTTGTCATGACTTGTAACAAATATAATTTCACTATCCCAGTCATTTTCTCTTATTTTCTGAGCAATTTCTATTCCACTTATGCTATTTTCTAATTCGATGTCCATAATATATACTTTTCTAAATGATTGATCGTTAATTTCTGTTTGTAATTTATCATTATATTTTGAAAAATAATCAGCATCATACTCTTGATTTGTGCTAATGCTTATTTTAATTAATAGTTGCTTTATTTGTTCTTGAAGAGCTTTATTATCCTCGACAATTACAAATTTTATCATCAAAATCACTCTTTTCTTGCTTTGTTTACTATAAGCAATTATATCACAAAATTAGTACAAAAATAAATACTTTATATTTTATTTTTTTCATTTTTTTATAAAAAAAATCCCTTAAAAAAGGGATTAATTTAATTCTGAAACATTTTTGTCAAACAATTCATTAGGATTTACTAAATTACCATTTATGTATGTTTCAAATAATAATGATTCAGCTTTAGATATTTCTAATTTACTTGTTCCTGAAGTTGCTATAACTTGATTTTGAGTAACTTTATCGCCTTCATTAACTTTTACTTCTCCTAAAGTATAATAAACGGAAGTAATATTATTGCTGTTTTCTATAGTCACAACTTTTCCTAATATTTCATCATCTTTAATTTCTTTAACAGTGCCATCTAGAATTACCAATACATCAAATTTTTCATCACTTTCATATAAAATTCCAGTATTAGGCATGTAAGTGTTTTCATAATAAATCAAAGCATTTTCTTGGTTTTCAGCACTTTCGTCTTTATTATAATAATTTTTAGCAACACTGACTTTTTCATTGTTAAATGGTTTTGAAATTTTTATTTCACTTAATTCATTAACTTCATTATTGACAGTTTCATCAGATGTTTCTTCAAAAACACTGTTACTATAATTATAATTTTCATCTTTTAAAACTTCTCCTTCTAAAAGACTTTGACTTAATAATGTAATACTTACCACCATTAATCCTAGCACTACTAAATAAATTGTTGGTAAAACGTATCTTTTAAGCTTTCTTTTTTTCATTATTGTTTCCTCCTCGTTTTTATTTTGAGTGAAACAATTTTATTTTATACCTATAAATTTGTAATTTCAGTATTTTGATAGTAATGTTTTAAAATATCTTCGTATTTATATCCTTCTTTGGCCATTCCATTAGCGCCATATTGACTCATTCCAACACCATGGCCATAACCTCTTGTAGTAATGGAAATATCATTTTCATTTATTGTGATATCAAAATCGGTAGAACGTAAACCAAGTTTACTTCTTACTTCTGTTCCTTTAAATACTTTATTATTAATTGTAATATTTAAGACACGGTTTGTGCTACTACGATTAATATCTTTAATTTCAATATTATTACAATCAATTTCTAATTTTTGACAGAAATCTTCTTTTTTTAAAGTTGTAACAAAAGTGTAATTATTTAGCGATTCATTGTCCCACTCAGATGAAACACTATTTAAATATGGTAAATCTTGAGAGAAAACTAATTCACAATTTTCTGTATAGCCATTACTCATTGAAAAATAGAATGCATTTATAACTTCACCATTATAAGTTAGTACTTGATTTTTAGTAGCAATAACAGCTTCTCTAATTTTTAAAAAATTAGTAAAAAAATTTATTCCCCATTGTGTTAATAAAGTTTTGTTGTCTTTATACGCTTGATCTTTTGTTCCTATAATTAAATCATAATCTAAATTTCTTGTTTGTTTTTTATACATTGCATAAGTTCTCGCTGCTACGGCTTGAGCTTTTAATGCTTCCATTTCAAAACTTGCTGGCATTTCGGCTGCAACAACACCAACAATATAATCTTCTAAGTTAATTTTTGTAATGGAATTGTCTGTTTCATTTAACAAATTAATTGTTATAGGTGTTTCTCCTTCTAATACTGGAATAGGTTCAATTATCTTTTTTACTTTGATACTTATAATAACTAAAATAGCCGTTAGTATTATGACTACGGCTAAAAGGATTTTATTTTTCATGATGGGCTCCTTATATAAATTCTAAAACAAATTTGGTTATTAAATAGCCAAAAATTAAACTTAATAATAGTACCAGAATTCTTGTTTCCCAAATACGGTTTTTTCTTATAATTTTTTCATAATTTATTCCTGATAAAGCAAAAGCAGATAACATGGAAAAAAAGATATATAGATATATACTATAATCCATTATATTCTCCTTGTTCATATTTTATTATTTTTTCTATTCTTCTTAAATGACGAGTTTCAGAAACTTTTGGAGTTTCTAAAAAATTTTTAACAATATTTAAAGCATCATTATTACTTATACCACCAAACGCGATAACATTTGCACCGTTATGGTTTTTAGCATTAAAAGCATCTTCTATTGTAGTAACTCTAGCACATCTTATTCCCTTAACTTTATTTGCGGCGATTGAGATTCCTATACCATTACCACAAATAAGAATTCCTACGTTTTCTTTATTTTCTATTACCTTATGACAAACATCAAATGCAAAATCAGGATAATCATCATTTTCATTAGATTCTATTTTACTCATTTCTATATCAAAACCCTCTTTTAATAAAGTTTGATAAAGATAATTTTCTAGGTTTTTACCACGATGATCTGCACCTATATATAATTTCATATTATCCTCCCTATTTTTATTATATAATTATTTTTTAATAAAAAAAAGAAAAATAAATTATTTCAGAGAAAAAGAGTAAATTTTTTTCGCAAAGAATTTGATATAATTACTACATAATAAAAAGGTGGTATGTAGTAGTGAATAGAAAGCAAAGAAGAGAATTGAGAAAAGACAAGAATTTAATTA
>CALVWG010000051.1 GCA_944364655.1 uncultured Bacilli bacterium | reverse complement strand
GTGCCATGGGAATTTTAAAAGCTTATAAGAAGTATCGTCAAAATGGAACCACAAAGTTTTCTACTTATGCTTACGATTATATTTTTGGAGAAATGTATGATTTTGTGATGAAAGATCGGAAGATTAAAGTAAATAAAGAAATATTAAGATTAGCTAAAAAGATTGAGATCGCCAAGAATGCCCTAAGTTTAAAAATGAATCGAACACCAACGTACGAGGAAGTTGCCTCATTTTTAGAGCTTAGTCCGTTACAAGTTCGAGAGGCTATTCTTGCAACAAAGGAATTTGTCAGTTTAGATGGACAAAAAGAAGAAGAGAGAAGTTTGTATGAAACAATTCCTTCTTTAGAAAATGTTTCTTTAGATGATAAAATTGCTTTACAAGATGGAATCAATGAACTTTCGGAAAATGAAAAAAGTATCATTCGGTATCGTTATTTTGATGATCTATCTCAAAGTGAAACGGCCAAACGCCTTGGGATGACACAGGTAATGGTATCTAGATACGAGAAGAAAAGTTTAGAGCGATTAAGAGTACTTATGAAGTAAAAGAAAAGTTTCAAATTTCTGAAACTTTTTTTGTGCTTGGATTTTTTTGTAGTATTATTTTTATAGGTGGTGTATATGTTTAGATATGGTAGTTTTAGTACAAAAAATTTGTATTTAGGAGAATTGCAAATGGTTTTAGATATTCAATTTTTGACTGAAGTAGAATGGTATTAATGGACCACAGAATATACTTTAGAAAAGTCAAAACGTTATAGTTTAGGATATAAAAATGCAGATGAGAGTATAAAGATATTTTTACAGGTACTTTGTATACTAGTGATTATGTGGTTGATATGGAAAGAATGGCCTCTGCTCGAGCAATTATAACAAATCGAAAAAAATTACTAAAGAGGAAACTACTTTATTATTAAAAGAACTCAATCCGATTTATTTAGATACTTCTTTAGTTCGAAAGTTAGAACGTAAAAATTAAAAAAATTGTACATAAAATTATTTTATATATAAAAAAATCCCGTAAATACGGGAATTGTTTTCTTTGTGGTGTCCCCTGTAGGAATCGAACCTACAACTAAACCTTAGGAGGGTCTTGTAATATCCATTTTACTAAGAGGACATATGTTTATTTTAGCAAAAAAAATGTAAAATGAAAAGTATGGATTGACGTTTTTCTATTCTATGTATATAATTAATGTGAAAGAAATTTCATGTTAGAAAGGATTATTTATGTTAGAAATAAAAGATATATGTTTTGAAAGAGATCATAAAAAAATACTTGATCATATAAATTTAGTGCTTGATGAAGAAAAATTTTATGTAATTACAGGACCTAATGGTTCAGGTAAAAGTACATTAGCTAAAATAATTATGGGAATTACTAAACCGGATTCGGGACAAATTCTTTTAAATGGAGAAGATATTACTTCTTTGTCTGTTGATGAAAGAGCTAAAAAAGGAATAGGTTTCGCTTTTCAACAACCTGTTAGATTTAAAGGTTTAACTGTATATGATTTATTAAAAATTTCTGTGAATAAAGAAATTTCTAAAAAAGAAGCCTGCTCGATTTTAGCTAAGGTTGGATTGTGTGCTAGAGAATATGTTGATCGAGAAGTTAATGCGTCTTTATCTGGCGGAGAGTTAAAAAGAATTGAAATTGCAACTGTGATGGCAAGAAATCCTAAAGTGGCAATTTTTGATGAACCTGAAGCTGGAATTGATTTATGGAGTTTTCAAAATTTAACCGAAGTTTTTAAAGATTTAGAAGAGTTAAATAAAGGAATTACCTTGGTGATTTCTCATCAAGAAAGGATTTTAGAAATTGCTGACGAGATTATTTTATTAGAAAAGGGAAAAATTAAACAGATTGGCGAAAAAGAAGAAATGTTTAAGCTTTTATTTGAAGAGCCAAAATGTTGCCGGAAAGAAGGTGGATGTTGTGAACGAGATAGATAAAAATTTATTAAAAGAAATTAGTGAGGATAGCAAAAAAACTTCAGATGCTTATAATATTCGTAAAAATGGAAAAAGTATTGATCGGAAAACGAATCCATTTATTGATATAGTTTCAAAAGAAGATAATAAAGGTATAGATGTGTATGTCAAAGAAAATACTCTTTTAGGTATTGTTCATATTCCAGTTCTTTTAACGGAAAGTGGACTTAAAGATGTCGTCTATAATGACTTTCATATTGGAAAAAACTCTAATGTAATTATTTTGGCTGGATGTGGAGTTCATAATGATGAGCATAAGGATACAGAGCATGATGGCATTCATAGATTTTATTTAGAAGAAAATGCTAAAGTAAAATATGTAGAAAAACATTATGGTGAAGGTAGAGGAAGTGGTAAAAAAAAATTAAATCCTGTAACTGAGATCTTTATGAAGAAAGGTTCAAACATGACGATGGATACTACTCAAATAAAAGGAGTAGATGATACTTTAAGAGAAACAAAAGCTGTGTTAGATGAGGATACTACTTTGGTTATTAATGAGAAAATTTTAACGAATAAAAATCAAAATGCTAAAACTGTTTTTGATGTCCGATTGGATGGCAAAAATGCTAGTACACATGTTACTTCAAGAAGTGTTGCTACTGAAAATTCTTATCAAGAGTTTGTTTCTAATGTTACTGGAAATGCAAAGTGCTATGCTCATGTTGAATGTGATGCAATTCTTAAAGATATGGGGTGTGTTAAAGCTATTCCGGAAATTTATGCGACAACTCCAGATGCAAACTTAATTCATGAAGCGGCCATTGGAAAGATTCAAGGTGAACAACTCATGAAATTAATGAGTTTAGGTTTATCCGAAAAAGAAGCCGAAGATGTGATTATTAAAGGATTTTTAAAATGAGAGGGGAGAATTTTAATGAGTAAACTTGTACTTGTAAGACACGGACAGAGTATTTGGAATTTAGAAAATCGCTTTACGGGTTGGACAGATGTTCCTTTGTCTTCAAATGGAATAGAAGAAGCGAAAAATGCTGGAAAACTTTTAAAACAAAAACTCTATGTATTTGATATTGCTTTTACTTCTGTTTTATGTCGAGCAAATAAAACCTTGGAATATATTTTAGAAGAAATGGGTTTATCTATTCCTGTTATTAAATCTTATAAATTAAATGAAAGACATTATGGAGCTTTACAAGGCTTAAATAAAAAAGATACGGCTTTAAAATATGGAGATGAACAAGTCCATATTTGGAGACGTAGTTATGATGTTCGACCTCCATTGCTATCTTTAGATGATCCTAGAGCTCCAAAAAATGATCCGTTATATAAAGACATCGATGAAAAAGATTTGCCTTTAGGAGAGAGCTTAGAAGATACTGTTCATAGAGTGATTCCTTTTTATGAAAGTGAAATCGTCCCTTATTTAAAGAAGAATAAAAATGTTTTAATTGTGGCTCATGGCAATAGTTTACGAGCTTTAATAAAATATTTAGAAAATTTAAATGAAATAGAAATTGTCGATGTTGAAATTCCAACAGGTAAACCTTTATGTTATGAATTGGATGAAAATTTAAAAATTGTAAAAAAATATTATGTAGGTGGAGAGAATGACTGAGGTACGTGATCCAATAAAAAAAACAAGTATTTTAAGAAAAGAAAAAATTATTGAAAAAGGTTTTGAACTTTTATGTGAGAAAGGATTTCATAATGTAAGTTGTATAGATATTGCCCGTTATGCTGGTGTTTCTACTGGTTGTATCTATCAATATTTTAAAGATAAAAAATCGATATTTGTAGAAGGTGCTAAAATTTATTTAAAACATATTTGTTTTCCTTTATTGGAAGTTTTTGAAGAATATAAGGAAAAAGAGATTTCGGTAGAAAAATTTGTGTCTCTAGTACTAGATCGATCTATTGAAAAGCAGAATTTATCTCGTAATGCTCATCAAGAATTAATGAGTATGTGTTGCTTAGATGAAGAAATTCAAAATATTTTTAATCAGAATGAATTAGAAGTTACGAAAGAGATTGAAAATGTTTTGAAAAAGAAAAATTTGGCTTTAAAAAATAGTCGAGAAAGAATGCATTTGTTTATACATATCGTGGATGATTATAGTCATGAAATGATTTATCATAAACATCCGGAGTATGACTATTCGATTATGTATGAGGAAACTAAAAAGATTTTAATTTATTTACTTAGAGGAGATTTATGATGAAAAAAGAAAAAAGTACCGAAAAAAACATATTGGTTGCCTTTGTTTTAAATTTAACCTTTTCTTTGATTGAAATTGTCGGTGGATTATTTACCAATAGTGTAGCTATTTTATCGGATGCAATTCATGATTTTGGAGATGCGTTTAGTATTGGTGTTTCGTATTTTTTAGAAAGAAAAAGTAAAAAGAAGCCGGATGAGACTTATACCTATGGATACTTAAGATATTCTGTTTTAGGTGCTTTTATTACAACTATAGTTTTAACTATTGGATCTATAGTCGTTTTAACCGGTGCTGTGTTGAGAATTATTTATCCAGAGCCTTTGCATTATGAAGGGATGATTCTTTTATCAATACTTGGTATTGTTATTAATTTTCTTGCAGCATACAAAACAAGAGAAGGAGACTCTTTAAATCAAAAAGCAGTTAATCTTCATATGTTAGAGGATGTCTTAAATTGGGTGGTTGTTTTTGTGGGCTCGATTATTATGAAATTCACAGATATTACGTATATTGACTCAATTATGAGTATTGGTATTGCCCTTTTCTTATTAAAACAAGCTTTAGGAAATTTAAAAAATATTTTAGATATGTTTTTGGCTAAAGTTCCCAATACGATTCATATGGATGAAGTAAAAAAAGAAATTTTAGAAATACCTCAAGTAAAAGATGTTCATCATATCCATATATGGAGTATGGATGGAGTGCATAATTATGCTACAATGCATGTAGTTATTTCTGGAAAAAATGATGTTCAATTAAAAAAAAGAATTAAAGAAAAATTAAAAGAAATGGGAATTACACATTCGACTTTAGAAATGGAAAATCTTACAGAAGAATGTGTAGAAAGTGAGTGCGTGGTGAGTCCGGTAAAGATTTCACACCATCACCATCATCATGAGTAGAAGGGAGTATTATTATGAAAATTGTATTACAAGTAAAAGGAATGGTTTGCGAAGGCTGTGAAAACCGAGTATGTAATTCCTTAAAACAAATAAAAGGAGTAAAAGAGGTTATGGCTTCTTATAAAAACGAAAAAGTTGAAGTTTTGGTTAAGAAAAAAGATTTGGTAGAAGAAATAAAAAAAAGAATTACTGCTTTAGGATTTCAAGTAGTTGGTGAATCTTATGAATAAAGTTACGTTACAAGTAAGTGGAATGACTTGTAGTGCTTGTTCTTTAGGGTTAGAAAGTTTTTTGAAAAAACAAGAATATATAAAAGAAGTAACTGTAAATTTAATTTTACAAACGGCAACAGTTACTTATGAAAATCCTTTAACGAAGAAAGATTTAGTACGTTTTGTTGAAGAAGCAGGTTTTACTTGTGAAAAAAGAAAAAATAAAACTTTATCTTGGAAAGTCTTTCTTATCTTTTTAGCATTAGGATTACTTTTAATGTATATCTCTATGGGTTCAATGTTTCATTTGCCTGTTCCAGAATTTTTAAATAAAGAAATTTCACCAATAAATTATGCTTGGTTTTTACTTTTAGGGACCATTCCATTCCTTTTTTATGGAATAGATATTTTAAAAAGTGGAATGAAAAATTTTCTTCATAGAACAAGCAATATGGATACTTTAATTACTTTTGGAGTATTCGTAAATTTTCTTTATAGTTTTTATGAATTTATTTTAGTAGTAAATGGAAATTTTGAAGAAGTTCATTCTTTGTATTTCGAATCATCCGCTTTTATTTTGCTTTTTGTAAAATTAGGAAGATTGATTGATCGAGAAAATAAAAATAAAGCTGTGGATGCGATTCAAAATTTGGTTACGATTACTCCAAAAAAGGGAACGATTTTTAAAGAGGATGAAGAAATACAGGTTTCTATTCATGAAATTCATGTTCATGATAGGGTTTTAGTTAAACCAGGTGAAGTATTTCCGGTAGACGGGGTTATTTTAGATGGAAAGACTCATGTAGATGAATCTTTACTTACTGGTGAGTCTTTGCCCGTTTTAAAAAGCGAAGGAGCTAACGTATTAGCCGGTAGTATTAATTATGAAGGATCTGTTACTTATGAAGCTTTAAAAGTTGGACGAGATTCGATGATTAGTCATATTACAAAGCTTGTTATGTCTTCTTTAGAAAAAAAGACTTCTATTGAAAAAATGGCAGATAAGATTAGTCGCTACTTTGTTCCTTTTATTTTTGGAAGTGCTTTTTTCGTTTTTCTTCTTCATTTTTTCCTACATGATTTTAATACCGCTATCAAATATTTTGTAACGACTTTAGTTGTTGCGTGTCCTTGTGCTCTTGGACTTGCAACACCGCTTGCCATGGTGGTTTCTGTCGGTACTTTATCTAAAAAAGGAATTTTGGTAAAAAATAGTGATGCCATTGAAAATTTAAGTAAAATAAAGAATGTTCTTTTAGATAAAACTGGTACTTTAACAACTGGTAAAATTTCAGTGGTACATGAACAATATAAAAATGAAAATGTTTTACTTTATTTGGCTAGTTTGGAAAAAAATTCTACCCATCCACTTGCGATGGCAATCACTAAAAAATATAAAGAGTTTGTTAAAGTGAAAGATTTTAAAAATCATCCTGGATTAGGGATTGAAGGGAAAATTGATTCGCAAATTTATTATGCTGGATCGGCTTCTTTTTTAGAAAAATTCTCTTTAAAAAATCCTTATCGAAAAGAAGAAAAAGAATATATTAAAAAAGGTTATATGATTGTATATTTATTTACCGAAACGGAAGTTTTAGGGTTGTTTGCTTTACGAGATGAAATAAAAAAAGACATGATTGAAATTCTTAAAGAATTGCAAAAAGAGTATCAAGTCTTTATGGTAACAGGTGATAATGAAGTGTCAGCCAAAGTGATTGCATCTGAACTTGGTATTTCAAATGTTTATGCAAATACTTCACCAGAAGAAAAAGAAAAAATTGCTTTAAAAAATGCTCCTTCTTTAATGATGGGAGATGGAATTAATGATGCTCCGGCATTAAAAGCTGCAACAGTTGGAGTAAGTGTTTATGGTGGATCTGATGTCAGTGCCGATTCATCTGACATTGTCTTTTTAAAAGAAGATCTTTCTTTGATACCTTATCTGTTTAAAGTAGGAAAGAAAACGATAAAAATTATTCGTGAAAATTTGTTTTGGGCTTTCTTTTACAATATTGTCATGATTCCGTTAGCTAGTGGATTTTTACCGATTACTTTAAATCCAATGATTGCTAGTTTGGCGATGACTTTTAGTAGTATAAGTGTTGCTTTAAATAGTTTACGATTAAAGAAAATATGAGAAGTTATTTTGTTTTTCAAAATAGCTTTTTTTTGAAGTTGCTTTTAAAAAATATATTTGATAATATGAATGTGAACGGTTATTTCCTTTTTAATTTGAGGATATATGAAAGAAAGGAGTTTTTATGATTCAAGTTAAAAATGTAACTAAAAAGTTTACAAAATGGAATGAAAAAAAACAAAAAGAAGAATTTTATGCAGATGAAAATATTTCATTTGAAGCTCATGATGGCGAGATCGTTGGTATTTTAGGACCGAATGGTGCTGGAAAAAGTACTCTTTTAAGAATGATTGCTGGTATTTTAGAGCCTACAGAAGGTATTGTTTTGTTTGATAATAAAAGCTATAAAGAAGATGAAATAGGTATTAAAATGGAACTTGCTTATTTATCTGGAAATACGAAATTGTATGACACACTCACTACTTATGAACTTTTAAATATGTGTTGCCGGATTTATAAAATGTCTGAGGAAGAAATTGATGGAAAAATTAAAGAAATTAGTCAAAAATTACAATTAGATTCTTTTTTATATCAAAAAATAGGAGATCTTTCAACTGGTCAAACTCAACGAGTAAATATCGCTAGATGTTTTATTCATAATCCTAAATATTATGTTTTTGATGAAGCAACTACGGGGTTAGATATTATATCTAGTCAGATTATTTTAGATTTTATTAAAAAAGAAAGAAATAAAGGAAAAACGATTCTTTATTCAACTCATTATATGGAAGAAGCTGAAAATATATGTGATCGAGTAATTATGATTCATCATGGACATATTTTACTTACTGGAACACCTGAGGAAATTAAAAAAGAGACAAAAACAACGAATTTACGTGATGCCTTTTTTGCTTTGATTGGAGGTAGTGAAGATGAAAAGTAATTTATGGATTATTTTAAAAAAAGAATTAAAAGAATTGTTTCGTGATAAAAAGTCTTTGGCAATGATGTTAGTTATTCCTATATTTATTCCTTTTTTGATTTTGATGATGTCTTTTTTGTTTGAAGCTCAAACAACGACCGATATAAGTGAATATAATAAGATTGGTTTTGCTTATGAACTTTCAGAAACAGAAACTCAACTTTTAGAAGAAATGAAAATTGAAGCTTATTCTGGAAGTGAAGAAGAAATGCAAGAAGCATATGATCGTAATGAAATTTATCTTTATGTAACCAAAGAAAATACAAATTATACAATTCATTCTAATAGTAGTGAAGAAAGTATGTATGCATCTACTTTTATGGAACAATATTTTGAATCTTATAAGAGTTTATTGCAACAAAACTATTTGATGAATGAAGGAATAGATGCTTCAGAAGTGTTAAATATCATCACGGTTCATGAAGAGGTCGCTGAAGAAGATTTTTATTTTGCAAATTACATAAAAAACTATGCTTTCTTATTTGTGATTATGGCGATTACTGTTTCGGCAACTTATCCAGCAACGGATACGACTGCTGGTGAAAAAGAAAGAGGTACTTTAGAAACTTTACTTACTTTTCCGATTAAAAGTAAAGATATTATTTTAGGAAAATTTTTTAGTGTATCTTTATCATCTTTAATTACAGGAATTCTAAGTTTTGGGTTATCTTATATTACTTTACTTATTTCTAAAAATATGTTTCGTATTTATGCCAATGCTGAATTGCTTTATTCATGGCAAGCTATTGTTTTAGGAATTTTAATAATCATGGTTTATTCCTTTTTTATCAGTGGCCTTTGCATTGCGATTGCAAGTAAATCTAAAACATTTAAGGAAGCTCAAAGTGCTTTAACTCCATTAACTTTTATTTCTTTATTTCCAGGAATGATTGCTTTTATGATTAATGTGGCTACGAATAATTTTATTGCTATTATTCCATTTTTAAATATGACTATGATCTTTACGGATATTAATAATAGTATTTATAACATTGTGCAAATTTTACTTATGTTTGGATCAAGCATTTTCTATATTGCTCTTATTATGTTTGTGATTATAAAACAATATAAATCTGAAAAAGTGTTGTTTTAAATTAAAAATAGCAAAGATAAATCTTTGCTATTTTTTATGAATTTATTGAGTTTAAAAAATATTTTAAAAGTACTTCTTTTTTGCTATAATAAAAATATAAGAAGAGGATGAAAGAAATGAAGAGTAAAATGATATTTTTGGGAATCCTCCTTTTTGGCAAAGAAACATATATATTATACTACTATCAGACTTATTTCAGTTTTTTATCATAAAACGGAATTCCAAATAAAAATCTACGTCTTTTCGAATAATTTTAACTCCAGTATAGCTTTTTTCTTAAAAATAATGTAAAATCTAAATGTTTAAAGGTGATTGTATGGATATTGAACATTTAGATTTTTCTTTTGGCTTACAGACTATCTTTCTGGATGTTACAGTACATATAAGTTCTGGAGATCATGTAGGTGTTATCGGAGTAAATGGTGCTGGAAAAAGTACTTTATTTCATTTGATTTTAAAAGATTTAGAACCTGAATATGGAATAATTAAACTACCAACTCATACTAGAGTTGCCTATCTTCCTCAAGTATTGCAAGATGAAGTTTTAAATATGAATATTTCTGTTTTAGAATATTTACAAACCGGTAGACCTTTACAGAGGTTAGAAAATGAATTAAATCTAATTTATGAAAAGGCTGGTAAAGAAGAAAATGAGAAAAGAGTTCGAGAACTTTTAAAAAAGGCAAGTAAAATAGAAGAGATGATTTCATATTATGAGCCTTATAAAGCGGAAGAACAACTTTTAGATATTGTTATGGGACTACATTTATTTGAATTGCTGGATCATTCTTTACAACAACTTTCTGGAGGTCAAAAAAGCAAAGTTGCGTTTGCTCATCTTTTATATAGCAAGCCAGATTTTATTTTGCTTGATGAACCGACAAATCATTTGGATATTGAAACGAAAGATTATGTTATGAATTTTTTGAAAAATTATTCTGGAACTGTTTTAGTAATTTCTCATGATGTTCCTTTTTTAAATAAGGTTACTAATAAAACTTTGTATCTTGATAAACAAACACATAAAATGGAATTGTTTACTGGTAGTTATGAAAAGTTTTTAAAAAGAAAAGAGGAAGAGAAAAAAACAAAGGAAAGAACTTTTCTTAAACAGGAAAAAGAAGAAGAAAAGTTAAAACTTATTATTGCTAAGTATATTCGCGGTAATGAAAAAAAGGCCAATATTGCAAAGGATCGTCAAAAAAAATTGGCTAAGTTGGAAAAGAATAAAGTGATTTTAGATAAAAAGTATAAGGAAACAAAATTTAAAATGGAAGTTCAGGAAAAAGGAGATTTTTATCCTTTGAAAGTGGAACATTTATCTTTTGAATATCAAAAAGATTGTCCTTTATTTGAAGATGTTTCTTTTCAAATGCTTCGTGGGGAAAGATATTTAATTGTTGGCGAAAATGGTGTAGGAAAGTCTACTTTTTTAAAAGTGTTGATTCAAAAATTACAGCCAAAAGAAGGAAATATTGTTTGGGGGAAAAATGTTACTATAGGTTATTATGCTCAGGAACACGAGGGGTTAGATGAACAAAAAAGTGTTTTAGAGCAATTTGATGATTGGCAAAAGCAAACCTCTTTTTTACGTGGTGTTTTGGGACATTTTCTTTTTACAGGAGAAGATATTTATAAAAAAGTAGCTATCTTATCTCCTGGAGAAAGAAGTCGAGTTGCTTTGGCAAAATTAGCTCTTACTAAAGCAAATTTTTTACTTTTAGATGAGCCGACAAATCATTTGGATCCGGAAACTCAAGAAATTATTGCCAAAACTTTTAGTGAATATCCAGGAACCATGCTAGTTGTTTCTCATAATCCAGATTTTGTTAAACATTTAAATATTGGAAAAATGCTTTATTTACCGAGTGGAAAAATAGTAGATTATGATGAAGATGTTGTTTATGCGTATCATTATTTAGCTGAAAATGAAAACATGAACTAAAAAATGTTAAAAACAGAAGAATTTTTTTATTTAATTTAAAGCTTATGGATGAAAGAATTTTTAAAGATGAAAAAATGAATTTGAAACTTACATAAAAATAAAAAAGAAGCTGGCTAATAAAATTGAAAGCTTCTTTTTTTAATAAATCATTTCTTCATAATATAAATCTTCAGGTAGTTCATAGGTTTCGATAAGTATTAATTGTCTTCCTAAAGAATCAAAACTTTTTTCTAATTGTTCTTTTTCTATTGGAATATTTTTTTCGCTCTTTAAAGGGTCATTAATATAGTAGTAGTTTTCATCAACTCCTGTAACTACAACGACATGGCTGTTTTTCGGATACGTATAGGTATTTTTTTTATCGTATCCAAACCATTCATAAATATCTTTTGCTTCTGTATAGTCAATTGTTGTCCAAATTAAGAATGGAGTAAATGTTCCATTTAATTGATCGGCAGCTGTTTTAAGAGAGTATTTTTCATCGTTTTCATACATGTTATATTCTAATTTTGGATTTTCTTTTTTCTGCTTTTTTAAAATTGTTGTAATTGCATTTACTATGACTG
The DNA here is from genome assembly GCA_944364655.1 of uncultured Bacilli bacterium. Taxonomy (GTDB): domain Bacteria; phylum Bacillota_I; class Bacilli_A; order RF39; family UBA660; genus Ventrenecus. Next base: position 3,630 of record CALVWG010000051.1, on the reverse strand, counting down.
GTTCAAATGTACCCCAGCCACGAGATGGGTCTTTTGGGTTTCCAGCATAGGAAATAGCTGGATTTGGTCCGTATCTTACTCCATTTTTTTCTTTCTCATCACTCATAGGTAAGTAGTTGTTGATGAAATCTTCTAAAGTAATATTGATGCCTAAATAATTTAAAAGCATTGTTGCCGCGGCAGCTTCACAACCATTTGGATAATCAGGATTTTGATTAATTAAAGGAACGTCTAGCGGTTCCATTTGATAAAGATTATCAATCAATTCTTGATACCAAGGATCGTTATACATCGCGTATTGTTGCCCTTCTGTATAATCATAATCTTCTTTTATTTTGGCTTGATTCGTTAAAGCTAGTTGATTGGTAAAATAATCATTAGAAAGAGTGGGGATCAAAGCATTTTTTAAGGTTTCTTCTTCCCGTTTTAAAGCTCGATACCAATAATAATTCGTTCCCAAAAGTAATAATGCCAGTAAAGTGATTACACTTAAATAGATCCAAGTTTTTTTCTTTTTCAAAAAATTTTCACTTCCTTATATGTATTATAACATTAAAATATAGTGATACTAAAAAAATTAAATACTTTACAGTAAATAAAGATTTGTCTTTGTCCTTTTGCCGTTTATCTATTTCAGTGATATAATGAATATGGAAAGAGGTTTTATGATAAAAAAAATAAGTTCATGGTTCTTAATTTTTTTAAGTGCTCTTTTGACTGTATTTTTGACTTTTTCGATAGAGGTTAAGTGGAATTTAGAAGAAAAACAAATTGTTTCTTATCTTCAAGATGCTGACATTTCTTTTCTTATGGATTCTTACAACGGAGTTCAAAGTGAACTTTATCAAAACGTTTTAAAATATTTAGAAGCGATCAATGTTCCAGAAGAAACTATGGAAGAAGTATTAAATAGTGAGAGCACTAAAAAATTTGTAGGAAAGTATTTAGCAAATGTTTTTGATTATTTGATCTATCAAAAAGAAGATTTATCGATTACTAAGGAAGAAGTTTTAAAATTAGTTGAAGATAATTTAAAAGTAATAAGTTCTTCTTTACAAGCTAAAGGGCTTTCTTTAAGTGAAGAAGAACAGGCTCAAATTCTTAAATATGCTACAGATTACAGCAATCAAATTTTAGAATTTTTTCCGACAGCAGAGCAAATTATCACGAAATTACTCGATAAAGATACCGTTGTTTTTTCTAAAATCACTTTAGAGGATTTTACTTCTTTTTTGAGATTTATTACCGATCCTTTCATTTTTTCAGAAGTTTTCATACTTCTTTTGCTTTTCCTTATGATTCTCTTTTTCATAAATCGAGGTAAACGTTGTTTTTATTTTAAAAAATATTTTTTCTTCTATGCGTTGATCTTGGTTTTTGGAGAAATTTTGTTAGGAACTGTTGTGAAAGAACAATTTATGAACCGAGTGGCTCATGCGGCAGCATTTATAAATTATATGATTAATGAAATTAGTAAAAATCTTTGGATTGTGATTCTTCTAGCGATTTTTATTTCATTTGTTTTAAGTAAAATAGAAAGAAAGGGATTTAAAAATGAAAAAATATCTACAGAATTATGTGAAGGAAATGGAGAAGAAAGTAACGGGCGAGGTAACGAGGAGTGATTTAGAAGATTTAAAAATTAAAATTGCTTTTTTTCAACATGAAAGACTTATTCATTTAATCGTAACGATGTTTTTTGCTCTTTTTGCTTTAGCTTTTTTAGCCTTAGGAATGATTTCCTATATATTTTTGTTTATCTTCTTTATTTTACTTGTGTTTTTGTATTTTTATATTTTACATTATTTCTTTTTAGAAAATCATGTTCAGTATCTTTATAAGATTTATGATCAAATGCTTTTGAAAGTTCGATAATTTTTAATTTCAATTCTTTTTACAAAATCGTTTGCATTTATTAAAAGAACAAGTTATAATATACACTGAATGAAAGGAGCTATTTAGATGGCAAAAAATATCGAAAAAGTCACAATTAAAATTGAAGGTGAAGAATGGCAAAAAGCTTTAGATAAAGCATTTAAAAAACATGTTAAAGAAGTAAAGGTTGATGGATTTAGAAAAGGAGCAGTTCCTAAAAATATTTATTTAGAAAAATTTGGAATTGAATCATTATATATGGACGCTGTAGATAACTGTATAAATGATGCTTATAGTAAAGCATTAAAAGATAGTAAAATTGAACCAGTTATTGAACCAAAAATTGATATTCCAGCAATTGATAAAGATTCTGTAACATTTGATATAACTATTACTGGTAAACCTGAAGTTAAATTAGGAAATTATAAAGACTTAAAAGTAAAAAAAGAAAAAGTAGATGTAACAAAAGAAGAAATTGATCATGAAATTGATCATTTAAGAGAACAATTTGCGGAGATTCGCGTTAAAGATGAAGGAGAAGTTGAAAGTGGTGATACTGCTGTAATTGACTTTAAAGGTTATGTTGATGGTGAAGAATTAGAAGGTGGAAGTGGCGAAAACTTCCCATTAGAAATTGGTTCTCATACTTTTATTCCTGGTTTTGAAGAAGGCGTAATTGGAATGAAAGTTAATGAAGAAAAAGATTTAGATTTAGCTTTCCCTAAAGATTATGTTAAAGATTTAGCTGGTAAAAAAGTTACTTTCCATGTTACTTTAAAAGAAATTAAAACAAGAGTATTACCTGATATTGATGAAAATTTCTTTAAAGATTTAGGATATGATAAAGTAACTAATGCTGAAGAATTGGCTAAAGAAGTAGAAGAAGTTATTAAAAAACGTAAACAAGATGAAATAGATGATCGTTTTATTGAAGAAGTTTTAAAAACAGCTTCAGACAATATGACTGTTGATATTTCAGAAGATATTATTGACGAAGAAGTACATCGAATGATTCATCAATTTGAAGATCAATTAAAAAGTCAAGGATTAAAAATGGATCAATATTTAGAATTTTCTAAAATGACTATGGATGATATTCATAAAAATATGGAACCAGAAGCTACAAAAAGAATTAAATATCGTTATTTATTAGAAGCTGTTGCTGAAGCAGAAAAAATTGAAGTAACTGATGAAGAAGCAGATAAAGATGCAGAAGAAATGGCTAAAAATTATGGTATTTCTAAAGAAGAATTATTAAAAGCTTTTGGCAGCATGGAAGTTTTAAAATATGATGCTAAAATGCGTAAGACTTTGGAATTCTTAAAAAATAATAATTAATTAAAAAAGAAAGAATTGTTTGATTAATAATATTCTTTCTTTTTTTTTATGTAGTTATATGTTATTATTTTATTAAGGTAGAGGATCATATGAAAAGAGGATTTACATTAGTAGAATTATTAGCAATAACTGTAATAATAACGATTTTATTATTAATAGCAGTTCCAATATATAATGGAATAAGTAATAGTATTAAAGAAGGTATCTATGAATCTAAAATAAAAGAGGTTTTAGCTAAAAGTATTAGTTATGCTAGTGAACAAAATAAATTTGTTTTTGATATTAAAACATTAATTCAAAATGGCAGTATTACAGCTGATAATGAACTTGGTGAATTTATTGATCCTAGAAGTAACCGGGATATGCAATGTGATATTATCAATGTTGTTTATAAAGATAATCAATATAATGCTTCTA
>CALVWG010000050.1 GCA_944364655.1 uncultured Bacilli bacterium | reverse complement strand
TCTATCTTATTTATGCCATTTATTTATTGTATGAAACTAATAAAGAAAGTGCAAATATTTTAGATTTTGATGATATTATTTTAAAAACTACGGAGTATTTAAAAAATAATAAGTGTTCATTACCATATAAATTAGTTATTATTGATGAATTTCAAGATACTTCACTGTGTCGTTTTAATTTTGTAAAAGAAATTTTAAATCAAACTAACGCTTCTTTATGTGTTGTTGGCGATGATTATCAATCAATATATCATTTTTCAGGATGTGATTTAAATATTTTTTTAAATTTTTCTTATTATTTTCCAAATGTTAAGATATATAAATTGGAAACAACTTATCGAAATAGCGATGAACTTGTTAAAACAGCTGGTAAATTTATTCAAAAAAATCCTAATCAAGTAAAAAAAGAGCTTAAAAGTTCTAAACATATTGCTAAACCAATAAAAATTGTTTTTTATAAAGATGCTTCCTCTATTTTGAAAAAAGTTTTAAAATTAATTTCTGGAGATAAAGAGATTTTTATTTTGGGACGTAATAACTTTGATTTAAAAAAATATACAAAGAAACTACCATTTAAAGTACAAGATAATAATAAAATTGTTTTTAAAAATTTTGAGAATCATAATATTCGTTTTTTAACAGTACATGCAGCGAAAGGCTTGGAAAGCGACATTGTTATTTTACTTAATTTAGAAAATACTTTATATGGCTTTCCGTCTTTGCAAAAAGATGAAAAAATTATTTCTTTAATAAAAACTGTTCAACCCTATCCTTTTGAAGAAGAAAGAAGATTATTTTATGTTGGACTTACCAGAACAAAGTCAATTATTTATTTACTTGTACCTAAAGCAAATCCTTCTTGTTTTATAAAGGAGATAAAAAAAGATAAAAATGTTGAAGTTTTATCTTTTTAATTTTCTCTAATTTTACTTATAATTTTTACATGACTTAAGGTTTCATTTATTGTTGGAATTTTAAATATTCTTTTTAATAAAAATATTAAATAAATCATTAAAGTAAGAGCTAATGTAACAATTATGTAATACTCCCAAGCGTTTTTAGTAATTATTTTTTCTTTTTGAAGAAAATAGCCAATTATTAAAGTTAATATAGGTAAAATTACATATATAAAAACTAACCAAAAATAATAAGCTAATATTCGATAACAAGTAACACTTTTTTCAGAATAGAATTGTAAATGAAAAAATTTCATTGCTAATGTTCTTCCGTTTAATAGATTAGGTAAAATAACATAATAAATCATAGTCCAAATTAATAGTATAATAAGACATAAATAAAAATCATTACTAATAAAATTATAAATTAAATAGATTATTGAAGCTAAAAATACACTATATATCAGAAAATCAATTAGGAAAGCCATGCCTCTTTTTAAAACACTTACACTACCAGCTTTTTCTTTACTTTGTTCATCTATTTTTTTTCTAGTTGGTAATATTTTTAATGGTATATAAGCTATAAAATAGCCTAAAATTCCACCTAAAGTATTAAGTATTAAATCATCTACATCAAATACTCTATATCCCCGAGGATAGATAAAATATAAGCCACTTAATTGGGTTAATTCAAAAAATAAGGTTAAACAAAAGCTATAAAAAAAAGTTTTTTTAAAATCATATTCAAAATAATAATGTAAATATATACCAAAAGGAACAGTTAAGAAAACATTAAATATTGACTCATATACTACTGGATTTTTTAAAGTTGGAAAATAAGTAGCAAAGTCACTTACTGAAAAAGTTGATAAAGAAAAAATCTCAGATATAAAATGAAAAGGAATTAAGTTATAGCTAGGAGTTGTCATTTTAGAAACTGTTTCAATGCTAGGGAGCGGCAATATAACTAAAAAATAGGCACTCATTAAATATAGTAAAAAGCTATAAATTATAATTGTACGATACGGGTTTATGGAGCCGTATTTATGATATTGATAAATTATATAAGGAATAGTAAAAATTAAAGAAACAATTGGAAATAAAATTATAGCCATTTTTATTGCATAAGAAAATGTAGACATAAGATCACCTAACGATATTTTAGCATATTAATAAAAAAACTTCCATTTTTCATGGAAGCTTAAAAATTTAAATTTGTTTATTTATTAAGAAAATATTTTAGGTAAAATGTAGCAAACTACAAATAATGTAATTACATAACATAACGTAAATACATAAGCTGTTTTATTTTTGTCAATGTTTGCAATCATTGTAAATCCTTGATAGATATTAATTAAATAAATAACACCAGCAATTGCTAAAACTATTATAGCAATCCAAACATTAATGTATAAAGCAACTATTGCTATTATTGTTGTTACTGTTGTAAATAAAGCATTTATACCTAGTAAGCCCATAATTTCTTTGAAATCACTATCTTTTTTCATCAAAACATTACATACAAAATGTAATAAACCACCTAAGCAGAAAAAGAATACTGCCATAAATAAAAATGCCATAAAGTAGACTTTGAAAGGAACATCTACACTATATGATTTCATTAATGATCCATATCCGCTTAAAGAAGCTATAAGTCCTACACTTTCTTTTGCAAATAAATAAACAAATAAAGCTGAAATAAGAGCATTAATTCCAAGCATTATCAATGATAAAACAAACTTAGAACTTTTTGCATATTTTTTCATTGTATCTACTGGTTTGGTAAAAATTCCTTTTAAACCATCAATGTAATCATTTACATAATCATTGGCAGATGCTTTAACTACTTCTGCTTCAACAACATTTTTTTTGCTTTTTTGGCAATCACATGGTTTGCCATCTTCTAATTTTTTTCCACAATTTGTACAAAATTTTGCCATAATCTACTCTCCTCACTTTAATTTTATTTCAAAATTTTTCTTTTTATTACCAAGTTGAAAAATATGTTACAGTTCCATATAAATCATATAATTTAAAATTATTTTCAAAATAATCATAGGTTAATGTTGAAGTATAAGAACTTTTACCATCTTTTGTTTTTACTTCATTGTTATAGTTTTTGTATTCTATTGAATAATTATAACTATATTTGGCGTCTATTTCTAAACGTCCATTTTTAAGAGCTATATCAGTAATTTTAACATCAGTTATTTCAAATTTTTTTAAAGTAATATCACTGTCAGTTACTAAATCATCATACATATCTTCGTATTCATCTTTTAAATTGGTTAAATCAACGTTGTTATAACTATATGAATCTTTAATACTATTCCAATCTTTTTTGCCTATAATATTAGAATAAATTTTTGTTATATCACTTTTAACTTGCTCTTTTAATTTTGATTCCATTGCTTCATCTAAATTATCAATAGAAACGCTTACTGTATAACTTGAATTGTAATTTGAAATACTTTCAACTTCTTCAACAGCTATTCCACAAGGTAATGTTGTTTTAATAGTTGCATCAGAAACAAATATTTGAGGAATTATATAAACATCTAATTCATCAGTTGATTTGTCGCTGCTCAAGTATTTTTCAGTTAATTCAATATTATTAACGCTTACTTTAGAAGACTTAGGAACAGATAGTTGATAATCTTCAACTACAATAGAATTATTAATATTAGCAACTTGCCAATTATCAAAAATTAAAAATTTCTTCTTACTATTTTTGACAACTTTAATACTTATTGTTTCATCATCATCTGAATCTTTTAGGGCAACGGTAAATTTTACTGTTGCACTTAAATTTCCTTCATTGTAACTAATATCTGTTAATTTATAATTCACTACATTTTTAAAGGAATTAGATTCATCTTCAAATAATTTAACAAATTCTTCTTTAGTAGTAAAAGTTGTATCCCCACTTAAATTTAAAGAATTATAAATTCGATTAGCATCATTACTAATTAATGCATCTAGGTATTCTGTTGCTACTCCTTTAGGGCCAAAACGATTTGATAAAATGCTAAAACTAATTCCTAATGCTAAAACTAAAATAACTACTACTGTTAAAACAATTTTTTTCTTTTTAGACATTTTTGTTTTAGGTTTAGAAGTTTCAACTTTTTTGGAAGTTTTGGCTTTTTCTTCCTTTTTTACTTTTGCTCCACATTCTTCACAAAATTGAGCATTCTTTTTCAACTTAGCTCCACATTCACCGCAGTACATCTTTTTCACTCCTTTTCTATAAGTACATTATAATTTTTTTTGATAAAAAGTACAATAAATATAGATAAATTTCATCAAAAAAACACATTTATCTGTAAAACTATATTTGCAAAAGAAACAAAATATGCTAACATGTATTTAAGCCGATTTAGTACAGTGGTAGTACAGATGCATGGTAAGCATCAGAGAACAGTTCAATTCTGTTAATCGGCACCATTTTATTTTTAAAATTAATAACAATATTGATGTTAGTGAATTTATAAGTTAAAAAAAGATAAAACTTAAAATTTTATCTTTAACTAAAAATTAATGTGGTAATTAAACATATGGTTATTCCAATAGCTAATGGAATAATAAATGAAATCAAAGTATAAAATAGACTATTAGTCTCTTTTTTTATGGTTAAAAGAGTTGTAGCACATGGAAAATGACATAAGGAAATTATTAAAAAATTAAAAGCAGTTAATAAAGTCCAACCATGTTCTATTAAAAGAAGTTTTAAACTTTCTAAAGATTCATATTCTACTAAAGCACTGCCCCCACTGTAAATTAACAAAAGCATAGGTATTACTATTTCATTAGCAGGAAGCCCTAATAAAAACGCTAAAACAATTGCACCATCTAAGCCAATTAAAAGTCCAAATGGATTGAAAAAGTCTTGTAAATAAGATATTAAAGATAAGTTAGATATGGTTATATTAGCTAGGAAATAAATTATAAGACCAGCCGGGAAAGAAATAATCATTGCTCTTTTTAAAACATCTAACGCTTTTTCTTTTAAAGCAAAATAAATTGTTTTTAAAATCTTTGGTTTCCTAAAAGATGGTAATTCTAAAATAAAAATAGGTTTTTCATTTTTTAAAATAAATTTACTTAATATTTTTGTTACTAAAAAAGTTAAGAATATGCCTCCGACTATAAATAATGCTAAAAACAAAGCTGAATAAATACTTCCTAAAAAGGTATTATTACTAACAAAAAACATACTAATTATACAAATCATTGCGGGAAATCTTCCGTTACAAGGCATAAAAACATTAGTTAAAATAGATAATAAACGCATTTTTTTTGATTCCATAATTCTAGCACCAGTTACCCCAACAGCGTTACATCCAAGTCCCATGCACATGGTTAAACTTTGTTTACCACATGAGCCGCATTTAGCAAAAGGTCTATCTAAGTTAAAAGCTATTCTTGGTAATAATCCATAATCTTCTAACAACGAAAATAAAGGAAAAAAGATAGCCATAGGTGGTAACATTACAGAAACAACCCAATATAAAGTTCGATAACCTCCTAAGATCAAAGGATCTACTATATAATTTGGTAAAAAATTTAGTATTTTATAAAGTGGTTGTTCTAATGATTCAAAAAAAGAAAATAAAAAACTTGAAGGAATGTTAGAAAAATAAATTGTGAGCCATAGAATAAAAAAAAGTAAAATTAACATAAAAGGTATACTTAAAAAACGATTAGAAAATAAATAATTCCAAATTTTATCTTCTTTTTTTTCAACTTCATCAATTCTGTTAATTACTCCATCTAAAATTTTTATTGCATTTTCATGATAGCTATTTCTTATATCACTTTTAGAAATATATTTTTGATAAAATTTAATTATTTTTAAATTTTCAAAAGTTAATTCATATTTTTTTTGCCAATTATCGTCTAATAACAATTTTATAGCTAAGCCATTTTTAGTTTCATTTATTTTAGGTAATATATAATTACAATAATTAGTTATTTTTTTTTGATGTATAATTTCTAAAATTTCTTTATTATAATAGTTATTCATTGTTTCTAAAAGTTCTTGAAAACCTTTTTTTTCTTTAGCGCTTGTTTCAATTACAGGAACTTTTAATTTAGTAGCTAATTTTTTAGAATCAATAAAAATATTTCTTTTCTTAGCTTCATCAATTAAATTTAAACAAACAATAATTTCCTTTTTGACATCCATTACTTCTAGAATTATTTCCATACTTCGTTCTAGATTAGTGGAATCCGCTACAATTATAGCTAAATCATAATCATTACTTAAAACAAAATCACTAGCAATTTCCTCTTCTTTACTCTCTCCCATTAAAGAGTAAGTTCCTGGTAAGTCTACTAATTCCCAACTTGTATCTTGATAATTAAATAAGCCTATTTCATTTGAAACTGTTTTACCAGTCCAATTTCCTGTATGTTGTAATGAACCAGTTAAAGTATTAAAAATAGAAGATTTACCGACATTAGGATTTCCGATTAAACAAGCTCTTTTCTTTTTCATTTTTCCACCTCAATTAAAGCTGCATCTTCATTTCTGATTGCAAAAACACAACCTTTAATTTGATAAGCGATTGGATCTTTAAAAGGACTTTTAAATTTACAAATAATTTCTTCATTAGGTGTTAGTCCTAAATGAAATAATTTTGCTTGTTTTTGTTCATCTAAAAAAATCCTTTTAATTTTTCCCTTTTCCTTTATTTCTAATTCATTACACTTCATTTAAATCAAACCTTTCTAAGGTAGTATATGAAAAAGAAAATAAGAGGTTAAAAACGAAAAATCAAAAAGAATTATGTTTCTTTATCTTTTTTAAAATCATTTAATATTGAATCAGTTTCACCATTTTTATTAACATAGGAAATAATGGTTTGTAAATTAACATTTTCAGTACTTCGAAAAATATTTTTATCTATAAAAGGATTTGTTTTGCGTAAATTAGCTAATAATTCTTTAATTTCTTTTCTTTTGCTATCTTGCTTTTTTAAGACAAACTTACACCCACAATTTAAAAACTCTAAGTTATTATGTTTACACCATTCAATAATATCTTTTTCTCTTACAAAATAAAATGGTCTAATAAGTTCCATTCCTTTAAAATGATCACTTTTAACTTTTGGCATCATTGTTTTAAAAGATCCACTATAAAACATAGCCATCAAAATTGTTTCAATTACATCATCAAACTGATACGCTCAAGCTATTTTATTACAGTCTAATTTTTGAGCATAATCATACAAATAACCTCTACGCATTCTTGCACACATATAGCAAGGATGTTTTTCATTTAAAAGATTAGATACTTCAAATACATTTGTTTTGAAAATTTCTAAGGGAATTCCTAATTTTAAAGCATTTTCTTTAATTTTTTTTACATGTTCTTCATTATACCCTGGATCCATACAAATAAATTTTAATTCAAAATTAATTTTACCATGTTTTTTTATTTCTTCTAAACATTTAGCTAATAAAAATGAATCTTTTCCACCAGAAATACAAACTGCTATTTTGTCATTTTCTTCAATTAAAGAAAAAGTATTTATGCTATCAATAAATCCACGCCAAATAGTTTTACGAAATTTTTTGATAATACTTCTTTCAATATTTTTAGTTTCTTCGGTTTTCACTTACTAACTCCATTTCTTCGGTTAATTGTTTAATTCTTTCCATTATTCTTCTAGCTTTAATTAATTCATCACTTTTTTCATTAGTTAAAAAATGTTTTTCTAATTCTTTCAAACTTAAATTAGAAGTAAAGAATGTTGTTAAATTATGATTCATTCTTGTTTGTAATATAGTACCTAAAACTTCATCACGACTCCATTCACTAACCTTTTCAGCACCAATATCATCAATACATAAAATATCGATTGTTTGATAACGTCGCATTTTAGCTTCATATAATTCCCAATCAGACTTTAGTTCTCTTAAAATTTCAGGAAAATATATAATTTCTGTTTCAACACTTTTTTTCTCTTTTAATTCATTTAATAAAGCACTTATTAAAAAAGATTTTCCAGATCCAAAATTTCCATATAAATACAAACCTTTTAAATTTTTAGAAAAGTCATAATTTTCATAAAAATTATCTAACCATTTAATTACTTTTACTCTTTTTTTGTCTAAAACATCGATATCTTTCATTTTAGCTTTATGTAAAGAATCTTCTTCACTTATTTTAGACTTTTTTTGTTTCCATAAAGCTTTTTGATACTTACAAGGAATATACGTACTATAAACTCCTTCATTATTTTTTTCTAAACAAGAAACATGGCCAGTATAAGCATTTTGACACATAAAGATACCACGACATTTTTGACAATTTTTTAATTCAGCAACTGTATCTAGTAACTTAGTTGTTTTTTTCATTGCTTCTTCTTTAGTTAAATTTAATTTTTTTACCAACTTAACGAATTCTGGATTTTTTAATGCTTCTTCTAAGTTATCTTCTAATGATTTTATTCTTTCACTTTTAAAGTTTATTTCCATTTAGATTCCTCCTTTTTGTTTTAATTTTTTTTCTAATAACAATAAATTTTTTTTATTTTCTTCTTCTTTTTTTCTTAAATACTCAAGGCCATACATTTCTTTTAATTTTTCAAAAGTTATAATTTTATAATGATACCAATAAAAATCATTATAGGGTATTATTTGACTAGGATTATTTTCATCTATATAAAAGCCATTTTCATAAAAATTCATTTCTCTAGAATAATCATTATATCTCATGCTAAATATTTTTAAAATAAATTCAAGAATAATTAAATAATCATTTTTATATTTTATTTTTAAATTCACTGAATCAGCACTTAATTCACATTCATCTAATCCGTATCGAAAACTATTAAAATCTTTTTTTTGCAAAAATTTATCAGCAAATTCACCATATTTTGGATATAAAGTAATCCATTTTTTTAATATTATTTTATTTTTATTATTAAGTTTACCTATAAAAGAGGGTTGATGGGCATTAGCTAAAAATGCAAAGTTGGTACTTTCTAAAAGTTTTGCTTTTATTTTTTCTAATTCTTTAGCTTTACTATCTTTTAAAATTATAAAATATTGAGATTCTGTTAAATTTCTGGCTAAATATTGTAAGATAAAATTATCTAAGTAATCAATGTAATAATCTCTTTCTTTAATATACTCTTCAATTTTTTTTAAAGAATCTACTTCAAAAATTTGCATATAAATTACTCTTTTCTATTTTTTAATTATTCATATTTTTTTAAAATACTTTCTAATTCTTCTTCCTCATTCACTGTTAAATTTTCTTTGCTTATTTTTTCATCAAACCATACAGGAACTTCAGTACTTACTGGTTTATTAGTTTCTTTTTTTAATTTATTAGTATATTTTTTATGTTCTTTTTCAGCTACTTCCATAGCATCTTTAGCTGTTTCAATTTGTAATCTCTTCCATTGGCCGGCGATAGTTTCAACAAATGAAGTATTTAATTTATTATTATTCTTTTTTAAAACATAATCAATTAAAACATTTACAACAGCAGGCTTTAATTCAACATCAACTAATAAATATTCTAACAATTTTAAATCTCTAGCAGTAGGATTACCGTTATTATATTTTGATTTTAAAAAATCATAAGGAGATGTATTTTCAAAAACTTCGATAATTCTACCTTTTTTACTAGTATCACCTGCTGGACTTTTTAAATATTCTGGTTGAGAACGATAAATAAGGGTTGGTAATTTGCCATGATTATTGTATTGATAATATTTTCTAGTTTGGATTCTTAAGGCATCTTTATCAATTGAACCATTTTCATTTATAGCCATTCTTAATATTTCAACCATTTTTAAAGTATCCAAATTGTAAACAAAAGCTAAATTATTAATTAGAGATTTAATTCTTTTATTAAACGTTTTTTCATTTACTAAACCTTTAGGAAGACTAGATATTAGTAAATCAAAATCAACTTGATCTTGCATATTTAAAGGTAATTGTTCTTTTCCAATTGCTTCAAAACCAACGGATTGATTACTAGATTTAAAAACTTCATCAAACATGCAAGTTATTTCTTGATAATCTTTAGTGGAAAAAGTTATAGTTGCATACTCTTTTTTTAATAAATCATATTCCATTGCTCCTATATTGTTATACAAAACAACATTAAATATAGGATTAGCAAAAAATTCTTTAGGACTCATTGGAGAATATAGTTCATACACATAATTATTAGGTTCACCTGCTAAAAAAAATGTTCTAATCAAACCAACTGCTTCTAAAGATTTTCTAGCTAATTTAATAGAGTCTAAATTTGTTTTTAAAAGTGTCATTAAATGGTGATGAGTATAATCAACACTTACAAAGGAATACCGATCTAAATCTCGCCACAAAGTAAGGTATAAACTAACTGCGGTTGATCCAATAATTGGTTCATAGAAACTAACTAAATTTTTACGATCTTGTTCCGTTAAAATTGTTTTATTAACTACAATATATTTGTCAGCGGGTAAAAGTGTAACAATAGCCATTAAAACCTCAGTTCCTTTCTAAGTTATATTATAATCGAAAAGTAAAAAAAAGAAAACTTTTAAATTGTTTTCTTTTTAAATTATTAAAATTACTAAATTTTAGTTTTAATAAAGTTCTAGTTATGGCGATAAAACTAGACGGAAAGTACCAAGGCCCCTGGCGTGACCGTCTGCATTAAAGAATGCAACCATGCCTGCATCCGAACCATTGCCGTAATCACTTCCACGTGCAAACCACGGAACGTTCAAAGAAACAAACCAAGCAACGTCGGCGTACCAGCTTTCTATTTGTCTAGTTTGAGTTAGATATTTTGCTGTATTAAATGGTCCCATTTCGCCTGTGGCATCACCTAATATTCTTCGTTGATATTGTTTATCAACTGTAGCATAGGCATATGTATCATAATATTTTGAATTTGGAAAATCATAGCCGCCCTTTAATGATGTTAAACCTGATGTATCACTATCACATGTTGGACAACCAAATGTTCCATTAAATCCTGAATTATATTTGCTATTTCGGCCACTCATTGGTTGACCATTTTGATCTAACATGATTCCCATGACATATTCCCAAGCTCCCCCATTCATATCATATATTCCAGTTATGTTATTGGTTATACTGGCTAATACACTATTTGGATATGCTGTATTACAACTGCTGTCATTACAATACTGATTACATTCTTCGTTTGTTCCCGTATACCCACATGTTGGTTCATTATTAGCTGCGTAGCCTGTTATATATGATGAGTTATTATTTATTCTAACACTTGTTGCGCTTCCATATTTACTATTTTGTAAATAGGCTACGGCACCCCACTCTGTATTCTTCATCATGTGACTATCTAAGTTTCTTTTGTAATCATATGAAGTGTAAAATGCATTGGCTACTTGAATATTTCGCCATGAACTTACATTTGGTTTGATTTGAATAGCATCTCCATTTCTGATGTTATCTCCACTTCCACCATTTCTACTTGTTTCAAATTTGCCGACCCACATTCCGTTTGAATTAAAGGCTATAAATGCTGGATGTGTTAACCAACTACCTGTTGTTGTTCCACTGCTTATTGGAGTATCCTTATTTTCAAATACTACTTCTATTGTTTGGACGGCATTTTCGATTGTTGTTAATGTTGGATAATTGCCATCATCAAAAATTTTATATTTATATCTTGGGATCCAAACAAAATAAGATTCTATTGCGTTTTCTGGTATTACTGAGCCATCTGTATAATTGTTGGCTGTACTTTCGTCATTTAAAATAATTGCATTTGCCCAGTTCTTTTTTTCATAGTTGTACCATTCACTACCTAAATCAGCTTTTTTAACCGTGCCATCATTTTCTATTGTTACTGGTACCAATGGATCTTCTAATACAGGATATGCTCCATTTAAGGCAGTTTCATTATATTCCTTTTTAAATTTTAAATAACATTTTGTTTTGGTTGTTGATATGTTACTTACAACTGCAGCCCATCTTTCATAATTCCATTCCACTTCCGCATTATTTGTACAACTGCTATTTTCTTGATCAAATATATATTGACTTCCTTTTTCTGGGGCTGTTAATGATATTTGATTATCTATATAATAGGCAAAATAAATATCTCCTAAATCTTGAACATTGCCATTTATTATATTAAAGTTTTCTCTTGTTTCAAATGAAGCAAATGATGTATATAAAAATACTCCTGTTATTAATAAAATACAAGTTATTGTAAATATTATTATTCCTGTTTTTTTTAAATCTTTTTTCTTATATTTTTCTAGCTTCATTTTACCACTCTTTTCATAAAAAAATTACCATAGCTTCGCTATAGTAATTTTATCACAATAACCCCCACCCCATGTCAATATCCAATTAACGGGAAGGTTATAATTTTTTATAAAAAAAGTTTAACTTATTACTTTTTCTATAATATTTTTTAATTCAATTTCTATTTCTTCTTGTTCACTTGTTGTTAAAGCTTCGTTACTAAACTTTTTGCTTTCGTAATACCCAACTATTTGACCATTTTTAACACCGATGATTGTAGGGGCTAAAAGTCTTTTTTCATTCGAACTTATTTCTTTACCACTTTTATTAGTTAGTGTATAATCTGGTAAATATTTATCCAATAATTTTAATATTTTATAATAACCATTGCTACCCTCTGTTTGGGTTACAATTTTATCATTTTCATCTAATTCAAGTTTATCCCTAATATTATAAATATCTAAATAATAAATCTTTTCAATGCTTAATTCTTCACCAGCCTTATTTAATAATGGGACAATGCTTCGACAATTATAACAATTAGCATAACCAAAATAAATAACTCCTGTACCTTTTTCTAATAAACTAATTATTTCATCTTCACTTGAATATACAAATAAATTTTCAGCATTTAAATTAACATTTGGATAAATAATATTTCCTTCTTCATCTACTTTATCATTTAATAACTCGTATTCTTCTTTGAATTTTATTGCGTCAGTTTTTACTGTTTTACTTTCTTCTTTTTCAAAAGCTAAAAAACTTAAACTTAAAGCTAAAATAATTATTAAAAATAATAACACAATTAAATAAATATTATCTTTTTTCAAAAAAACCACTCTTTTCAAAATAATTATAAAGGTTAATTTTAAAAAAAACAATAACCAATATATATTTATTAATATTGAAAGACAATTTTTAATAATAAAACCTCTATTTTCTTTTAATAGAGGTTTCATTTTTTTACTTATTATCCGATGTTTGACTTTGGTTTAATGATGTAATTTTATTTAAGATGTAATTTTTGATTAACGTTGTATCTGCTACAGTATGATAGGTATCATTATTAATATCACCAGCAGCAAGTTCTATATCATCAGGAGTTGTTTTACCTAATATAGAATTTTTAACTTTAGTCATGTCAGCTACAGTAACATAACCATCGCCATTAACATCTCCTTTTACAACAAGTGTTAATGAGTCATAAACAATTTGATTAATTTCTAGTTTGATAACGTATTTTGTAGCAACGATATCATCCATTTCTATAAGCTCTTTTTCACTTGCATCATAAACTTTTAAAGTCTCAGGATCGTTTTTAAAATGAGTAATAAATTCTTGAATAGTGTCTTCAATTTCCATACCTGTAACATAAGATTTATCACGATTGATTATATAATCATCACTTTCAATGGTTGGGTTAATTACATGAACTAAAACTTGTTTTGTCAAAGAAGAATTTCTCTTAGAAGTAATAGTTATTGTCGTATCACCTAGTTTTACAGGCGTGATTACTCCATTTTCGTTAACAGTTAGTATTCCACTATCGTAGCCACTATAAGTCATTTCTTTGTAATCAGTATCTTCTGGATTATAATCAATTTTAATATTATAGTCCGATCCAATTGGAATTGTAATTTCTTCTTCAGTGTCAAATGAGATAATATCTTGTTTTTTAGTTATTTCTATTGTTACTGTTTTTGTATGAATTTTATCTTCAGCTGTTACGGTGATCGTAATAATATTTTTTCCGGCAAACAAGAAAGTTTCTTCATTTCCTGTAACAGTAGCGTCACTAGAAGCTGTAGTTACATCAAAATGAATGCTTTTGACATCTCCTTCAACTGTCATCTGATAATTTTCTTCATCTGGATTAAACTCAGGATTTAAAGTAGATACACTTGGTACAATATTTGTAATTGTAGTGTCAGTAGAAGCTTCTTTTTCAAAAGTAATTTGATAACGATTTACTTTGCCACTTTCACTAGTAACTGTAATAAAATGAATTGATGTTCCAATTTTTACTGAATAAGTTTCTAAGCCCGTTACACTAGCTCCCTCACTTACTGTACCACTTAAAGTAACTTCTTTAGTTCCAACAGGTAATGTCAAAACATAAGTGTTTATGTCACTTTGGAAATTAGGACTTAAACTTCCTACATTAGCATTTAAAGTTAATAATAAATTTTCATCAGATTGAGCACGATTAATTCTAACTTTATATATTCTTTCTACGCCACTTGGACTTTCTACTTTAATATAGTATATGTTTGCACCTTTTAAAACATCAATTGCGGTAGAATCTATTAATTCTACATAATCATTATTATTGCTTTTAACATAAACTTTATTTGTTGATATTTCGCTAGTTGCTTTTAATGTCAAAGTTTCAATATTACTTGGCACATCTAATGAATACTCTTGAATTTCTTTTTGAAATTCTGGTGTTAAAGTGTAACCTACTATTTCTAAATTACTTAAATAAGTATTACTTGCTTCTTGAACGACAGCGTCAATATGATAAACTGTTGTTTTTTCTTGATAAGAAACTGTTACAGTAATTTCATTATGACCGACTACTAAATTTTCATTTCCTGAAACTTCAACTGAAGCATCAAGATTATGTGTTTCATAGTGAACTGTCGCGGTTGTAACTTCGTTTGGTAATAATACAACGTAATCTAGAATATCTTTTTCAAATTTAGGATTTAATTCTCCTTCTTCAATCCATAAATTATCTAGTTTAGATTGATCTTCTTGTTTCTCTTCTCTTGTAACGTTAATTATATAATTTCTGATTGAATCATCTTCTGCGGTAACAGTTATAACGATTTTATTTTCGCCTACTTCTAGATCATATTCCTTATTACCAGTTACAGTAGCATTTGGATTATTTGGTGTGCCATGTACTACTATTTGTTCTATCTCGTATGGAAGTGTAACTTCATAGTCTGTAATTTCTTTATCAAAGTCTGGAACTAAAGTACCATTATTGATTGTTAATGAAGCTAAGTAATTATCACTACTACTTCTTTTAACTACTGTTACTCGATAAACTTTAGTATTTCCATTTTCAGCAGTTACAGTTAAATTTATTTCTAATTTATTTTCATTTAAAGTATATATGCCATTTCCTGCAACTGTAGCTTTACTAGATTCTGGAGTACCAATAATTTGAATACTATTAACATCACTATCAACATAGAAAATATAATTATATTGGTCTTTTTGGAAAGTAAAATCTTTAGTAGGATATGTGACTATATCTTTTAGAAAAGCATTGTTTTCTGATTTTTTAGTAACTAAAACACGATATTCTAAACTAGTTACTTTATCAGGTGCTAATGTTGTTATAACAATCTCATTTTCACCTTTTTGCAAATCTTTATTACCTGTAATTGTATAAGTTGCATCTTTATTTACCATTGTAATGGTTTCTTTTAACTCTGTAATATCAGAATCAACTTCTAAAGTATAATCATAAAGATTTTTGTCAAATGTTGGATCTAATGTTCCATGGTCAAAAGCTAAACTAGAAATTCTTGCTTCACTATCATAAGCTCTGTTAATGTCTACTTGATAATTTCTTATTTTTCCTTCTTTATTTACCACTCGAACCACTATGATATTTCTACCTTCATTTATAGCTAAACTAATTTTTGGATCATTATCTAATGGATCTAATTTGTATACTTTAGAAGTACCTAAAAGATAAACTTCAATAGTTGTTGACATTGGATTATCAGCTTTAGCGTGAACTGTTACTCTTTTTAAATCTTTTGGGACATTAGCTTGATAATTTAATATACCTTTGTCAAATTCTGGTGTTAATTGTTCTTCATCGATATACAAGTCTTTTAACCAGTTACTTGTTGCCGGTTCTTCTTCTCTAGTTACATGAATAATGTAATCTCTTGTACTACCATTTTCAGCTGTAACTCTTACCGTAACATCTTTTACTATTCCAACTTCAAAATTTTCGTTTCCTAAAATATCAACAGTTGCGGCTTCATCACTTTTTACATAATTAATAGTTGCATATGTATAATCATATGGAATAGAAACACTATATTCAAAAGTTTCTTTTTCAAATGTTGGTGTAATTAAACCTTCAACAACTCGTAAGTCTTCTAAATAATTGTCATCATTTTTTTCTCTATTAATATGTATTTTATATTCTTGATTTGCTAAGCCATTATATGAAACATTAACTAAAATAATATTTTCTCCAGTTTCCAAAGAGAAACGTCCTAAACCTGTAACTTCGGCAAGATCTTCTTTTGGTAAGCCTGATATAACTACTTCATCTGTTTCATATGGAACATTTACTTGATATTCGTAAACGCCATCTGTTAATAAAGGATCTAGTGGATAGGTAACATCATCTTTTTTTACTTCAAGTGTCTCTAAATTTAATTCGTATTCTCGGTGAACTACTACTTGATATAGATTTAAGCGGCCACTTTCACTTGTAACTTGGATATCTATAGTTGTATCACCATAATCTAGATAATAATCACCGGTACCTGTAACACTTTGATTAATATTTCCTTTTAAAACATCAACTGATATGTTATTAATATCTTTACTAACATTTACTTCATATTGATTTGTTTCTTTATTAAATACTGGAATTAGTTCTTGAGTTATAATTTCAGCATTTTTGGTTGAAGTAAGAATGATATTTTCTAAGAAATTATTATCCGAAGGAGAACGATAAGCATGAATCATATATGTTTTTCCTCTTGTTTTGTTTTCCGATAGAACTATAACTCTGATTATATTTTCACCAGTAACAAAATTATTATTGCCACTTATATAGACAATGCTATTTTCTTCTTCTTTTTCATAAGTGATTTCTAGAGAATTTACTTCACTATCTATCGTAACATAATAGTCTAAAACATCTTTGTCAAACTCCGGTGTCATTGTATGACCAACAACATTTAAGTTTTTCAAATTAACATTTTCACTACTACTTCTTATAATTTGTAAAGTATATGTAGCACTTTCGCCCTCATCAGGTGTAACCGTGATTAAGAAAGTATTTAAACCTATTTTTAAATCAAATTCTCCTGTACCATCAATTTGGTTGTGAGCTTCATCTACTGCAACTGCAGCAAGTTCTATTTTTGTTGTTTCACTATCTACTTCTAAAACATAATCAAAGCGGTAGCGATTAAATTCTTGCAATAAATTGCCCGAGTCACCTGTTGAAACAGATATACTTTCCAATAAATTACTATAATATTCATTTCTATAAGCATGAATAATATAGTTACTTTCATTACAACCATATCTTGTTTTAATGTCACTGTGACAACTTTCACTTTCGCTATGAACAATGATATCATTTCGGCCATAATATAAAACTTTGGCACCAGTAATCATAACTGTCTGACTTTCATTTTTCTTGACTATATCTAATTCAAAACGACCACTTTCGATTCCATTAAATTCAGTATTATATTCATATACATCTTCTTGAAATGGAATTGTTTGTTCCGGTTCTTTAAAAGATATATTAGCCAAATTTGGATCAGATGAAGGTTCTTTTATTACTGTTAAATGATATTCTTTTGTTTCATTTAAAGAATTTTTTACCGTTATTGTAACAATATTTTCACCAGTTTGGAAAGAAGAATTTCCGCTTATTTCATAAGTTTGGAATTCATTTTTTAAAATAACTTGTAAATCTTTTAAGTAAGTCATTTCACTAGGTATATACATTTCATATTCAGTAACACTTGGATCAAACGTATTGTTGAATTGACAAATTGTATCACAATCATCTGTTTCTAAGAAATTAACTATTATGTTTTGTAAATCTAATTCTTTAGTTTTATCTTGAACTAAATGGATTTGATATACACCTACGGTTCCATCTTCAGCAACTACGGTAAATTCATAGTCTTCAGTTAATGATAAAGTAACAGGGGTTACTACTGCTGTATAGGCATATTCATTATTTAATATAATTTCATCTAAACTAGCGCTATCTTCGTCATCAAATATTCCGTAAGTATAAACATTATTTTCATCAGGTGTTACGACTTCACCATTAATTTTTAAACTTGATATTGAAGTATCTGAAGACAATTTAGGTAATATATTAATAAGATATGTTCTTTTGGTTACCCCGTCAGAAGCTGTAACATCAATACTAAAGACGTTACTTGGTTTTGTAAAATCTATACTAATTTCTTGATCCATAGAAATGGTAGCTTCCTCATCATTTAAAACATAATTAATTTCGTTTCTATTTAATGTTTGCTTATCTCTATCAACCCGTAAAGTATAGCTTAAATTATTTGGACTAAAATCATTTTCAAAAGCATAATTATCAACACTCAAAGATTTTAAAGTTGCATCTGTTCCTCTTTCTCTTGCAACATATATTGTATATGTTTTAGTTGTGACTTTATCTTCAGCTGTAGTTCGTATTTCGTAAATATTTACAGTTTTTGAACTTAATTTTAAAACTGGGAAATTTACGGTTGTGTCTTGATCAATTGTGGCGTATTCAAAATTGTCTATCGATAATTCTTTTACGCTATTAGGAACAGTGACATGATATTCATATGTATCTGAAGAAAATAATTCATCAAATTGATAATCTTTTAAGCTTAAATTATTTAATCTTGCTTCATTAGAAATTGGTCGACGAACTTTTACATGATAAACTCTTTCTTCTAATACTTGTGAAGTAACTGTAATATCAAAATTTATTTCTTTTTCATCAGCTGGAAATTGGAATGTACCTGTACCACTTACATTAGAACTAATTGCTTCTGGAGTTGCTAAGATTGTAACTTCTGTACAATCTAATGGTGCATAAACAATGTAATCATACACATCTCTTTGGAAATTTGGTTCTAAGTCACCACAAGAAACATTTAAAGTTGATAAATAATTATTTAAATATTGATCACTTAATATTTCCAATCTATATTCACTAGTAGTATTATCTTCTGCCGTGACGGTTACAGTCAAAATTCGATTTTCATTACTACTTGGAATGACTATTTCTTCTTCATAATTAGCTACTGGCCCAGTTAATAATTCTTCATCATTCATTTTAATGCTAGTAATTTGACTAACTGTTTTATTTGGAGTTAGTTTTAAAATGCCTTTATTTACTTCATCTGGAATATAAACTTTATATTCTTTAGTATCAGGATTGAATACTGGAGTAAATTGATAATCATCTAATGTAAATTCCTTTAAGGTATTATCATGAGATAAAACTTTAGTAACATTTATTGTATAAGTGTTTTTAGTTGTTCCATCTTCGGCTGTAACAATAATTTCTACTGTATTGACTATGTTATTTTGGAAATTTTCGTTTCCAATAAATTCTATTGAAGAATAAGGATCTGTTAAAGTAAACATTGTTTCATCTAATTTTATATCATCAATAGTAAGTTCATAATCAAAGTGATCTTTGGCAAAAGTTGGCGATAATTGATATCCCGTACTTTCAATTGTTGCGATACTTTTTGGAGTACGATGAATTGTTATTTGATAATTTGTTATACTACCATCTTCAGCTTTTACAACAACATAATAAATATTATCTCCTGTCTCTAAAGGAACAGTATTACTTTGCATAACTTCATGATTATTATTTTGAATTTCATAACTGGCATAATTATCTCTTAAAGTTGGCGTGATTGTAATACTATGTTCTTCTGTATCGACAGTATATTCTAAAACATCTGGATCAAAAGTTTCATTTAAAGGACTATCTGTTACTAAATTAGAAAGTTTAGAATCCGTATTTAAAAATCTTTCAATATTAAGGACATAAGTTGTTGTACTACTATCTTCAGCTGTTACTTTAATTTGAATTACATTATTTCCTACTTCTAATCTATATGGAAAACTAGTTATTTCTACACCTTCACTATTTAAAATTTGATAAGTTGCATAAATATTTCTTGTTTTTGCACTTAAAGTTATACTACTTTCATGAGTCTCAGCATGATATTCTAATAAATCCGAAGCAAATTCTTCTTCAAATGGAATACTAGAATTTAATTCTTCTAAATAAGAATCATGAGAAAGTTCTCTAGTAACAGTAATAGTATAAGTATTTACTCTTCCTGTTTCAGCAGTAACTTTAATTTCAACAAGATTTACACCAACATTTAAATTATTAGCATTATCACTGATTTCTACTTTGGCAAACTTGTTATTAGGAATAGCATTTATATTTATTCCATGTTCATTTGTTAATAAAGAATATTCAAAGTTTTGACTATCAAAATCTGGTGTAAATTGATGATTTTCAACACTTAAAGTTTGTAAAGTTGCATCATCACTTTTTTCTCTAGTTATATTTAGTGTATAAACTCTAGTAGTTCCATCTTCGGCTGTTACTGTTATTGATTCTGTAACCGGATTTTCTACTAATAAATCAACATTTCTTGTATATGAATTTTGACCGTTGATATTAGCTCTTTTATCGACATTTGGTGTAGCACTTATGGTTATATTTGTAATTTCATTTGGTAATGTAAGGTTGTATTCTTGAAGTAATGAATCAAATTCTGGATCTAAACGGAAATATTCATTACCACTATTAACCGTTAGATTAGCTAAGTAATTATCATCATAACCAGTACGATTGATATAAATTTGATAATCACTGCTAGAGCCATCTTCAGCTGTAACTCTTACAGTTAAAATGTTTTTACCAATTGCCAAAGTTGTATTACCTATTACTTGATATGAAGATGTATCGACCATTGGAGTAGCTTCAATAGTAGCTGTTTCTACATCACCGTTAACATACATGTAATAAATAAATTTATCACTTTTGAATTCCTCAGTAAATTCGTGTTCTTTAACTTTTAAATTACTTAAAAGACTATTACTGTTGGCATCTTTTTTAATAACGACATTATACACTAATTGTGAGCCATCTTGAGCTGTTACAGTTACTGGGAATGTATTTATACCAACATGTAATTCTTTTTCGCCAGTGCCATCAACACTTGCAAATTCCGTTTGTTCAGCTGTAGCATCAATTCTAATTTTATTAACATCATTGCTTACATTAATTTCATATGATTGATTCATTTTATTAAATTCAGGTGTTAATAAAAGAGGTTTTTCATCTGTTGTAATATCAGTAACCGTTAAAGAATTTAAAAAGCCATTATTACTTTTTAAGCGAGTTACGAATAAATTATAATATTTCTTCTTTTGATTTCTACTTGTAACTTCAATACTAATTAAATTTTGACCATATTCTAAAACTTCAGGGTTATCTATTTTTACGCTTGCTTCTTCATCATCAGGTAAAGCTTCAATTTCAATATGTTCTATTTCATTTGGAACGGTAATATAGTAATCAGTAATGTTATATGAATAATTAAGAGTATATTCAGGATCAATAATTTTTAATGATTTTAAATCTGCATTATTATTCATATCTCTATAAATATGATATGTATATGTTGTTTCATTTGTTTTGTCTTCGCTAGTAACAGTTACAATCATATCATTATTACCACCGTTTAATTCATAAATACCATCACCAGTTACTGTTTGAAATTCATGGCCTTTATCTACATAAAGTTCGATTTCACGAATATTGTATGGAACTGTTACGTTATATTCATTAGTATTTTTGTCAAATTGATATTCACAGGCACCTTCTAATCCTTGACAAATAGATTCAATTAAACCATTAATGCTAATATTATCAGGATATCCATTACTATCAGCTGGACGATGAACTACAACTGTATAATTTTTAATATATCCATTTTCTGCCATAACTGTAAATGGTATTTCAGTTGTTCCGGCTTCAATTGTATATTCACCATTGCCAGTAACTATTGCGTTATTATCTTCAGGAATAGCTTCAAGAGTAATTTTTGTTTCATTAGAAGGTAGTTCTAAATAATATGTATCAACATTATAATCCCAATCAGGTGTCATAACACCTTTATTGGAAATTATTCCTTTTAAGAAATTATTTTCACTAGGACTATAAGGGATTGATACTCTTACAAATCCATTACCTGTATGACCTGTTTCATTTTGGCCAGCAGGGGAAGTAAACGTATCAGAGCCCATTAATGTTTCTGCATTTTCTAAATAATAAGAACTATCTAACAACCATGATCTATTGCCTTCAATTGATGAAGCATATTCGGCAGTATAGATAAATCCTGAACCACCGCCGCCGCCGTTACTCCAACCGGAAGTTGAACCAGAGCCGCCGCCATACCAGCCGCCGCCTCCGCCGCCGCCGTAGTAAGATCCACCGACAGTAGCTGCTGAAGCACCTATACCAAAATCACCAACTCGACCTATAGCACTACCATAGATACCTCCATTACCACCTTCGGTTTGTGTTCCAGAGCCAGCTTGTGTTCCACATGATCCAGAATTAACGCCGCCGCCACCACGTAAGCCACCACCTACGCCGCCAACAGCACAGCCATCAGAACCATGACCTCCACCGCCGCCAGCAACAATGACACGACTGTATAATGAATCAGTACCTATTCTAATATCACTAGCGCCTCCACCATATCCAATTTTAGAAGAACCGCCACCATTAAATCCACCGCTAGCGCCTGAACCACCAGCGTATAAATAAAGTTTTGTTCCAGCTTCTAAATAAATTGTTCCATAAGAGTAGCCACCTTTGCCACCGTTATTACCACCTTGGGCTCCCCATACTTCTAATAAATAATCATGGGAATATGGTACAACCAATGTTTCAACTCTTCCACTATAATGAACATCTTTATCATAACCGCCAACATTTATTCTTTTAATATGTACTTCATAATTCGTTTCTTCACTATGTGGCTCGCTAACACGAATAGAAATTGTATAATCATCATTTTCAATATAACCGTCACCTGTAACAATCGCAGTTGCTTCGGGATCATAAAGTATAGGATTTGCATCAACTGCTACTATGTGACTTTCAAGTTCTAATTCTAAATTTGTCTGGCCATCTTCAATTGGAAATTCTAGAACAGTCCCACCACTACTAGTTAAAACCAATTTTTTCATTTTACTAGAATGCGGATAAGTAATGTTTAAGGTGTATGTTTTTGTACTTGTTCCTAATTCATTAGTTACCGAAATAATAATTTGATAGCTATTTGCATTATTTTGAATGTGACCGATGTTTGTAATTATTTGATCGGCCGATCCTTTATCAACGGTTAAATCATATTCATCCATATTGTATGGTAAGTTGATATTATATTCATAAACATCTTTTTGAAAAGCTTGATCAGAAAATTCAGCTAGTTCCTTACCATCAAAATAGATATTATTTAAATAATCAATATCATTGGCCTCTCTAGATATATGATATGTATAAACTTCTACAGCACCATTAATATAAGTAATTGCTATATCATAAGTGTTGTCTCCAACATGTATTTCATTTGTTCCATCTCCAGAAACTTCTAAAATAGAATCGCTATCGGTTACTGTAAATGTTACTAATGAAGATTTGTCATGTAATGTTCCAACATAATCTTTAATTTCATAATCAAATTCATTATCTAAAGTAACGTTATCACTAACAATAATTTCATAATCGTAAGCCAAATCAAAGGAAATTCTAACATAACCATCACCGGTATTACCTGTTATAGTACCATCTTTTACAGTAGGAGATGGCATTGATGCATTACCGCTTATCATTGATGCTTCTGTCAAATAATAATTTGATGATACAGCATAGTCACTTGGAATGTAACCTACATTTGTTTCAGTCCAAATAAAACCTGAACCACCGCCGCCACTTCTATCATCGTCGCCGCTACCATCTGGAGTAACGCCGCCGCCGCCATACCAGCCGCCGCCGCCGGCTCCACCATAGCCACCACTTGCAACTACACCGTTACCACCAGGTCCAAAAGTACCACCGTTAGCGCCACCAGCACTCATTGTTGCACCACCTGAGCCTGTTCCGTATCCTCCAACGCCAGAGCCACCACTTGGACCACCACCGTAGCCACCAGTATTTCCGACTGCGCCAACAGAGCCACCGCCACCAGCAACTAAAATACGATGATTTAATGTTTGACCGCCAATACGAATATCGCTGGCACCGCCACCATAAACTGATGTTGTTCCCATGCGGCCACCACCGTTGTATCCTTTATGAGTACTTCCATCACCACCGACATTAATATATATTTTTTGGCCTTTTGTTAAAAATAATTGACCAGTAACGTAGCCACCTTTTCCACCATTTTGTGAACCTCTTCCGCCACCTTGAGCTCCCCAAGCCTCTAATTTATAAATTCCAGTTGCAGGAGCAATAAATTCTTGAATTATACCTGTATATGGATATAAGTAACTAGAAACGCCTTCACCTATAAAATAACTTTGTTTATAAAAAGTTACTTTATAAGTTACGGTTAATCCAGTGTTATCATTTATAACATCAACAGTATAAACATATACTTTTTCGCCACTGAAATCATAAGTTCCAGTATAGCTTTCTTTTTTTGAATAGCCATCATTTAATTCAACATTAATTTTTATACTGTTTACATCATCTAATACATTAACGGAATAATCATATGTTGTGTAATCAAAATCGAATGTTACATCGCCATCATTAACGGTAAAACTTGCAACACCGTTAAGTAAT
>CALVWG010000049.1 GCA_944364655.1 uncultured Bacilli bacterium | reverse complement strand
AAAATCAAGTAGTAGAAGCAGGAGATTTAGTTTTTACTTATGAAAATTCTTCAAAAACAATAACAAGTACAGAAAAAAGTATTTGTTTTACTCCAATGACAGTAGAAGAAAATAGTTTATATTTAGGAGAATGTGATTATAAGTTAAGTGTTAGAAATACAGGAAGTTTAAAAGGAAGTTACACCATAAGATTAACAGCCAATGAAGATAATACAATAGAAGATAGCAAAGTAAAAGTAGTGTTAAGAAAACAAGTAGGCGAAACATTAGAAGTAGTAAGTGGTTATGAAAATGGAAAAACATTAAGTGAATTAACAAATGGAACACTTATAAGTGAAGAAGAAATGGAAGTAAATAGTACAGAAGTATATAGTATAAGTATTATAATAGATGAAAGTTTAGTAACAGATGAAGATACATTTAAAGTAGTATCATATAAAATCGAAGGAACAGGATTAGTTCACGAAGATCAAAGCATTAATACAGATCAATATCAAGAAACAATATTAAATGGAGCAGATCCAATAATAAAAGATGAATTGATTGCAGTAACGATAGAAGATGATGGAACAGTCAAAAAAGCAGACACAACCAAACCATGGTATAGTTATGAAAATAAAGAATGGGCGAATGCAATTATTTTAAAAGATGAAAGTACAGCAAGTAATTATACAAATGGCTCAGTAATACCAGAAGATGCAATCGAAAGCTATTTTGTCTGGATACCAAAATATCGTTACCAATTATGGGATTTAGGACAGTATGAAACCTTAACAGAAATAGATGAAAGTAAAGTCCATGAAATACCAATCATTTTTGGTGATTACAATACAAGCGATGATAAAGATAATGAGTGTACAACCCCAATGGAAAGTGGAGCAACAGGCAACTGTCAAGTAGGAGATTACATGACACATCCAGCGTTTTTAAGTATACCAAGTACAGGATTTTGGGTTGGAAAATTTGAAACAGGTACAACATTAACATCAGATTATAATGTAAGAAATGGAGATGCAGTTCAAATCAAACCAAATGTCCAATCATGGCGAAATATCCAAGTAGCCAATGCTTTTTACACAAGTTATGATTACAAAAGAAATTTAGACAGTCATATGATGAAGAATACAGAGTGGGGAGCCGTAGCTTATTTACAGCACAGTAAATATGGAAGTGCAACAAGTGTCCGAATAAACAATAATTCATCATATATAACAGGATATGCAGCTAACAACGAACCAACATGTGGTTTAACAAATGCAAACGAAGAATGTAATAGATACTGTAGTGATGGTAGTTGTAATGCAGCTTACCCAAGCAGTACGTTAGCAAGTACAACCAATAATATCACTGGAATATATGATATGTCAGGTGGAGCACATGAATTTGTCATGGGAGTCATGCTAGATGAAACCGGTAATCCAATGAGTGGAAAAAATAATTTATACAATTCTGGATTCAACGGTTTATTTGGATGTCCAACATGCGATAATGATACTTCTGGTTTAATAGAACTAAAAACAGGGTATGATTTTCCAAATTCAAAATATTATGATATTTATGTATATGCAACAATATATATACAGTATCAACGAAAAATATTAGGTGATGCCACAGGAGAAATGGGACCATTTAATAATCAAATATATTTAACTCAAAATAGGCAAATAGGAAGTTGGTACGCCGATGATGCTTGGTATGTTTTGGCAAGCAGTCCATGGTTTATACGCGGTTATGATTATGGTGTTGGTTTAGATGCAGGCGTTTTTGCATTTAGTAATGCAGATGGCCATGTAAATGATGGTGTTGGTTTCCGAGTTGTTTTAACGCTAGTATAAAAAGTATTACGATAGGAGAAAATATGAAAAAAGGAAAAATTATATTGTTAACAATAATAGGAATATGTTTAATAATATCTTTAGTATTAGGAATAAGTTATTCATTATGGTCATTAAGAGTAACTCAAACTGATTCAAATTCGGTAGTAGCGGATTGTTTTAATATAACATTTACTGAAAGTAATAATATTTTACTTCAAAACACATATCCAATACATGATGAAGATGGAATGCAATTAGAGCCGTATACTTTTACAGTAAAAAATAATTGTTCTTCATATGCAGATTATGAAGTTCAATTAGAAATACTAAATACATCAACATTAGATGAACAATATTTAAAAATAATGGTAGATGATAATGAACCAGTATTAATGAATACATTAGAAGTTAGTGAACCAAAAGAAAGTAATACTAAAATAGCTTATACATTAGACAAGGGATTTATAGATAAAAATGAAGAAAAAACATACAATTTAAGAGTATGGTTAGCAGACTTTGTGACAACTGAAACAGATGGCGTACAAAACAGTAAATGGAGTGCCAAAGTAACATTAAAAGCAAGTTATAGAAATAATGAACCAACATATTGTGAATTAAACCCTGATATAGCAACATGTAAAATATTAGCCAAAGGGGAAACAAATGAATTAAAATATGATAATACAACTGACAATAATTTAAGATATGTAGGAGCTGATCCAAATAATTATGTATCATTTAATAATGAACTATGGAGAATAATAGGAGTAATGAACAACATTGATGATGGCACAGGAAAAAAAGAAACAAGATTAAAACTTATAAGAAATGAATCAATAGGTAAATATAGTTGGGATAACAAAGCCGCAGGAATTGGTTCATCTGCAAGTGCGAATGGTAGTAGTGATTGGACAGACAGTACTTTGCAGATTATGTTAAACGAAGGAGCGTATTGGAATAGAACAGCTGGAGATTGTCCATATGGAAAAAATGGTGCAACTACACCGTGTGATTTTATGAATATTGGATTAACAAATGAAGCAAAAGAAATGTTAGATAATACTAAATGGAATTTAGGGGGAATTAGTACTAATAGTACTACCATTACTTCAAATTTTTATGATATAGAACGTGGGGTCAATGTATATAATGGTAGAAATAACTATTGGATAGGGCAAATAGGATTAATGTATCCAAGTGATTATGGTTATGCAACTAGTGGGGGAACAAGTATTACAAGGGAAACTTGTTTATCTAAAGAACTATATAATTGGGATGACTCATTATATAATGAATGTAAAAATAATAATTGGTTATATAAAAATTCTGTTACAGAATGGCTATTAACATCAGAGATTGCTACAAGTTACAATGTTTATACTATTGGATCTGCAGGAAGGGTTCGTAGTAGTGGAGCCTATAACACTTTTAACTTAATATATCCAACTTTATATTTAAAATCAAATATAAGAATAATCAGTGGAGATGGAAGTACATCTAATCCATATCAATTATCTTTGTAACGAATTGAAAAAATAACAAAAAAATGATATAGTTAAAATATGTAGGAAGTAGGAATAAAAGTGATGAAAAAAAGAATAACATTTTTAATCCTCCTAACCAGTCTAATTGTTCTGGGGGGGGGTATATCGAGTAAAAAAGAAACTCAGGAACAATTAGATAATCTTGAAAATATAAAATTAGCTATATATGTAAATAATGAAAAAACAGAAAGTATTCCAACAAAAGGCGAAAATATTTTTGATGAAACAAAAAGTAGTTGTACAAATGATGCTTATATAATATGGGACTATGAGTCGTGGAGTCCAATAGTCAAAAATGTAACTACAAGTTTAACAAAATGTACCTTATATTTTAAAAAAGGATATAGTGAAACAATCTTAAATGGAGCAGATCCAATAATCAAAGATGAATTAGTACCAATAACGATAGATAGTGATGGCACAGTCAAAAAAGCAGACATTGGAAGCGAATGGTATAGCTATGAAAAAAAGAATTGGGCCAATGCCATAATATTAAAAGATGAAACAGAAGATTATTTAGCTGGTGAAGTCATTCCAGAAGATGCAATCGAAAGTTATTTTGTGTGGATACCAAAATATCGTTATCAATTATGGGATTTAGGACAATATGAAACATTAACAACAATAGATACAAATAAAATTCATGAAATACCAATCATCTTTGGCGATTACAATACGAGTGATGATAAAGATGGCGAATGCACAACACCAATGGAAAGTGGAGCAACAGGCTCCTGTCAAGTAGGAGACTACATGACACATCCAGCATTCCTAAGTATACCAAGTACAGGCTTTTGGGTTGGTAAATTTGAAACTGGATATGATGGAGCAAGTAGTACAAGTGAAGCAGAACAAAATATAAAAAATGCAAATAAAATAATAGTTAAACCAAATACATATAGTTGGCGAAATATCCAAGTAGCCAATGCATTCTATAGTTCATATGAATACAAAAGAAATTTAGATAGTCATATGATGAAAAATACCGAGTGGGGAGCAGTAGCATATTTGCAACACAGTAAATATGGATCATCAACAAGTGTCAGAATAAATAATAACTCAGATTACATAACTGGTTATGCAGCTAACAATGAACCAACATGTGGGTATACAGGAACAAATGAAGAATGTAATCAATATTGTAATGATGGTAGTTGCAATAAAGCTTATCCAAATAGTTATTTAGCCAGTACAACAGGAAATATTACAGGTATTTATGATATAAGTGGTGGAACTTGGGAATATGTTATGGCTGTAATGTTAGATGAAAGTGGCAAACCGATGAGTGGACGAAATAGTATAAGTAATTCTGGTTTTAATGGCCCATATGGCTGTCCAACATGCGATAGTGACTCTTCTTTGTTAACTGAATTAACTAATGGCTATGATTTTCCAGATAAAAAATATTATGATACTTATGCATACGCTACAGTAACAGAACAATATCAAAGAAGAATATTAGGAGACGCAACAGGCGAAATGGGACCATTTAATACAAATGCAAATTTAATGGATATTAGAAAAATAAGTAGTTGGTGTGATGATGGGGCATGGTTTATATTAAATAGCGCACCTTGGTTTGAACGAGGATATATGTTTGATTTTGCTTCTGAAACAGGAATGTTTGCATTCAGTCATACTTGGGGTTCTAATTTTTCTTATCGTGGTTTCCGAGTTGTTTTAACGCCTTAAATAATAAGCTTTAGATAGTAAATTTTCTTTGTTTTTATTATATAATTATTATTATAAGCATAGAATTTTAACAGGTGATTCTATGTTTTTTTCTGATATTCATACACGTATTAGATTTTTCTTTTTGTTAATATTATGTATATCAATTATTATTGTAATTCGGGTGTTTTATATTCAAGTTATTGATTATGATAAACTAAGTACTTTAGCAGAATCTTTGTGGAGCAGAAAGTTACCCATTGGAGCTGATCGTGGCGAAATTTATGATCGTAACGGTAAAGTTTTAGCAACAAACCTTACTACAACAAGTTTAGTTCTTATTCCTAATCAAATAACAAATAAGGAAGAAGTTGCTAGAAAATTAAGTGAAATATTAAAAACCGATTATGATGATATGTTAGCCCATGTTAGTAAAAAAACAAGTATTGAAAGAGTTCATCCTGAAGGAAGACAACTTTCGTATGATATTGCAAGTCAAATTGATGAACTTAAATTGGATGGTGTTTATTTAGTTAAAGAAAGTAAAAGATATTATCCTTATGGTGATTTACTTTCTCATGTTTTAGGTTATGTTGGAATTGATAATCAAGGTCTTTCTGGTTTAGAATTAACTTATAATAATTACTTAACTGGCGAAGATGGGGCAATTAAATATTTTTCTGATGGTAAAGGAAATCGTTTGGAGTTATCAGAGGTTTATGAAGAACCACAAAATGGGGTAAATATACAATTAACAATTGACTTAGATTTGCAGCTTGCTGTTGAAAGAGAACTTGATAATGTTGTCAGTAAATACACGCCAGAACATGCAATGATTTTAGCTATGGATCCTAATACGGGTGAAGTTTTAGCTATGGCTAGTCGACCAAATTTTGATCCTAATAATTATCAAGATTATGACACTGAAACAATTAACCGTAATTTACCAATATGGATGACTTATGAGCCTGGATCAACTTTTAAAATTGTTACTTTAGCAAGTAGCATTGAAGAAAAAACTGTAAATCTTTTTGAAGATACATATTATGATTCTGGTAGTATTCATGTTGATGGTGCGACTATTCATTGTTGGAAAGCTGGTGGACATGGAGCTCAAACTTATTTAAATGTTGTTGAAAATAGTTGCAACCCGGGGTTTGTTACATTAGGACAGAAATTGGGCGCTAATACTTTAATGAGTTATATTACAAAGCTTGGTTTTGGCTCTAAAACGGGTATAGATTTAAATGGAGAATCAACAGGTATTTTATTTAATATTGATAAAATGGGACCAGTTGAGCTTGCAACCACTAGTTTTGGGCAAGGGATAAGCGTAACGCCTATACAGCAAGTAAGAGCAGTTTCGGCTATTGTAAATGGTGGCAATTTATATGAACCACATCTTGTAAAAGAACTTTTGGAACCTGAAACTAATTCGGTAATTTTAAAACAAGAACCAACTTTAGTTTCTAAAGTTATTAGTGAAGAAACGTCTGATTTAGTACGGTTTGCTTTAGAAAGCGTTGTTGCTAATGGTTCCGGTAGAAATGCATATATTGAAAATTATCGAGTTGGTGGAAAAACTGGAACTGCTCAGAAGGTGCAAGATGGCCATTATATGGATGGAAATTATATCTTATCATTTATTGGCTTTATGCCGGCAGATGATCCTAAAATAGTTGTTTATGTAGCTATTGATCATCCAGTTGGTGTTGTTCAATATGGTGGGACAGTTGCTGCTCCAATTGCCAAAGCTGTTTTAGAGGCCGCTATCCCAATATTAAATATAAATAGTAGTACTGAAGGGTTAGCCAAGGAATACAATTGGATGGATGTTAAATATCATCAAATTCCAGATGTAACTGGCAAAACTGTTGATGAAGCTAAAGAACTTTTAAAAGGTTTTTCTTTAGAATATACCGGGGATGGTAACACAATAATTTATCAAACGCCAGAAGCAAATAGTTACGTTAAAGAAGGTGGAGTAGTTAAAGTTTTACTTGGTTAATGTCTACAAATTGTCAAAAAAATGAAAAAACGCTAGTTTTTTTTAAAAATATTGTATAATAAAAATAGGTAGGTGGGATTATGTTAATCTTAGCAAAAACCGCATTAGCTATGATGCTAGGTTTTATTTTTGCTATAATATGTGGTTTAATTTTTATCCCTTTTTTAAAAAAAATAAACTTTCGACAACATGTTAGTGCAACTGTTGGTGAAAGACATTTAAAAAAAGAGGGTACACCAACAATGGGGGGAATAATTTTTATTTTTCCTGTTTTGATTGCTTTGTTTCTTTTATATTTAAGAGGAAGTATTAATTTAAATCACAACTTAATTATTGTTTTATTAGTCTTTTTATCTTATGCTTTTTTAGGATTTATAGATGATTGGCTAAAAGTACGATACCATAATAATCAAGGTTTAAGAATATCGACCAAATTTTTATTACAAATGGTTATAGCTTTAATTTTTTTCTATATATTTATGAAAAATGGTGGCGAGCCAGTTTTGGAAGTTACATCTTTAAATATTGTGATTCCAATGGGGTGGACATTTGGTTTATTTATTTTGTTTTTGTTAGTTGGAAGTAGCAATGCTGTAAATATTACTGATGGATTAGATGGCTTATGTGGCGGTTTAAGTGTTATTGCTTTTGTAGCCCTTGGAATTATTACTTGGAATACTACTTGGATGGAAGGATATCAAGAGGTTGCCATTTTTTGCTTTATCTTAGTTGGAGCTTTATTGGGATTTTTGCTTTTCAATGCTCATCCAGCTAGAGTGTTTATGGGGGATTTAGGAAGCCTTTCTTTAGGCGCTGCCATGGCGGCCATTTCAATTATTACTCGTCATGAGCTTTCGTTAGCGGTTATTGGTGGAGTATTTGTTGTAGAGACTTTATCAAGTATGATTCAAATAATAGCAATTAGAAAATTTCATCGAAAAGTATTTAAAATGGCTCCGTTACATCATCATTTTGAACAACTTGGATGGCAAGAAACAGATATTGTTAAAGTTTTTTATGTAGTAGGACTGTTACTTGCTATGGCGGCAATTACTTACGGAGTTTGGCTATAAGGATATTAACTTATCCTTTTTTATTGTCATAAAAAAATTGCCTTTAGGCAACTTTTCTGGTTCTTGTTAAAGAATTTTTATGAGCATTTTTAATTTCTTCACGTTTCCATGTTTCATCAAATGGTCGAACGTAAAATAATGTATTTAAAAAATTTTTAGTTAAATTGCAATAATCATTTAATATATTTTCGCTAGATTTATATTTAGTGTATCCTAAATTGCCATCGCTTAAATATGAATCGTGGCTTTCAGCATATAAAATTGATTTATTAGGAGTACTAGCTACATAACTTCCTAATACATTCATATACTTAGCATATTCTTCTAATATTTGCTGATTATTTTCAAAAATGATTTCACCATATAAAAATATTCCCCATTTATTTAAACTGTATATTAAATCAGGCCAAAAATTATATCCTTCACTAGGTAAGCCAATTGATTTAGCAGCATCAAATCGAAAACCCATAACACCACAGTTTATTAATTCGTTTAAAAAATTACTAATCATATTTCGAACATCTTCATGATAAACGTTTAAACCTGGTAAATCAAAACAGTGTGTTATCACGTCTTTTCTGTCATTCCAATTAGAAACATTTATTTTTTCTTTCCAGTATGCTGGATTACTTAATAATTTAGGATCAACATTTGGATGCGGTTTCAATGGATCATTTAAAGACGCTCCGGTGTGATTTAAAACAACATCAACATGAATATCAAGATCATATTCTTTAGCTAAGGCACATATTTCTATTAAATCATTTTTGGAAACATAAACATTGCCGATATTAAAGCCTGTTATTTGATAAGACATCCACCATTCTTTAATTCCTTCTTCTTTAATAGGTTGGACTGGCCCGATTAAAATTGCCTCAAACCCTTGTTCTTTGCAAATAGGAATGCTTTTTATAATATCTTTTGCCATCCAATTTTGCAAATGTAAAATTCTCACTACTACCATCTCCTATAATAAATTTAACAAATAATTTTAAAGTTTACAATTACTTTTCAACCACACATCTGGAAATACTTAAAATGATTCCGATACTTATCATACTTGTAAGCAAACTAGATCCTCCATAACTAAAAAAGGGAAGAGTAACACCTGTAACTGGAATCAGTCCAATTACAACTGAGAGATTTAAAGATGCTTGAATTATAATTCCAATTGCCAAGCCAAAAGTTAAAAATTTAGCAAACAAATCGTTTGACTTTAAAGATATTTTAACTGAGCGATAAAAAATAAATGCAAAAAATAATACAACAATTAAAACGCCTAAAAAGCCAAATTCTTCACTGATAATTGAAAAAATAAAATCTGTTTGAGGTTCTGGTAAATAAAAATGTTTTTGATGGGAATTTAAAAATCCTTGTCCTAATAATCCTCCCGGTCCAATTGCATATAAACTTTGAATTATTTGAAAACCACTTCCTAAAGGATCGCTCCATGGATTTAAAAAAGATACAATACGAGCCATACGATAAGGAGCAATTATTATTAGTAAAATAATTCCACCTAATCCAAGTAAACCAATTTTAACAAAAAAGTCTAGTTTAACTCCACTTATGAAAATTAAACTTAATAATGTTAAAACAATGACCATTGCTGTTCCAAAATCTGGTTCAAGCATTATTAAACCAAAAAAGAGAAAAATGATACCTAAAATTGGTAAAACACCTTTTTTAATACTTTTTAATTCTTTGACATTATTACTAAGATATTTAGAAACAAAAATAATAAGACCAATTTTTGCAAATTCTGATGGTTGAATTCCAAGTCCTCCAATGCCAAACCAACTTCTTGAACCATTTCTAATTGTTCCAATACCAGGGATTAATACTAAAATTAATAAGATAAAACAAGCTAACAATATTTTATTTGCATTTTTTTTCCAAAAATTATAATTAACTTTACTAATAAAATAGCATAAAATTAGACTAATTATAAAAAAGATACTTTGACTTTTAACAAATTTGAATTGGTCATTAAATTTATATTCTGCCCATATTGAACTAGCAGAATAAATCATAATAATGCCAAAAATGCTTATAATTATCACGGCTATTAATAATTTATAATCAATTTTACCTTTTTTCATCTAATTCACCATTAAAGTATATGAAAAAAATATATTATCTAAAACACTTTACACATTTTTTGCTTGTTCTACAATTTTTATTAAAAAATATAGTATAATAAAAGAGCAGAAATGGGTGATTGTATGAAAATAGTAGTAACTGCTGGAGGAACAATGGGTCACATTAATCCGGCTTTAGCTATTATTGATGAGTTTAAAAAGCAAGAAAAGGATTTAGAAGTTTTATATATAGGAACTCATAATCGAATGGAGAAAGATGTTATTCCTAAAAAAAATATTCCCTATGAAAGTATTGAAATCTATGGGTTTACTAAAAATATTATTAATGATATTAAAGATGTTATTTTGATTTATAAGGCTATCAAAAAATGTAAAGATATTTTAAGAAAATTTCAACCAGATATAGTCATTGGCGTTGGAGGGTATGTTACTTATCCGGTTATAAAAGCGGCTCATGATTTACATATTAAAACTTTTATTCATGAACAAAATAGTATTCCTGGAAAAGCTAATAAGTTGATTGCTAAAAATGCTGATTTAATAGGAGTAACTTTTTTAGAAAGTCAAAAATATTTAAAAACAAAAGGAAAAATAATTTTTACAGGCCATCCTTGTGGAGCTTGGGCTTTAGATGTTCCAAAAAAGGAAAAAGCAAGTCTTGGTTTAACAAAAGGTAAGAAATTAGTTACTATAGTTGCTGGTTCTTTAGGTAGTGGTTCATTAAATCAAAAAATGAAGACATTTTTACAAAAAGTAGATCATGAAAATTATGAGGTTTGTTATATTACGGGAAAAAGTCACTATGAAGAATTTAAGCAAGACAAATATCCTGATAATGTTAAAATTTTTCCTTATATTGAAGAACTGCCAGGTCTTTTAAAAATTAGTGATTTAGTAATTAGCCGAGCTGGAGCAGGAAGTTTGAGTGAAATATTAGCACTAGAGATTCCATCAATTATAATTCCTAGTCCAAATGTAGCTAATAATCATCAATATTATAATGCTAAAGAACTAGCAGATAAACAATGTATAAGATTATTAGAAGAAAAAGATTTAACGGCTGAAGTGTTACTAGAAGAAGTAAACAAAATGTTAAAAGATACGACAACTAGATTAAAAATGATTCATAAAATGCATAGTTTAGATACCAAAAATAGCGCCAATTTGATTTATAACGCTATTAAGGATTTGATAAAATGATTGAAGAATTAAAAAAATATGGAATTGTTTTAGAAAATGTTTCTTTAAAAACTTATAACACATATCGAATTGATGTAAGTTGTAAATATATGCTTCATCCCACAAGTTATGAAAAAGTAAAAGAGTTTTTAAAATACGCAAATAATAATAATGTAAGTTATTTTATTTTAGGAAATGGTTCTAATGTTATTTTAGCTGATAATTTTTTTGATGGCGTTGTTGTTAAATTAGATCAATTAAAAAAGATTTTATATAATGAATGTTTCGTTACGGTTGGAGCTGGGGTAATGCTAAATTTTTTAGCACGTGATATTATTGAACATGGTTTAAGTGGTTTGGAATGGGCAAGTGGAATTCCAGGAACAATTGGTGGGTCAATTTACGGTAATGCTGAAGCTTATAAAACTGCTATTTTTGATAATTTAGAAACGGTAACATATATTACTCCAAATTTAGAAATAAAAACTTCTAAAAAGAAAGAACTTTTTTATAATTATCGAACTAGTTATTTTAAAGAAAATCCAGGTAATGTGATATTAGAAGCAACTTTTTCTTTTAATCAAGGCGATAAAGAGCATTCTTTGGCTATAATAAAAGATCGTTTTGATAGACGCCTAGCTACACAACCTTTAGAATATCCAAGTGCTGGTAGTGTTTTTAGAAATCCGTCTTTGACTCTTCCTGCTGGAAAATTAATAGATGATCTAGGTCTTAAAGGTCAAAAAGTAAATGACGCAATGGTAAGTGTCAAACATGCTAATTTTATTATTAATTTAGGTAATGCAACTGGAAAAGATATAAGAAATCTGATACAATTAGTTCATGATAGGGTAAAAGCTAAATATAATATTGACCTTATTTTAGAACAAGAGATAAAAGATTGGTGAGATTATGAAAAAGAAGAAAGTTGTTAAAAGAAAAATTAAATGGAAAGTTTTATTAAAAATATTCTTTCTTCTTTTTTTAGTTGGTTTAATATTTTATTATTTATTTAATTTGAAAACAAAACATATAGTAATTATAGGTAATAATTATGTTAGTGATAATGAAATAATAACGACTATTGGCTTTAAAGATTACCCGTATTTATTTCGCGTAAGTAATAAAGATATTAAAGAAAAATTAAATAATTTAGCTATGCTAACTAGTGTTGATATAAATAAAAGTATTTTTGGTACGTTAACAATTACTGTTCAAGAAGCTAAGCCTTTATTTTTAAATCGCAATAATAATAAATTAGTTTTAAATAATTTTAAAGAAATTGATAGTACTGATATTAATGGTGTACCAACTTTAATTAATTATGTTCCGGATACGTTATATCATCGGTTAATTGAAAATTTATCTCAAATAGATCAAAATGTTATTAATTTGATAAGTGAGATAGAATATCAGCCATGGAAAAATAATGATGTTATGATTGACGAGACAAGATTTTTCTTAAGAATGACAGATGGTAATAGTGTATATATTAATTTGATAAATATTTCTAAATTGAATAATTACATTGAGATATTTGCTTCTTTAGAAGGAAAAAAAGGAATTCTTTATTTAGATTCTTCAAGTGATAAAATATCATTCAGCTTGTATAATTAGTTTTTTGTGTTAAAATATAAAAAGTGATGTTTATGGAAAAAGTAAATTATGATTTAAAACTAACTGAAATAATTAAGAAAAATGAAGATAATCATCAAGTACCAACTTTATTACTTCATACTTGTTGTGCTCCTTGTTCTTCGGCTGTTTTATTAAGATTAGCTAATCATTTTAAGATAACGGTATTCTATTATAATCCTAATATTTCTCCAAAAGAAGAATATGAAAAAAGGAAAAAGGAACAGATAAAATTTTTAAAAGAATTTAAGCCGGTTAATGAAATATCTTTTTTGGATTGTGATTATGAAGAAGAAAAATTTAATGAAATGGCTAAAGGTTTAGAAACGGAAATAGAAGGAGGAGCTAGATGTTTTAAATGTTATCGTTTAAGATTAGAAAAAACAGCTTTAATAGCTCAGCAAAATCATTTTGATTATTTTGGAACTAGTTTAACAGTTAGTCCTTATAAAAATGCTAGCAAAATTAATGAAATAGGTGAAGATTTAGAAAATAAATATAACGTTAATTTTTTGTTTAGTGATTTTAAAAAAAATGATGGCTATAAAAAAAGTATTCTTATGTCTAAAGAATACAATTTATATCGCCAAAATTACTGTGGTTGCATTTATTCTAAGCAACAAAGAGAAGCTTATTTAAAAACAAAACTAGAAAATTAGTTTTGTTTTTTTATTATAAAATTAATTATTTTCTTTTAACATATTTTTTTTATATTCATCATAAGCTTTTGTTTCTAATTCATCTTTATAAAATTCATAAGCAATATTTTTTTGTTTTATAATTTGTTCAACTAAATATTCGGTAAAAAATGGATTTCTAATTAAAATTGGTCCTAAAAGGTAAGTGCCATAAAAATTATTTTTTTTAATTCCTTCAACGATAGATTTAGGAACATATCCGGTTCCATTAATTACTTCAAATAAGTGTTTTTCTTTAACAAATTTTAAAACAGTGTTACGGTTTTGAAAACCGATTATTTCTTCTTCGATTTTAGGAAATTTATAAACTTGTTCGCCAACAATTCGAAAATCTGTTTCAAAAGTTTCATGATCAAAGATATTTAATGTTTCTAAGCTATTTTCTTTTAAGTCATTGTAACTTTTGCCAAATAAATTAATTGCGTTTCCGGTTACTATAAAAAATTTTTTATTTTTTAAAGCTGTTTTTATATCATTTTTATATTTTAAAATATTTTCTCTAACTAATTCTAAGGATGGATTACTACCACTTCCTATATAAAAAATATCATATTTTTCAAAATCAATTTTATCTTCTATGGATAAATAATGGATAATGGGTTTTATTTTATGAGCTTCTAAATGTTTTTGTAAAGCTAATACATTTCCATGTTCACCATATAAATTCATTAAATCGTAATATAAATGAGCAATTTTAATGGTTTCCATTTTCGTCCTCCTTAAATTTTTTTAAAAGTATTTCAGTCATATCAAAGCATACCATGGTGTAAATATTTCCTGTTGTCTCGGTTTTTAAAACGTGAACAATATCATTTAAATTATCTAGCATGTATATTTTTTCTTTAGCTATTTTGGCATATTCTAGGCGAACTCTGACATCCCATTTAAAACGACCAATTAGAATTATTTTTTCAATATCTTTATCATTTAAAAGTTCGAAGTCAACATCCCAAAGCCAAGATAAATCATTGTATTTATATCTTCTGGAAACGTTATCAAAGCCAATTATTACATCTTTTTTGCCTTCTTCATTTAAAACATATTTTAAAGATTGGTAGTAACTTAAAGCATTTTCATTTTTGCTTTCTAGCATTGTAATTACACGATTACCTAGTTTTAGATCATGACCTCTTTTGGTTGGAATTTTTTCTTTATTAAAAGTGTTTAATATTTTATTAGTTGGAATTTTTATAGTGTCGCATAGGGCATATGCTGCTAGGGAAGCATAGGCTGTAAATAAAAAGTTTTTATTTAATTTAACAACATTATTATTAATTAACATTGTTCTATTTTTTAAGTCAACTTTATTTCCAACATAATTCGGTGTACCTCTTTTAAAATCACAATTTGGACAATAATATGAACCAATATGACCATAATGATAATAATTATAAATTAATTTTTTGTGACATTTTGGACAATAAGCTTCGTCAACACTAAAATTAATTTCTCTTTGATAAGAATCTTTAGTTTTATTTATACCATATGTTACTATTTTGCCTTTAAAGTTTAATTTTAATTTCATTAATCCAGGATCATCAGCATTTAGTATAACGGTTGTATCTTGACTTAAATTTTCAAAAATAGCTTTATAAATTAGATCCGGAGATCCGTTTCTTGCTGGTTGATCTCTAGTAATATTAGTTACTACTAAATGGGTCATTTTGTTTTTTCCAAAGGCTAAATGTAAATGCTTTTCATCCAACTCTAATAATAAAACATCATGTTTAAATTTGCCAAAGATTGTACAATTATTTAATATTAAAGTAGTTACACCTCTAATACCATTACTTCCGGATGAATTATATACAACATCTAAACCGGCTTCTTTTAAAATATGATAAATAAAATTAGTCGTTGTTCCTTTACCACTTGAACCTGTAACGCCTATAACATATTTAGGATATTTTATTTTTTCTAATATTTTTTGATTCATATTATAAGAAATAGAACCTGGAAACTGAGTTCCATTTTTACCTAAGACTTTTAAAACAAAAGTTAAAAATCGATTTGTTATAATTTGAATTGCTCTTAGCATACTTACACCTTCTTATAAAGTATTATAGCATGTTTAAATAATTTTTGTAAATTTCTAGGAGTTAACTATCTTAAAAAATACTTTAAAAATAAAAGTACATTATCTAAAATAAAAAGAAATATTAAAATAAATGTAATAAAATAGGGAATTTTTAGTAAAAAAGGTTTTAAGCGATAAAAAAGAAATTTTTCAATTATTATGGCTAAAGTAACGAAAATAAAAGAAAAAATTAAATTGACATATTTAGTAATTGATAAAGGATATTTTTCGTAATTCCAAAAATCTTGATGAAAAAGATAATTAGTTAATAGACCACCAATTTCTTCTAAAATACTTAAAAGAATAAAAGAAATAACAAATAGTAATAATAATTTTTTAACTTTTGATAATTTTAATTTGTTAATTTTTATATTTATAAAATGAATAAATAAAAAGCCAATACCATAAATAGGCATCCATGGTCCAATTAATAAAGTTTCTTTTTTTATTTTTTCAAAAAAACTAAAAAGTAATTCAAATAAATAACCAATAATGGATATAATAAAAAAGGTATTTAAATATAATTTTGTTTTCATATTAAAATTATGTTTAAAAATTATTATTTTTATTCAAAATAAACATGATATAATTATTATATAAAGAGGATAGTTAATATGGAGATAAAAAAATATTTAGATTATTTAAAATATGAACGCAGTTATAGTGAGA
The DNA here is from genome assembly GCA_944364655.1 of uncultured Bacilli bacterium. Classification (GTDB taxonomy): domain Bacteria; phylum Bacillota_I; class Bacilli_A; order RF39; family UBA660; genus Ventrenecus. Next base: position 8,039 of record CALVWG010000049.1, on the reverse strand, counting down.
ATACTATTTTAGGTTATGCTAATGAGTTGAATAAATTTAATGAATATTTAAAAGAAAAAAAATTAAATTATTTAAATTTAACAAAAGATGATATTTGGACTTATTTAAAGTATTTGGACAGTTTAGAATATAAAAATACTTCAATAGCAAGACATATTACGACATTGAGAAGTTTTTATGCTTATTTAAAAGAGCAAAAATTGATTGAAACTAATATTTTTAAAACAATACATAATCCTAAAGTTAAAAGAAAATTGCCTGATGTTTTAAATTATGAAGAATTAAATGCTTTACTGGATTTTAAAGAAATTAAAAATGATCGAGAAATTTTAGAAAAATGTCTTTTTGAATTATTATACGCTACTGGAATGCGGGTTAGTGAAGCAGTAGGAATTAAAATTGATGATATAAATTTACAAGAAAAAACAATTAAAGTTTTAGGAAAAGGCAATAAAGAAAGGATTGTTTTATTCGGTGATTATGCTTTAGATGCTTTAAAAAATTATTTAAAAGTTAGAAAAAACTTTTTGAAAAAAGGAGAAAATAATTATTTGTTTTTAAATACTTTAGGTAAACCAATGAGTAGGGTAACAGCAGAACAAATAGTTGATAAAAGAGTTAAACAAATTTCATTAACACATCATATTTCACCCCATACATTAAGACATACTTTTGCAACGCATATGCTTTTAAATGGGGCAGATATAAGAACTGTTCAAGAATTACTTGGACATGAGGAATTAAATACTACTCAGATTTATACGCATTTATCTAATGATTATTTAAGAACAGAGTATCTTCATAAAATGCAAAGAAAGTAAAAAAATAGTCAATAGAAAGTTTTTTAGAAGCTTTTTTAGATAGATTAAATTATACTAATTATAGTAAAGGAGAATGAAAATGCAAAAATATGTTTATATGCTTCAAGAAGGAAATAAGGATATGAAAGATATTTTAGGAGGAAAAGGAGCTAATTTAGCTGAAATGATTAAATTAGGTTTACCTGTTCCTAATGGTTTTACAATTACTACTGAAGCTTGTCATAGCTATTATGAGACAAATAAGGAATTAAGCGATGTTATAAAAGATGAAATTATTAATGCCTTACATAAATTGGAAAATATTACAGGCAAGAAATTTGGTGATGCAAAAAATCCTTTGTTGGTAAGTGTTAGAAGTGGCGCCCCAGTAAGTATGCCAGGAATGATGGATACTATTTTAAATTTAGGTTTAAATGATGATGTAGCAAATGGTTTGATTGCTAAAACCAAAAATAAACGGTTTGTTTTTGATTCTTATCGTCGTTTTATTGAAATGTATGCTGATGTTGTTAAAGGTTATTCTAAATCTTTATTTGAAAAGCATATTGATGAATACAAAAAAGAAAAAAATGTTACTTTGGATATTGAATTAACTGAAGAAGATATGGAAAATTTGACTAATGACTTTAAAAATATATATTATGAAGTTTTGCATGAAGAATTTCCAAAGGATCCTATAAAACAATTATTAGAAGCTGTTAAAGCGGTATTTCGTAGTTGGAATAATGAAAGAGCTATTTATTATCGTAAAATAAACAATATTAGTGAAAATATTGGAACAGCCGTCAATATTCAAGAAATGGTTTATGGAAATCTTTCAAAAAATTCTGGAACAGGTGTTGCTTTTTCAAGAAATCCGGCTACTGGAGAAAAAGATCTTTATGGAGAATATTTAATGAATGCTCAAGGAGAAGATGTTGTTGCGGGTATTAGAACGCCAAGTCCAATTTCTAAATTAAAAGAAGAAATGCCTAAAATATATAATGATTTTGTCAAAATTGCTAAAAATTTAGAAGATCATTATAAAGACATGCAAGATATGGAATTTACTATTGAAAATGGCAAACTATATATTTTACAAACTAGAAATGGTAAAAGAACAGCAGCGGCAGCTATTAAAATTGCTGTTGATTTGGTTAATGAAGGAAAAATTAGTAAAAAAGAAGCTATTTTAAGGGTAGAGCCAGAAGATTTAGAAATGCTTTTACATGATACTTTTAAAGAAGAAAGCTTAGCTAATGGAAAAATTATTTCCAAAGGTATTGCTGCAAGCCCAGGTGCAGCTGCTGGTAGTATTTATTTTAATGCTAAAGACGCTATAAAAGCTCATCAAAATGGTGAAAATGTTATTTTAGTACGACTTGAAACTAGTCCAGAAGATATTGAAGGAATGCATCATGCAAATGGCTTGTTAACAATACGAGGAGGCATGACTAGTCACGCAGCTGTTGTAGCAAGAGGAATGGGTACTTGTTGTATTTCTGGTTGTTCAAATTTAGTAATTAATGAAGAGGAAAAATGGCTAAAAACAGCTTCAGGACTTATTTTAAAAGAAAAAGATCAAATTAGTTTAGATGGTGCAACAGGAAATGTATATTTAGGTTTAATAGAAACTGAACCGGCCAGTATAAATGGTGATTTTCAAATTTTTATGAATTGGGCTGATAGTTTTAGACATTTAAAGGTAAGAGCAAATGCCGATAATCCAAAAGATGCTTTACAAGCTAAAAAGTTTGGGGCTGAAGGAATAGGTCTTTGTAGAACAGAACATATGTTTTTTGAAAAAGAGCGAATTTTTAATTTCCGAAAAATGATTATTGCTGATGATTTAAAAACACGACAGGAAGCTTTAGAAAAAATTTTGCCATATCAAAAAGAAGATTTTAAAAAACTTTTTGAAATAATGTCTCCAAATAATGTGGTAATTCGTTATCTTGATCCACCTTTACATGAATTTTTACCTAAAACTGATGATGAAATAACTGAATTAGCAATGTCTTTAAATCTTTCTACTGCTAAAATTAAAGAAAGAATAGATGCTTTAAAAGAGTTTAATCCAATGATGGGGCATCGTGGGTGTAGATTAGCTATTACATATCCAGAAATTGCTGAAATGCAAACAAGAGCTGTTATAGAAGCGGCAATTATGGCTATAAAAGATGGATACAAAGTAGTTCCAGAAATAATGATTCCATTAGTAGGTAGTGAAAATGAATTAATTTATGTTAAAGATATAATTACTAAAACTGCAAGTGAAATAATGAAAAAAAATGATTTAATTATCGATTATAAGGTTGGAACAATGATTGAAATTCCAAGAGCAACTTTAATTGCTGATGAAATTGCTAAAAATGCTGACTTTTTCTCATTTGGAACAAATGATTTAACGCAAATGACATATGGCTTTTCAAGAGATGATGCGGAAAAATTTTTAAAAGATTATTATCAAAAAAATATTTTTGTAAAAGATCCATTTGCTCACGTTGATGAAGAAGGTGTTGGAAGACTTATGAAAATGGCAATTCAAAAAGGAAGAGGCGTCAATAATAAGTTATCTTTAGGAATATGTGGAGAGCATGGAGGAGATCCAGAAAGCATTTATTTCTTTCATAAAATAGGTTTAGACTATGTATCTTGTTCACCTTACCGCGTACCAATTGCTAGACTTGCTGCGGCGAAAGTTGCTATTTGTGAAAAAATGAAAAAATAGTTTTTTAATAACAATAATTAATAATATTTTAATTTGGCTGAAATTTTAAAAATTTTGGCCTTTTTAATAGAAAAATATAAATTTTTGTTAATTAAAGATAAATAAACATTTGTAATAAATTAATAGAAAAATAAATATGTGTTATAATGTAAAAAAAAGAAAGGTTTGATAAATATGCCTAAGATTGAAAAAGAAATAAAAATACTTGATATAAACGTTGATGAAATAAAGCAATTGCTTCAAGGCTTAGGAGCTGAATATAAGGGTAAGAAAGATCAAAAAATTTATGTTTATGATGTTCCAACATTGTTTTATCGTTTTTTAGAAATAAGAGAATTACTTAATTCTAATAACCAACTAATAATAGAAACGAATTTAAATAAATTAGAATTATTATTACAAGAATATATAGATTTAGAAAGTGATGAGGAATTAAAAAAAGAAAAAAAATTATTTGAATTAGAAGATTTAATGGATATAGTGCGTTTAGATATTAACAATATTAGAAAAATATTGAATAATGCAATATTAGAAAATAATTTTAAAAAATATATGATTAATCCTAATAAATGGATTAGGCTTAGAAAAAGCAACGAAAAAATAGAGCTAACTATAAAACATGTTTTAAATAAAAAAAATAATAAGTATCAAAATGTTTTAGAAACTGAAATTACGGTTTCTTCTTTTGAGGAAGCTAATAATTTGTTAGAAAATATGGGTATTTACAAAAGAAATTATCAAGAAAAAATACGATATAGTTATGTTTATAAAGATGCTCAAATTGAAATAGATATTTGGCCTTTACTAGAACCATATTTAGAAATTGAATGTGACAATGAAAATACAATTAAAGAACTTTTAGAAAAATTGAATTTGAAAGAAAAAGAAATTGTTTCTATAAATACTGAGTCTTTATATAAAAGAAAAAATATAGATATTTTAAAAATGTCTACATTAAAATTTTAAGTATAAAAATGCAAATGTTTAATTTTAAAAATTAATTAATTTAGAATTTGTTGAATTCTATTAATTCATTAATATAACAAATTTATAAATTTGTGCATTATGGCATTTTAAATTAATATGCTATAAACTTTATTATAATAAATAATTCTTCAATTTTTATGAGTATATTATTTTAAAGGTTTGCAAAATATAAGTGTAAATAAAATATGGTTAAAATGAAATTTTTTGATTAAATGGATTATATTAGTTTAAATCTTTTTTTAAATATTGTATAATTATTAAAGAAAGATAGAGAAGGTGATAAGATGACAGCACTATGTATTGGAAAAGCAACTTACGATACAACTGTACCTGTTGATAAATACCCAGCAGAAAATAGTAAAAATTTAATTAAAGAAAAATTAGAAGCTAGTGGAGGAAGTGGCTCTAATGTAGCTTATTTATTAGGTAAATGGAATAATGATTCATATTTTGCAGGAGCTGTAGGTTATGATGATTTTGGCTCATTTATTAAAAAAGATTTAGAAACAGTTAATGTTCATACTAATTTTTTAGAAGTTAATTATGATAAAAAAACAACAACATCGTTTATTATAGCTAGTAGGGAAACAACTAGTCGTACGCAATTAATGATTGAGCCAGAAGTTTATCATTTAAAAAAATATGAATTTGATTTTACTCCAGATATAATTTATACAGATGGTTTTGAATACTCTGCTACAATGGCTGCTTTAAATAAGTTTCCTAATGCGATAAGTGTTTTAGGAGCAGGATTAAATTATGCTGATCCAAAAGAAGTATTATCAATTGCTAAGCAAGTAAAATATGTTATATTTTCAATGGAATTTGCTTGTCAAATAACTAAAATGCGCGTTGATATGGATAATCCTACTCATTTGTTAAATTTATTTAAAGAATTAAAAGTAAAATTTCCAAATAACAACGTTATTGTTACTATGCAAAATAAAGGGGCAATGTTTGAAATTAATAATGAAGTAAAAGTTATGCAAACACTTCCAGTTAAAGAAGTTGATAGAACTGGAGCAGGAGATATATTTGATGGAGCATTTATTCATGGTTTAGGAAAAAAATATGATTTAGAAAAATGCATTCGCTTAGCCAATATTGCCGCGGCTATGTCGACTACAAAATATGGTGCTAAAGCATCAATTCCAATTCTTTCAGATGTAATTACTGAATATGAAAGTAAGTTTGGGGCTATTGATGTTTCTGATACACCAATTCATGTGCAAAATGACAATAGTGATGTAGTTAATAACGCTTCTATAAATAATAATCAAATACAAGCTCAAAATACGGTAATAGATCAAAATAATAATATTTCAAATGACTTGCCAAAGCAAAATGGTAATACTCCTTTAAATTAAGAGGCAATAATGGTTTATTGGTCATATTATCCCAAAATTGACTTACACGGTGAGTACGCTATAACAGCTTATACTGTTGTTCATAATTTTATAAGTGATCACATTAAACTAAAAGATCCTATTGTAGTTATTATACACGGTAAAGGAACTGGTAAGTTAAAAGAAGAAGTTCATAATATTTTATCCAAAGATAAAAGAGTTTTAGAATATCAATTGGATCCTGAAAATTTGGGGCAAACTTTGATTAGATTAAAAATTGATTAAAGAAAAATGTCAAAATTGATTAAAGAAAAATGTCAAAATTTGACAAATCCTAAAAAATATGGTATATTTTAAACCCAATAAGGGAAATATAAAATCAAGAAGATAGACACAAATTTGACATTTTTTGCTTTTTGTGCTATAATTAAAGTACGAAAAGAAATAATAGGGGGTATGTGAGATGAAAAATTTTGTCTTAGATTATGTAAATGAAAACGAATTTCGTAAGTTAGAAAGATCATTAAAGAAATATAATATGCGTGCTTTTAAAAAATTAAGTTTTGATTATTATCCAAAAATGCGTGATGGTGAATTTCCTGGGGAAATTATTAGTCAAAACAAAAAAAGTGGTACAGTTACTTATGAATTAAAATTACCTAGTGATGAAATGTTTGCACAAGTTCATGGTGAAGTTAAATTAATATATACTGTTTATAAAAAAGAAGAAACTGTTATGTTAAAAGAAATTTTACCTAAGGATATTTTGTTAGAGGGACATCGTTCTGAATTAGGAACTTATAAAGGAATAATGATTAGTAAAACAAATGCATCTAAAGACAGATTTAAAATTGATTTACTTAATATGTTACAAGGAAAATAATTTCCTTGTTTTTTTGGAGGGAAATATGACAAAATTTAATATTTGTTTTGATAAAAGATTTGAAATTTTACAGGGAATAGTTATTGCTTTTATTGAAAAGTATCAAAATTTGAAAGATGATTATGACTGGGTTGAAATATTTGATTGCCAATATGTTAAAGATCTAATTGCAAAAATTAATATAGATAAATATCCTATAATAATAGATTATATAAAATCTATTACTGATTGTGGTTATTATTCTGAACTTTTTTTGTATTTTGATCAGAATATGAATTTTTATTCAGGATTTAATAAAAAAGCTTTTAAAAAAGGAAGTAATAATTTATTTGCAAAAGAATTAAAAAAATTGTATGACAATGAAAATTTAGAATCTTTTTTTCAAGAAAACATACCACAGTTAAATAACCTAATTGAGCCAGTAAAAAAAGATTTAAAAATTATTGATTTAGAAAAATTAAATGAATTTTATGATTATAAAAATCAAAAATATAATGTTCTTTTATCTTTTTTAGCAAATGGAGGATTTGGTTTTAAAAAGGGTAATGATTTATGGTATTTTAGAGGCTTAAAATATGTTGATAATCAATTTGTTATAAATAAAGATACTTTAATAGTGTGTTTATTTCATGAATATTCTCATCCAAAAGTTAATAAATTAGTTGATAAATGTTTTAATATGTTTGATAAAATAAAATTAGAAAAAATGTACAATGAAGCAATTATAAATGGTCTATCAAAATGTTATCAAAAGAAAAAAACTTTTTTATATGAATACTTTGTTCGAGCAAATGCTATTTTTTTAGCAAAAGACTATGTGTCGTATAATTATTTAATTGATGAAATTAATTGGACAAAAAGAATCGGCTTTATTTATATAGAAAAATTTATTGAGTTAATTGAAAGTAAAAAAGGAAAATATAACAATATATTTTTAGATTCACTTATTCCTTTTTTTAATAATATAATTTAAAAAGCAATCTTTAACATTTAAGATTGCTTATTTTATAATTTGGCTACCCTGATTGGATTCGAACCAATGAAATGATGGGGTCAGAGCCCACTGCCTTACCGCTTGGCTACAGGGTAATTTCACTAACAAATATATTGTAACTCTATTTTTAAAGAAATTCCATTATTTTTAAACTAAAATTGTAAAATGTTCTGTCAATAGTTTTCGAAAATGTCTCAAAAATTTATAAACATTAACGGGAAAAATATTCTCGTTTTTGTTTGTAATTTTATAACTTATTTCATAGAAGTCAATAACAAGTTCATTTCATTCATGCAAG
>CALVWG010000048.1 GCA_944364655.1 uncultured Bacilli bacterium | reverse complement strand
TTAATCAAAAAAAGTTATTGGGATAGGCCATTTGGTTTACAAAAAGAAGTTATTCCTGGTGTAAAGCCAAAAGAAAAGAAGATGTATAGAAAATAGATTATCTATTTTCTAACATCCCCTTTTTTTAGTCTGTAACTATTGTTGCCCATCTAGCATAGTAAACTGTATCTTTCGTTATTTTTTGATCACTTTCATAAACGTTATTATTTTCATCATACCATCCGATAAAAGCATAACCATCTTTAGTTGGAATTTCAATGTTATCTAATTTTGTGTTTTTTCTTACTTCTACAGTTTTATAAATTTCGTTATCGACAACAAAAGTAACTTTGTAAATATTAAATTTAAAATAAATTGTAATAAATAATATTAGTAATATTACTATGCTTACAATAAAAAGAATATTTTTTTTGTTCATTATATCACCAATAAAATTATAGCATTTTTTTCTTTATTCGACAATTTATTTTCTTTTTTTTTGATTTACTATAGATAGTAAAGGGTATGGTTTTATGAAAGTAAAATGTTTTGATGAAAATACAGAAAAAGATTTAGAGCAAAAAATAAACGCTTTTCTAAGTAACACTAATAGTGATATAATAGATATTAGATATCAGGTTGCTATAGCAGTTCAAGGCGAGGATCAAATATATTGTTTTTCAGCCATGGTGGTTTATAGTGAAAAAGAATGAGTGGTTAAAGATGAAAAAAAGTGGTTTTTTAGAAGGAACAATTATTGCTACAGCAGCGATTGTAATAACTAAAATTTTAGGAATGCTTTATGTAATTCCTTTTTACGCAATGGTTGGAGTTCAAGGAAGCGCACTTTATGCTTATGCTTATAATATTTATGTTATATTTTTAGATATTTCTTCGGCAGGACTTCCTGTTGCGATTAGTAAAATAATTAAAGAATATAATACCTTGGGGATGATGGATGCTAAAGTTAGAGCTTATAAACTTGGAAAAAAAATTATTAATTTTGTTTCGATTGCAGCTTTTATTATTTTATTTGTTTTTGCGGAAAATATAGCATATTTAATAATAGGTGATTTGCAAGGCGGAAATACAATTAGTGATGTTGCTTTTGTAATCAGATGTGTTTCTTTTGCTATTTTAGTTATTCCTTTTTTAAGTGTGTCTAAAGGTTATTTACAAGGACATAATATTATTAATATTTCTAGTATGAGTCAAGTAATTGAACAAGTAGTTAGAATATCAGTCATATTAGGGGGAAGTTTTTTAGCTTTAAAAGTTTTTCATTTATCTTTAAGAACTTCTGTAGGTATAGCTGTTTTTGGAGCATTTGTTGGTGGATTAGCTGCAATATTATATATTTTGACAAATATGCGTAGGCATAAAAAAGAACTTTCATTAACAAATGATGTAAAAAAAGATGCTATAACAAATAAAGAAATTGTGAAAAAAATTGCTAGCTATGCTATTCCATTTATTATAATCGATGTAGCGGTTTCTTTATATAATTTTATTGATATGGTTTTAATATCTAGAACTATGACTAGTCTTGGTTTTGATGCTCATACTACGGAATTTATAACTTCTTCAGTTGTTACTTGGTCTGGTAAGATAAGTATGGTTGTTAATTCAATCGCGATGGGTTTAACAGTAAGTTTAATTCCTAATATTGTAGAAGCTTTTACTTTAAAAAAATGGTCATTAGTTGAATCTAGACTAAATAAAGCTATGCAAATAATTTTAGTTGTTTGTATTCCAATGGTTGTTGGAATATCCTTACTAGCTAAACCAATTTGGAGTATTTTTTATGGTTATAGTGACATTGATTTAGGTGGCTTAGTTTTAGGCGTTTATATATTTATTTCTTTAGTAGCTAATTTATATATGGTTACTTCTTCAACTTTGCAAAGTTTAAATAAATTTAAAACTGTTTACATTACAACTTTAATTGGCTATTTATTAAACGCAACTTTAGATGTTCCTTTTATGCTAATTTGTTATCATTTAGGTTTTGAACCATTTATTGGAGCTGTTTTTGCTTCAATAATTGGCTATACTTTTTCTGTTTTATCAGCATTATATATATTAAAAAAAGATCATCATTTAAAATATCAAACTACTTTTAAAATGTTTGGAAAAATTATAATTCCGACATTAATAATGATAGCAATCGTTTTATTATTAAAATTCATTTTACCATTAAATTTAATTAGTAAAGCATCATGTATTTTTTATGTTGGAATTGTTAGTATTTTGGGTGCTGTTGTATATTTAGTTGTTTCTTATAAAATGGGTATTTTAACAACTGTTTTTGGTAAAGAATATTTAAATAAAATTATTAAGAAAATTACATTTAATAAAATCAATTTTAACAAATAAAAGAAGAACAAGTTACTCTTGCTCTTTTTATTTTAATATATTAAAATAACATCAGAAATTTATTAAACCATGTACATGTTACCATCAGTTTCGTAAGTTTCTTTTGTATAATATGTTGTGCCTTCTAATTTGTTTAATCTTGCTTCTAAACGATTAATACTTCTTTCTAATTTAGCCATTCTGCTTTCTAATTCAGCATAACTTGATGTATTAAAATCCATGTTTTGATTGGGCATTTGATAATTAGGAAGAGGCATTGGCATATTTTGGGCGGCATAGAAACTACTACTTGCTGCGTTCATATTAGGCATGGGCATATTCATGTTCATTCTCATATTGGGATTTGGCATATTAAAATTGTTTCCAACGGCACTCATATTATAATTTGAACTTTCAAAAAATGAATTTCTCTCTTTTTTCATTAAAGTTCCTCCTCTAAAAATAGTATATGAAAAGTATAGAAAGAAGTGATTAAAATGCGCTTGAGAAATGTTAAAAATGCTATTGAAAAATTAAATGATAGTCGTTATTTTATAAAGAATCCAAAAGATTACTATGGTAAATGGCAATATTTTTTTAAGAATAATAACCCTATACATTTAGAAATAGGAAGTGGTAAAGGTAATTTTTTAATAAATAAAGCTAAAGAAAATCCAAATATTAATTTTATTGGCATAGAAAAATTTTCTAGTGTTTTAGTAAGAGCTATAGAAAAGTTAACTTTAGAAAATATTTCTAATTTAGTTTTTATATGTATTGACGCTAAGGAAATAGATACAATTTTTAATCATGAAATATCTTTGCTTTACTTAAATTTTTCAGATCCATGGCCTAAAAAAAGACATGCTGATAGAAGATTAACTTCTTTAAGTTTTTTAAAATTATATGATTCTATTTTTGTTAATGAAAAGCGTATTATTCAAAAAACAGATAATATTGGCTTGTTTGCATATAGTTTAGAACAGTTAAGTAAAAATGGTTATATTTTGGAAAAAGTAAGTCTTGATTTAGCAAATGAAGATATTTCTAATATTAAAACTGAGTATGAAGAAAAATTTACGGAATTAGGTTTTAAAATAAATTATTTAGAAGCAATTAAAAAGTAATGTAAATTATGACAATGTCAATAGTTTTCGAAAATGTCTCAAAAATTTATAAACATTAACGGGAAAAATATTCTCGTTTTTGTTTGTAATTTTATAACTTATTTCATAGAAGTCAATAACAAGTTCATTTCATTCATGCAAG
>CALVWG010000047.1 GCA_944364655.1 uncultured Bacilli bacterium | reverse complement strand
TCAAACTATCACACCCTTTTTATATATGAATTATAACACTTATATATTAATAAGTAAATTATCGAATATAAATTGCAGTAATTAAATTATTATAATATAATATTGGTTATATTTTTATTTGAAGGTGCTTTATGAAGAAAAGAAAAAAGAAAAGAATTATAATTAACTTTTTGCTTTTTATCATTGAAATTATTTTTTTGCCATTTAATGCTGTCATTCAAAAAAAGAATAATGCAACAAAGATAAAAAAAGAAAAAAAGAATTTAAATTTTGAAAGTAGATTATTAATAAAAGAAATAAAAACTTATATAAACGACAATTATGTTGACCCAACAGATGTCAAAGAATTAGAGGAGCAAATAAAATATTTAGAATCTGTTAATAAAAGAGATATTGATTATTTAGTAAAAAAAGCGAAAGAAAGATTAGAATTAAATTTTTTTTATGTAAAAAATAAAATATATGTTAAAGAATTATCTAACAATAATTCTAAAGATAATATTAAAAAAGTTAAAGAAAAAGATAAAAAACAAATAGAAAATATAAATGAAGAAGATACTATCAAAATTAGTACAGTAAATAGCAATAATATATCTAAACAAACACCAAAAGATGAAAAATTAATAAAGAAGAATTTTGATTTAGAAAAATGGGAGAAAAAAGATAGAAAAATTTCTAAAGTTGATTCAAATGTTTATAAAGTACAAAAAAAACTAAAAATTAATCATAAAAATAATTATAATAAATTTAAACTTGTTGATATAAAAGTTAAACATAGTAAAAATAACAGCAACTTAAAAAAATATATAGTTAATAAAGAAGAAAAGATCAATACATCTAATTCAAATAATAATTATTTAATAAAAGAAGAAAAACAAGAGAAAAAAAGAAAAATAGAAGCTAAAAAAAACAATGTAAATTTTAATTGGAATAAAAAAAAGAAAGCTATTGTTCCTTTCATTTTAAATAGAAAAAAAAGTAAAATAAATACTTTTGCATATTTTACTAATTCACAATATAAAAAAATATTTAATTTAGATATTCAATTTAAATATATAATAAAGAAATATTTAAATGAGATTAATGATATTTACACTTCAGTTCTTGTTTCTATTCAAATTTTAAGTATCAAAAATAACTTTTTTAATGAAAAAAGAGTAGACACTCAATCTTTATTTAATGGAGCTGTTAATGATATATCATTGGCTAATAATTTAATTAGTGATGCTATCGGTGCTTTAGAGGACATGCTAAATTATCTAGATAATAATATATTTTTAATAAACAAACAATCTTATGACTTTAAAAATTTAATTGATAATATTTTAATTTTAAAAAATACTTTAGTAGATTTAAAAAGAAGTATTGAGCAGAAGGATACTACTAAAGTGCTTAAAAAAGAGTTCTTTTAATCTATTGCTGACAATAAAAATCAAGAGATATGTCTCTTGATTTATCATATTTAATTATTTATAATTGTCAGCTTTTACTTCCATGTAACTTTTTGGATGTTTGCATACTGGACATACTTCTAGTGCCTTTTTACCAACATAAACATGCCCACAATTTCTACAAATCCAAATTTTATCTCCATCTTTTTCAAAAACCCTTTGATCTTCAACATTTTTTAATAATGTTAAATATCTTTCTTCATGCTCTTTTTCAATTTTTGCAACTGCTTCAAATAAATAAGCTAATTCATTAAACCCTTCTTCTTTAGCTGTTTTTGCAAAGCTAGCATACATATCTGTCCATTCATAATTTTCACCAGCTGCTGCATCTTTTAAGTTTTCTTCTGTAGAAGGTATGTCTCCACCATGTAGGTATTTAAACCACAATTTAGCATGTTCTTTTTCGTTGTTAGCAGTTTCTTCAAAAATTGCTGCTATTTGTTCATATCCATCTTTTTTTGCTTTTGATGCATAATAGCTATACTTATTTCTAGCTTGACTTTCTCCAGCAAATGCTGTCATTAAATTTTGTTCTGTTTTTGTCCCTTTTAAGTCTTCGTATTTCATTTTTTTCCTCCATTTTATTTATTTTAAAATAAATTTACTTTTAATAAATTTATTTTAATAACTATTCATTAAGTTTTTTATTACAATCATCACAATACCCATATATTATAAAATTAAAGTCAATAATGTTTTTATTTTCAATCCATTTTCTACTATTTAAAATAGTTAGAAATTCGTCATCATATATATCAAAAATATTACCACAGTTTAAACATTCATAGTGAATATGTTTTGAAGAATAATCATAACGTACTATACCTTTTTTAGTTTTTATTACTTTAATCTTATTTTCTTTTATAAATTTTTTTATATTACGATATAACGTTGCTTTACCAATAGATGAATTTTTTTCTAATATTAATTTATATAGTTCTGATATTGTTGGATGTGTTTTTGTTTCTACTAGAGTTTCTAGAATTATTTTTTTCTGATTTGTGTTTCTAGAATTCATAACTACTCCTTAATGATAATTATTATCAATAATTATTATATCATAAATATTTGTTAATTCAATATTAATTTATTAATCTTTATCATAATCATCTAAAAAAGTATATTGATTACCATCTTTTTTATATCCTAAAATTGTATTTAAATTAACGTTATTTGTACTATTAAAAATATTAAAATCAATATTTTTATTTTTAGTCTTTAAATATTTAATTATATTTTTTACTTCTATTCTTTTACTTAGTTCTGAATCTTCATTAATTTTTTCTGTAAAGTTACATGCGCAATTTAAGAAATTCAAGTTATTAAAATTTTTCCAAGCGATTATGTCATTTTCTTTTACTAAATATAATGGCCTTATTAATTCTAGTCCTTTAAAGTTTGTGCTATGTAATTTAGGTAACATTGTTTTAAATTCTGCCCCATAAAATATACTTAACAGTGTAGTTTCTATCACATCATCAAAATGATGCCCAAGTGCTATTTTATTGCATCCTAATTCCTTCGCTTTACTATAAAGATATCCACGACGCATTCTAGCACACATATAACATGGTTTTTCTTTGTTTAATTTTTCAGCGACAGCAAAGATATCACTGTTAAATATTTCAATATCAATATTTAATATTTTTGAATTTTCAATTATTTTATCAATATTTTCTTTTTTATAACCAGGATTCATTACTACATAAACAGCATCAAAGTTTATTTTACTGTGTCTTTTTAATTCTTGAATACATTTTGCTAGTAAAAATGAATCTTTTCCACCAGATATGCAAACCATTATTCGATCATTTTCTTTTATTAATTCATAATCTTTAACTGCTCTTACAAATCTTCCCCATATTTCTTTTCGGTATTTCTTTATAATGCTTTTTTCAATTTTTTTGTATTCTTCTTCCATAGTTTCCTCATTACTCTTACTTTTCATTCATTATTTCTAATAATTGTTTTTTCTCATTATCATCTAAGAAAGATGAATTAATTGCATTTATATTTATTAATTTAAAATCTTGAATAGTAAAATTAAAATCATTTATTAATTTGTTGTATTCTTCACTTAATGTTATATTAGATACTGTTCTATTATCGGTATTTATTGTTATCTTTACTCCACATTCATATAATTTCTTTATTGGATGATTTTCGTATTTACTAATAGCATTAGTTTGAACATTACTAGTAGGGCAAATTTCTAAAGTAATATTATTCTTTTTTATTTCTTCAATTATTTTTAAGTCTTTTATTGCGTTTATGCCATGACCTATTCTTTTAGCACCATATTTAATTGCTGATAAAATATTGTTATAGTCTCCAACTTCTCCTGAGTGTATAGTCAAAGGTATATTTAATTTGTTAGCAAGTTTAAATAGTTCTACAAACTTATCATTGTTATACTTTTCTTCATCTCCCGCCAAATCTAATGCTACAACTCCGTTTTTTAAGAATCTATATGCAAGTTCAATTATTTTAACGTTCTGGTTATAATCTAAATTTCGCATCATACATAATATTAAATTAGTTTTTATTTGTCTGTTTTTCTTAAGACCATTTAAAACTGATTGAATTACTTCTTCTTCGCTTAATCCTTTTTGTGTATGAAATAATGGGCAAAATCTAATTTCAGCATATATAACATTATCATTAACTAAATCTTTTGTTAAAAGATAACTGAAATCTTCTAAATTTTCTTTTGTTTGTAATAAAGAAATAGGTAAATTAAATTTATCTAAATACTCTTTTAAGTTGTTACATTTTTCTTTTATCGTTAGTTCATCAGTTAATTTTTTATTTAAAAGTTTTTCTGCATATTCTTTATTAATTGATCCATCTAAATGAAGATGTAAATCTATTTTTTTAATTTTTTCCATTCTATACCTCTTTTGATTGAATTATAACAACTAATATTAATATTGGCAATAAAAAAAAGAAGCATTATGTTTTGCTTCTTTAAACTTTATTCTATTTCGATTAGTTTCTTATTTTCAGATTCTTCGACTTTTGGCACTCTAACTTTTAAAATTCCATTTTCAAATTTTGCACTTATATCATCAGTTTTCAAATCACCTAAATAGAAAGATCTTTCATATTTTCCATATCTTCTTTCATGGCAAATATAATTTTTGTTTTCTTCATCTTCTTTTTCTTTCTTTTCGGCTGTTATTGTTAAATATCCATCTTTTGCTTCTACTTTAATGTCTTCTTTTTTGAAACCTGGAATATCAACTTCTATATTATAATTACCATCCTTTTCATAAACATCACATTTCATTGTGTTGTTATTTTGTGTCATAAAATCATCGAATACATCATCTAAGAAATATTTTCTTGGCATTAATTTCATATTCATCATCCTTTCACAATTATAATTATAGCACTTTTTTGGCACTTGTCAATAGCGAGTGCTATTTTTTTTACATTTTTTTTACTTCTATTATATAATACTACTTTTAAATAATTTTTATACAATTTATATAGCTATTAGCGTAATTTCTGTAGGATAAATCGGAGAAGAATTATATCTTAAATAAAATTGATATTTATCAGATATATTATATATCATTTTAGCAATTTTCCATAAATCTTCATTTTTATGATAAACAGAAAGCATTAATTTTGGATGATCATTTAAAATATGATTTTTTGCTCCTTCTATCGCTTGTTGTTCAAACCCTTCAATGTCAGCCTTTATCATGGTTATCTTTTCTTTTATATCATTATCTAAAGTTACTGTTTCTACTTTTATGTTTCCTTCTTTATCTAAAGAATTTG
>CALVWG010000046.1 GCA_944364655.1 uncultured Bacilli bacterium | reverse complement strand
CTAGACAAAAGTATTGTATCACAAAAACCCATAAACTTACGAGTTTATGGGACTTTTTATTTATTAAATTAAAAAAGAAGATGTATAGAAAATAGATTATCTATTTTCTAACATCCCCTTTTTATTTGACAATTATACTAACTATTTTATTAGGAACATAAATAAATTTAACTATTTCTTTACCATCAATATATTTTTTTATATTTTCTAAAGAAAGCGTTTTTTCTTTAACAGATTCTTCATCGTCATTAATTGAAACTTCAACATCTCCTCTTAATTTTCCATTTATTTGTACACCTAACTTTTTACTTTTTTCTTTAATTAAATTTTCATCATATGTTGGCCATTTACTTAAACAAAGTTGTTCACCTAAATTATATTGTTCATTTAATTCTTCTGTAATATGTGGCGCGATTGGATTTAATAATTGAAGAAATAAGCGATATTCATCTTTACTAATGCCACTTTCATATTTTTCATATTCGTTTAACATAATCATTAATGATGAAACTGCTGTATTAAATTTTAAAGATGATAAATCTTCTGTAACTTTTTTAATTGTTTTGTTTACTAAAGCTACATTTTTATAACCACTTTCATTATTTAATTTTTCGCCAATTTTAATAATTCGATCAATAAATCTTTTACATCCTCTTAATGATTCAACACTCCATGCAGCATCAGATTGATAATCCCCCATAAACATTTCGTAAACCCGAAGTGTATCAGCTCCGTATTCTTTAACAATATCATCAGGATTAATAACATTTCCTTTTGACTTACTCATTTTTTCATTATTTGAACCTAATACCATACCGTGACTAACGCGAATATCAATCATTTCTTTATTAGGAACTAATCCAATATTATATAAAAATTGAACCCAAAATCTAGCATATAATAAATGTCTTGCAGTATGTTCCATTCCACCATCATACCAATTAACCTTATTCCAATATTTCATGGCATCCATGCTAGCAAATTCTTGATCATTATGTGGATCCATAAATCTTAGGAAATACCAACTTGATCCAGCCCAGTTTGGCATAGTATCTGTTTCTCTTTTTGCTGGCGCACCACATTTTGGACAAGTAGTATTAACCCAATCAGTAATTTTAGCAAGTGGACTTTCGCCATTATCGGTCGGTTCATATTCAGCTACATCAGGAAGTAATAATGGTAAATCCTTTTCATCCATTGGAACCCATCCACAATGTTCACAATAAATCATAGGAATTGGTTCTCCCCAGAATCTTTGACGCGAAAAAATCCAATCACGCATTTTATAATTATTAACTCTTCTTGCTATTCCAAGTTTTTCTAATTTTTCAGTTATTTTTTCTTTAGCTTCTTCAACTGTCATACCATTAAATTCGTCACTATTAATAAGTGTACATCCTTTATTTAAATAATCTTGTTTTTCAAAAGCATGATTACTTATATCTCCGCCACTTATTACTTCAATCATATCCAAATTATGAGCTTTTGCATATTCAAAATCTCTTTGATCATGAGCAGGAACTGCCATAACTGCTCCAGTTCCATAATCACCTAAAACAAAATCACCTAAGAAAATAGGAACTTCTTTTCCATTAATTGGATTAATTGCTTTAATGCCTTTAACTATACAACCAGTTTTATCTTTATTTAAATCTGTTCTAGCTAAAGCAGATTTTTTTGCAGTTTGGGCAATATATTTTTCTACTTCTTCTTTATTTTCAACACGAGGCATTAATTCTTTAATTAATTTACCATCCGGCGCAATTACAAAGAAAGTAATTCCATATACAGTTTCAATGCAAGTTGTAAAAATAGAGAATTTCCCACCACCAACGATATTTACATCCATCTCAACGCCTGTTGATTTACCAATCCAATTTATTTGTCCTAATTTTACTTTTTCAGCAAAATGTGTATCATCTAAACCTTTTAATAAATCTTCTGCATAACTTGCCATTTTTAACATCCATTGAGATTTCTCTTTTTGAACAACTTCAGTTCCACAACGTTCACAAACTCCACCTGCAGCATCTTCATTTGATAATACAGTTTTACAATTTGGACACCAATTTACAGGCATTGTTGCCTTATAAGCCATACCATGTTTATAAAATTGCAAAAATTGCCATTGTGTCCATTTATAATATTTTGGATCAGTTGTCGAAAATTCACGGTCCCAATCAAACGAAAAACCTAAAGTTTGCATCTGTTGTTTATAAGTTTTTATATTTTCTTTAACAGCATCTTTTGGATGAATATGATTTTTAATTGCGTATTGTTCAGCAGGTGCTCCAAATGCATCCCAACCCATTGGAAATAAAACATTATATCCTTGCATTCTTTTCATTCTAGCCATTGCATCAGTTGCAATATAAACTCTTGCGTGTCCAACATGTAATCCTGCTCCACTAGGATAAGGAAACTCTACTAAAATATAATAAGGCTTTTTACTTGTATCATTATTAATAGCTTTAAAAACTTCTTCATCTTTCCATTTTTTTTGCCATTTTTTTTCAATTTCTAACATATTCATTTTCTTTCATTCCTTTCTTTTTGATATCCTTTATTTACTAAATGTCTACCATATATTTCAAATAGTGAATATATTAAAGCAAATAATAAGACAAAACCTATTAAAAATTGCCATCCAAATTTCACTGGTAGTATTGAAATAAATGTTCCAACAAAAGCAATTATAAAAGCATCTATAATACTTATCCACAAAATCATTTTTCTTATTTTTAATTTCTTTTCAATTAAATTAAATTTATTTACTAAATATTTTACTTCCCCAATCGTTTTTTTATTTTTAAATTTCCAGAGGTTAATAAAATAGATAACAACAAAAATAATTAAAAAGAAAACTAACATTAAAAAACAATTAAATAAAATTTCTTTTAATTCCATAATAACCTTCTTTCTAAATAAAAAAGGCAATACCCAAAGGACGAATCATTCGTGGTACCACCTTATTTTTTTCTCTTTTTGATAAAGGAGATTCTCCTACAAGCATCCAAAAGCAAGTTCATAAATTCTTTTTGATAAGTTCCACCAATTCTTATCTCTCTATAAAAAAGAAATTTTATTACTACTCTTTTTTCTTCGCTTTATAAGTATTATAAAAATATTTTTAATTTTTTTCAAGTTTTTTAATTCATAAACTAAGGATTTAATCTATTTGGTCCACGAAATAAAAATTCTGTTTCTTTTATTGAATGTAAACCAAGTAAAAGCATTGTTAATCTATCAACACCTATAGCAAAACCACCATGAGGAGGACAACCATATTTAAAGAATTCTAAATAAAATTTAACATCGTCTCCCAAACCTTTTTCTTTAGCATTTTTAATAATTTCTTCATATCGATGTTCCCTTTGAGCACCAGTTGTAATTTCTGTTCCCCGCCAAATAAGATCATACCCTTGTAATTCACCGTTTTCATCACGCATATGATAAAATGCTCTTTTAGTAGCGGCAAAACCAGTAATAAAAATAAATTCATGACCATACTCTTCTAAAGCATATTGACTAGTTAATTTTTCAGCTTCGGCATTTAAGTCACCAATGTCTTCTTCGGGTATATGATAATTATAACGTGTATTTAATTCTTGATATAAATCTTGTAATTTTATTCTTGGAAACGGTTTTGTTGGAATAATAACTTCTTTATTAAAAACTTCTTTTATTTTTTCACCATATAGTTCTTTTACCTTTGTTAAACCAGCTATTAATAAATCTTCTTCCATATTCATTACATCTTCATATGAATCAATGTAACTAAATTCTAAGTCAAATGAAGTAAATTCGGTTGCATGTCTATAAGTGTTTGAATTTTCGGCTCTAAAAGCTGGTGCTACTTCAAAGATTTTTGAAAGCCCTGCTGCCATAGCCATTTGTTTATAAAATTGTGGTGATTGAGCTAAATATGCCTTTCGATCAAAATATTTTACTTCAAAAACTTCACTACCACTTTCACTAGCTGCACCAATTAATTTTGGTGTGTGAATTTCTGTAAAATCATTTTCATAAAGAAATGAACGCATCCCCATTACCATTGTTGATTCAATTTGTCTTACTAGCATATTTTTTTCATTTCTTAAATCTAGCCAACGATAATCAAGTCTAGTATCAATATTTACTCCTTCTAAATTATTATAATCATATGGTAAATTGTCAGCTAAACTAGTTATTTCAATCACTTCAGGAATAATTTCCATTTGGCCTAATTTAACCTTTTCATTCATAACTAATTTACCTTTTACTTTTACAGTGCTATCAACCGTAATATTAGCCATTATTTCTAATAATTTAGCGTTTTTTTCTTCACTTTTTTCAATAGTCATTTGAACTTTACCTGTACTATCTTTTAAAATAACAAACATTACCCATTTTTTATCTCTTATCGAATCAACAAAACCACTAAAAGTAATTTCTTTATCTAAGTATTCTTTTAAATCTTTAACATAAATTTTTTCCATTTTTACCCTTCTTTCTATATAAAAAGATTCTATAAATATAAGGACGACCTTTAGGCCGCGGTGCCACCTTATTTCATAGAATCTATGCTCTTTTTCTCGTAACGTGAGAAAACGAATATTTTATCTTTGGTATCTTCTTTTTAATAAGCTATTTGTTTTCACCAACCACAAATTCTCTAAAAAGCTTAATTTAAAAATACTGTTCCAATCAATATTTATATTGCTTATTTTAATAACATTTTTAATATTTGTCAATTTCTATATTTCAGAAACATACTCTAAAAGACGTATAAACATTTTGATAAATTTAGGATCTAAGCCTTTTGCTTTTAATTTTCTAATAGCAATTCTTTTATGTTTAATATCTAAATTTCCAAAAATAATATTACCAAGCATTTCTTTTAATTCCGTTTTAATTTGTAAATCACTTATAATTGAATCAATATCTTCATTAATAAGTCTAACGGCATCTATTTCAATATCCTTACCTTTACAATTTATGGATAATTGACTTGTTGTTTTAACATTTTTAACAATTACAATAAAGTCAGCATCTTCGACATAACTTGTTGCTTCATAAATATTTTTATCTAAATAAACAACAACTTCATCGGCTTTTCTAGTATTTCTAAAGCGAATTTTATAATCTCTATAATCAGGTATTATACCACTTTTTCCTTCTAAAGGTCTAATAATAACAGTAAAATTGTTTTGCAAATAATTATAATCAATTGCTGTTTTTATAAAATAGCCTTGTTCATTTAACCTTGTAACGCCATCATCTTCGTATAATGTATAAATATTACTTTTTCCTGGAAAAATATGTATTTCCATTTGTTTAGGAGCATTAGTCACATTTTTATTTTCTTCTAAGTCTGCTAATGGAATAATTGAACCAGATTTTGCAAAAACCGGATAATCTTCATCTTTATAAAAAGCAACGTAATGCTTATCGCCAGGAAATTTTTTACCTGTTTTAAAATCATACCACATTCCAGCAGGTAAATATAATCTAGCAACAGTTCGATTCATTATTAAATCTTTTTTTTCAGTAATTGGCGCTACTAAAAGTTCTGTTCCAAAATAGTATTCATTTTTATATTCAGGTTCATCATAAATTGCCGGATTAATATAATAAAGTGGTTCAATAATTGGCAAACCTGTTTCATGGTATTTATTTGCTTCAGTATACAAATAAGGTATTAAACGATGTCTTAATTGACAATAATCTTGAACTATTTTTAAAGTTTTAACATCCCATCGCCAAGGTTCCCTTTTATAATATTTTCCCCCCTTTGAAGAAAGTCTAAAAATAGGACTAAAACAAGCTAATTCAATATATCTAATATATAATAAAGCTTCTTCCATTCCATATTCATAGCCACCTACATCATGACTCCACCAAGTAATTCCTTTATTTGAAGCCATCGAATTGAAATATGGTAACGTTTTTAATGTATCCCAAGAAACTAATGTTTTGCCACTATAAAGTGCTGGATAACGATGCGACGCTACTAAACCATTTCGAGCTAAAATCAATCCTCTTTTATCATTCGATTTTTTATAATTTTCATAATGATATCTTGTTAAAGCTCTTAAAGTATATAAATCTTGATAATTACTATAATCTAAAAAGAAAAAATCAACACCTTGTTCTTCTAAAGGCTTAATTAAACTATGAAAATAACTATTTAAAATAAATTTATCAAAAACATTAAACGGAATTGTACTTTTATCAGTTAATCCCATATTTCTTGCAATTTCTTCATAATGATCTTCATGAGGCATTATTCCTTCTTTTGGATCAATTGTTAATCCTAATCTTACTCCTCTTTCATGCAAATATTTAGTTAAATAATTAGGATCAGAAAACAAATTACGATTAAAAGTATAACCAGTTTTATATTTTGTTAAATCTTTTGCATCTTTTAAATGCCAAAATTCACTTAATAAAATAATTGATAATGGAATATTATAACGATTAAAATTAGTAATTAAATCAGCTAAGTCATTAAAGTTATAAATTTCACTTTTATTCCACCAAATTCCTAAAGCATAACGAGGAATTAATTCAGGATATCCTGTTAATGTGAAATAATCTTTTAAACATAATCCAAAATCTCTTCTGTATAAAAAAACATATAAATCAGTACGTGGCCGATTATTTAAAATCAAAAAGCCATCTTCATTTAAAATCATACTATCACTGTCATCTAATGAAACAAAACCATCTACAGAATATAAGCCTTTTTGATAATCTGGCTTAGATAATAGAATTCCTTTGCCTGAAGTCTTAAAATTTCTAACCTCTTTATTTTTAGGGTACCAAGATTTATCAGTATTTAAAAGCATTATTTCTATATTTAAAGATTCAAAAGGCTTTTCTTTTTGATATTTTAACATAAAATATTTAGTTGTTATTTCTAAATATCGATCATCTTGAACAACTTTAAATGCTGGAACAGGAAAATTTCGATTAATAACTTGCTCAGTTAATTCATCAAAAAAAAGTCCATCTTTACTAAATTCTAATCTTACAAGTCGTTCAGTCAATACTGTAATACGATAATGTTGTCCTTGAAAAATAGCTTCCTTTTTACTTTTGGCATTTTGATAATTTACTTTAAAATGTTGGTCCATTTGATTAAACATATTTTCACCCCTATTTTAATTTAATAAAATTATATCACAATAACTAATTAACGAACAAGAAAGTATGCAAGAAAAAATCCTAAAATAATGCATGCTAAAATAATATATGATCCTCTTAAAAAACCATTTTTATAATATTCAGAATTAGGCTCTTTTTTTTCTAAAACTAACGATGCTGGCATTTCAAATTTAATATTATTTTCTTCATAATATTCTTTCAAAAAATCTTTTCCTGTCCCAATTTTATAATAATTAAGCATGAACGGATATTGATATTGAAAAAATAATGCATCTTTTGATATATCTTTTGGTAAGCCTTCTAATAATTTTGTTGCTAACATAACGTTTTTATAATTTCTTAAACTTGGTTTTCCTAAATCATGCTTTAAAGAAAAATCAGTAGCGTATTTTAAAATTAAGCCTTCTGTTAAATCATTAGCAAATTTTTTATTATTTTCATTTGTTTCATTTGCCAATTTTGGCGTTATTATATAACGAAATATTTCTTTAACTAAAATATCTCTTTTTATTTTAATATCCATTTCCTCATTTGTTAAACCAATCAGATCTTCTTTATCAATAAAAATATGGACTAATCCATCATTTATAACATTATTATTAACAGAATCTAAAACAACAAAATCTTTAGCTAATAAATCTCTTAATCTTAATTCATTTTCTAAACCTAAACTATCTTGATAATCTCTTAAAATATGTATAATTATTTGTTTTGCAAATTTATTTAATTCTTTTAGCAGTTCTTCACTTGTCATATTTGCTTCTCTACTTTCTAATTTTATTATATAATATGATTAATCTATTTTCTAGTAGGAGATGTCAAATATGTTTAAATACTCTTCTGATAACAAACGTTATCACACTTTAAATTACTTTTATAAAAAAAAATTTGGCAAAAAAACTTTTAAAGTAAGTTTAAATGCTGGCTTTTCTTGTCCCAATTATAAAACTGGCGGATGTATTTTTTGCAGTCATCAAAGTGGTGATTTTGCAGGTAATCCCAATGACGATTTATTTACTCAATTTAACGAAATTAAAACGATGATGGAAAATAAATGGACCAACAGCTATTATATCGGTTATTTTCAAGCTGGAACAAACACTTTCGCACCTTTATCAGTTTTAAAAGACAAATACGAAACAATTTTAAATATTCCAAATGTTGTAGGTCTATCAATTGCAACTAGAAGTGACGCGATTAAAGAAGATGTAATGGATTATTTAGAAGAGTTAAATAAAAAAACATTTTTAACAATTGAACTAGGTTTACAATCTATCCACGAAAAAACTTTAAAATTGATAAACAGAGGCCACAGTCTAGAAAATTTTATAAATTGTGTAAAAGAATTAAAAAAAAGAAATATAAATGTTGTTGTTCATATTATAAATGGTTTACCCTGGGAAACAAAAGAAGATATGATTGAAACAGTTAAACTTTTAAATACTTTAAACATAGATGGCATCAAAATTCATATGTTACATATTTTAAAAGATACCTTTTTAGAAAATTATTATCAAAAAGAACATTTTCATATTTTAACCAAAGAGGAGTACATTGACATTGTATGTGAACAATTAAGATATTTAAATCCAAAAGTTGTTATTCACCGAATAACTGGTGATCCTAAAAAAGAAGATTTAATTGAACCAACTTGGCTTTTAAAAAAGTTTTGTGTTTTAAATGATATTGATAAAGAAATGAAAAAAAGAGATATTTATCAAGGGGATTTAACTTAATATCTCTATTTTGGTAATTTGAAAACCTTTTAAATAACTTTCTAATGAAGCTTCTTCACTAATCGTTTCTTTTAAATAATTTTGATAATCTTTGGAAAAACTTTCAAACGCTTTTTCAATAGATGAACCTCTTAAATTATCACAATAATCATTAGCGCATATTCTTTTTATATTAATAATATTGTTTTCCTTTATATAATTTAAAAAATCTTGACTATTAATATTTAAATCTAAATTATTAATACTTTCTAAACCATAACTAGGTTTAATATTCATAATTAAAAGACAAACCATAATAAATCCCACTAAAAAAACATATTTTTTCATAGTACTTCACCTAATATTAATATGTATTTTTTAGGAAAAAAAAGAATGGTATTTTTTACCATTCAATTATTTTATAACCATCTTTTTCCAATTGCTCTTTTTGAAATTTAAAATTTTTATTTCGATAAGATATTTTAACAATTTTACCCTCTTTACGTTCGTTATTAGCTTTTTTATATATTTCTTCATTATGTTCTTTAATAATATAAGCAATCTTTTCTTGATTATTAGGAATAATAAATCCTCGTTCTTTTAATAGTAAAATTAATCTTTCAAATCCTACTGAGAATCCAACAGCTGGTACTGAAATGTTTGCATATTTTTCAACCATTTTATCATAACGGCCTCCACCACCTATGGATGAAGCTAAATCTTCTACTGTTATTTCAAATATTGGTCCAGTATAATAACTCATTCCTCTTACTAAAGTTGGATTAAAAGATAAATTCGCATTTGTTAGATTAGTTACAGTTTTAATTATTTCTTGCAAATTATTGACAATATCTTCATCCATATTGAATTCTTGGCAAAAATTACATATATCACTTTTATCTTTTGCAAATAAATCTAGGTAATTTTCTACTTTTTCTTTATCATAATTATTGTTTAAAAGTTCTTCTTTAACTCCTTCAAACCCTATTTTATCTAATTTATCTAAAGATATTAAAATATCGTCAGTTTTTTCCATTGGTAATAACGAATACTCGATCATTTTAGTAAGTATGCGACGATCATTTATTTTTATTTGAAAATTTTGAAAATTCAATTTTTTTAAAAATGTGATTACCGCGGTGATTAATTCAATTTCACCTAAGTTTGTTTTTTCGCCAAAAATATCTAAATCACATTGCATAAATTCTCTAAAACGCCCCTTTTGAGGACGATCTGCTCGCCAGACAAAACCAGTTTGAAAAGATCTAAATGGACTATTTAATTCATTCATATTATTAGCATAAAATCTTGATAAAGGAACAGTTAAATCATAACGAAGCCCTGTATCTACTAAATCATCAACATTATTAATATTTTCTAAATCTAATTTTTCGCCTCTTTTTAAAATTTTAAAAATTAGTTTTTCATTATCGCCACCTTGTTTATTAGTTAAATTTTCAATATGTTCTAAACAAGGAGTGGCAATTATTTCAAAGCCAAATTTTTGATATGTATCTTTCATCACTCTTAAAACATATTCTCTTAAAGCCATATCTTCTGGAACAAAATCTCTTGTTCCTTTTACTGGTGTTTTAATAAAAGCCATTATTTTTCCTCTTTTCTAAAACTCAATATTAATTTAACATCTTCTTTTTTAGCTTCCATTCCAAAATCATTTGGTGGGGCAATTACGGGTACTAAATTATAAAAAACAACGTAAAATACATTTTTTTCTTTAACTACATTTAAGAAAGTATAATAATCTGGAATACTTAATAATTTTTCTTTATTATCATAATCAATTATTTTTTTTATAAAATGTGAACCAACACTATAATAATTAAATGGAGTATATAAATTTTTTAGATAATCTTGTTTTTTTCCTAATAAAATTTTTTTTATTTTTAAATAGTTAAGATTATCTTCAGTGTAGTTGTGTTCAAATTGAAACCTTGCCTCATTTATTAATTTACCCTTAGATTCTAAGATAGGATCACGAAAAAGAACTGTTAACTTTGGATTAACAAACAATGCATCATCATTGTATTTTGTTTCTAATTTTAATCTATCTCCATAATAAGTAATATTTGAAGATGTAATATCTTCTCCTGATGATAAATATATTTTATTTCTACCAACAAACATTTTATCTCCCCCTTGCGAAATATTATAGCAAAAAAAAAGAAAGAAAGCTAGTTTCTTCCATTATTTAACTTCAATGTATTTTTTAGTATCTTTTTCTTCTTTTTTAGGAATTACGATTGAAAGTGTTCCATGTTCAAATGCTGCTTCAATATTTTCTTCATCAATATCGCCTAAATAGAAGCTTCTTTGATATTTGCCATATACTCTTTCACGACGTAGATATTTTTTACCTTCTTTTTCTTCGTTATTTTCGTCTTTTTCAGCAGTAATGGTTAGATTTCCTTGATTGCATTCAATTTTTATTTCATTTTTTTTGAAGCCTGGAATATCCATTTCAATATGATACTTACCTTCTTTTTCATAAATATCACATTTCATTTTATTTTCATCTCCTTCAAAAAAGTTATTGAATAAATCATCTAAATAATAATTTCTTGGTACTAATTTCATCTTCATCATTCCTTTCACAATTATTATTATACTCAAAAATTAGCACTTGTCAATAGTAAGTGCTAATTTTTTTATTTTGGTAAACAAACTAAAACTATTTCAGTTGGGAAGATTGGCCCTCCATAATATCTTAAGTAAAACTCATATTCAACTTTTAAATTATATACATATTCCCAAATTCGAATAAAGTCATTAAAACCGTGATATATTGAAAGCAATAAAATAGGACGGTCTTCTTCAATATGCTTGGTCATTCCTTTTATTGCATTATATTCGCCACCTTCAATATCTATTTTGATAATATCAATTTTTTCATCTATATCTTCATCTAATGTTGTTACTAAAATATTTCCTTCATCATCTTTAATTATTTGATTAGATGATGAACTTACGTCATTAACATTTATTGTCCCTTTACCGACAAAGTCACTTAAAGCTTTTTCTTTATAAATAATTCTTGGATACATATAAACATTTTCTTTTAATTTTTTCATGCTTTCTTCAGTCATTTCATAAGCATAAATTTTTTTATATTCTTCGTTGTAAGTCGTTAGAAAATCTTTAATTGTGTCTCCTGTATAAGCTCCAATATCAACAAAGGTTAAAATTTTAGTATTGGTTATTAAATCTAAATCAAAATAATGGGGAAATTTTTTTTCCATAATTTCGCTTAAATTGGCAAAATCAAAATTATACCAATTGTTGATAATTGCATAAAAGATTTTTTTAGAATAATAGTCACTTAAAGAAAAATAAAAGTTTTTTAATTTTTGAGTATTTTCTTTTAAAAACTTACTTATTTGATCAATTGTGTTATTCTCTTTATCAAATAACGTTCCCCAGAAAGGAAATTTAACAAAAAAGTCATTTATTCTTTGTTGTAATTCTGGACTAACTAATTTTAATTTTTCTAAAATGTGATTTTTTATTTCTTCTAAAGAAAATATTTCTAGTTCACTAAATAATTCATTAATTTTTTTATCTATTATATTCATTTTTTCACCTAGTTTATTATATTTTTATAAATAAAAAAAATACCTTTGAGGTATTAAATTAGTTTATTATAAATATTTTCAACAGTTTCTTTTGGGTCATCATCTATATTTGGTAGTAAGTGCATATGAAAATGTTTTACTTTTTGTTTTACACCAAAATTATAACTTACGGTCATGCTTTCTTTGTTTAGTTTTTGCATAATAATAGGCGTTAATTTTTTAGCTATTTTATTAATATGGGCAAGAACTTGTTCATCTAGCTCCATTACATCTTCGTAATGTTCTTTAGGAATTAATAAAATATGCCCATCACAGAAAGGATCTGTATCCATAATTCCAATAATTAAATCATCTTCATATATTTTTCTTGCAGGACTACTTCCATTAACAATTTCACAAAAAATACAAGACATATTTTCACTTTCTTTCTATAAAACAAAATTTAATTTTTTATATATTTAAATTATATTATAAATTTAAATGAACTACAAATGTTTGTGGAAATTTGCATTTTTATAAAACTTTTTTTACAACAATAATTTCTATTTCTTTATTAAACCTTTTTGATTTATATTTTTTGATAATTTTAAAGTCTAATTTTTCAAATGTTTCTATCCCTTTCCTATCAGCTTCGAAATCATCGTACAATTCTTTTATTCCGTGTTTTTTTGCATAATCACATAATAATTTTAAACCTATTTTTGAATAGCCTTTCCCTCTATATTTGGCTTCAATTAAAATTCCACAATAGTATTTATTTTCATTTTTATTATAATTATAGTTTATATATCCAATGTATTCATTAATACTTGTATCTTTTAAGTATGCAAAAAATTTATTTTCTTTTAATCTTTTATCATATGTATCTTTCCATTTTTCTTTTGGAAAATCTATACATCCAGTATCATAATGATATCCTTCATAACTCACATCCCAACCAGCGTTATAGCTCATCGTATCTGGGTCACTTTGAATTTTTTGCTCATACCAGTAATCTTTTAATTTTGGTATACATAATTCTAAATGTAAGTTCACTTTCATCATTCCTTTTTATTGCTATTATTTTCTTTAATTAAAAAAACATTGCGTTCTGTCTATTAATCTATTTCTACATTAATTGCTTTATTAATAATTTCTATTGAACTGCTTAATCACTTATAAGATCTTTTAAAAAACATTTATTTATATTTAGACTTTTCAATCTTCTATAAAATGCGTTGATATTTGTTAAACAATTTATACTTATTAAACAGAATAATGTATACTTAACTAAAAAGATTACAATAATTAACCATAAAACTGAGATTAACTCACTTACTAACGATAATAAGTAAGTTAAAATAGCATAATTAATCAAAAATTCTAAACTTCCCAGCCAATAATCCCCTTCTTTACTTTCATACCACGTTTTTGTTAAAATATATGTAAGAAATACAAAAATGCTTCCTACAGACCAATTAACGATTTCCGATATGTTTAAATCAAACATATTTACGAATTGGTAATCAAAACTATCTAATTAAACAACTAATAATTTTTATTATTTTGTAAACAAATCATCATAATTTTGAATTATTATATCATCAAAATAAAGTTTATATATACAATTTTCGCCTAAATAAAGAATAAAAAGCCTTGAGACTTTATAAGCAAATAAAAATGAAATCTTTCGTCCTCTTCAGTTGGCGACCTAGTTCTAATTTGGCTAGTTTTACAAAACATTAAAGCTCTTATAAAATAAGGATTTATGTGTTTTTAGTTTATTAAGATTTACTTAAATTTAATAAAATTTATGGATTGGTGTACATAAAAGTGTACCTAAAAATTTACAATTCTAAACTCTGCATATCTTTATTTTCGTAGTATATGCAATCATAATAATTAAATTTTTTTACATCATAAATAATAGCTTTTGGAAAATCCAAATTTACTTCAGCTTTAAAATATTTGTATGGACACATCCATATTATATAATCAATTTCTGAATCTTTTATAACTTTTAACATATTAACATCAAACCACCAAAAATGTGGCTGTGCAAATATACCTTATCCAGCTTTTCGGGCCTTTTTTCATCAAAGCACTTTATATAAGATGAAGATTCATCATACACAAAAAATATAATTTTGAATCCAGGATGATTTTTTTTATTTTTTAATTTTTTTATATGTTTACCAACCACTCTATTAAAGTTATCAACATAAAAATCATAATTATGATCTTCACATACCATAAGGCAACTATCAGGAGTTATAAACAAATTACCTTTTTCTGCTATCTCTTTAAACATTTCGTTATTACTTATAAGTTCCTCT
The DNA here is from genome assembly GCA_944364655.1 of uncultured Bacilli bacterium. GTDB lineage: Bacteria > Bacillota_I > Bacilli_A > RF39 > UBA660 > Ventrenecus. The sequence goes on along the minus strand of CALVWG010000046.1, from coordinate 13,593 downwards.
ACTAATTTACTTTCACATTCATTATGACGATTAATAACTCTACCATTTTCATCTACAAATGCAGATCATCAATTCACATAACATCCATTATTATTTTTAATTTATCATTATAAAAAATCAGGAGGTAAGTTATTCTTTGCAGATGTATCAATCCATTGTTTCAAACTAACAATATTATTAATTGATTTAAAAATTTGTTTTGTTTGTATGCTTTCAGGAAATAAATCAACTTCTTAACTTTGTAATAATTGAAACTCATTTATTATTTTTTCTTCTTTATCTAATCTATTCAATAAAAATCACATTTCTTTAGTAATAAATTGGTATTTATTATAACACAATTATTTAGAAATGAAAATGAAGAAATATTTATCTAGAAAGCGGACATTTTGAATTATTAATCACAGAAATGAAAATGAAGAAATATTTATTCTTCAATACTTTTAGTAATGTATGTAATATTTATTTTATGTTCATAATTCATTTTTTTAATTATTCTTTGAAGTAATGAAAGTTTATGTATAGTATTAGTATTAATTTCTACAAACATTCCTTCAACAAACTCATATGGGGTTCTCATATCTCCTGGATTATTTGATATCTGAACACTTTTGTACCCATATTCTTCTATTATTGTTTTTGAAGCATTAATAAATGTTTCTGAATTATAATTATATAATTCTGCTAAAATTTTTAATAAAACATCAGTCCAGTTGCCACTAAATTCAATATTTTCATCATCAATACTGATCTCAACTGGATTAGAATAAGCGAAATCTTTGTTATCATTTATTGAATCATCATTTAAATTTATATGCATATAAATATCATCTGATTCATCAATTTGTATATCAGGATATGGAAATATTTTAATAAATTCTTTTGATAATGCCTCACTTCGTTTTAAAATTTCGTCTTCATTCCAATTTTTTTTATTCAATATATCTTCATTCATCTTTATATGTCTTGATTTATTCAACACTTGTTTTTTAGATTCAAAGTTCCTATTACTCATACTAGAATTATCTTTGGAGTCGACCAAGGTTAAATTACCTATACGATTAACAACTTCCTCATATACACTATTTTCATTAACGTATTTAGACCAATATTTTGTTTCAGTTTGAGGCATTACATGTTCGACATTTAAATTTGAATATGGAATTCTTGATTCATTATTTTCTATTTTCTTTAACACAAATGTTGTAGATTCTCTTGAATATAAATTTGACTTATTAAATTCTTCTTCAACAGTTTTATCAGTCGGCATAAATTGATTTGTTAGTCTTGTATCAATAACAAATGCTTTTAAAACAGAATTATAGTAATTTTCTCCTTTCTCAAATTTCTTTAACACCTTTCCAAGCATTGATCCAAAAATATTTGAAATAGATTTTGTATCTATGCCACAAATATTTCTTCTTACTATATAAGTTGTTAATAATTTTATAGTATTTAACAAGTCACATTCCCCAATACTTTGTTTGTTAAAATACAGATTCATTGTTTCCATTATCACAATATGTGGCATATTTGATTTTACATTTCTATAATCCTTAAGAGTTTCTTCTAAAATTTGATTATTACTTTCAGATGCATCACGTGAAATGTAATAGTAATACTTAGCATAATTTAAAATTTCATTTAATATTTCTTCTTCATTTTGCTCCATTAATAGTTTTTCATATTGTAATTTGAATTTTTCATAAACTTCTCTTTCTGGAATAGTTATTTTCTCTTTTATTGAAATATAGAATCTAAAAAATTCTTTTAAATTTTTTGTTCCAACATAATCAAACTCTATTGGGCTCCAATACTTATCATATATGAGTGTTTGAGTTGAATTATCTTTGTTCATTAAAACAAAATTTCTTATCAAATCCGCAGCTGATAAGTTAATTCCCGTAGAATTTATTGATTCAAATACCTGCTGCGGATCTTCTTTTTTATCTAATTGTATCCACACTACTTTAAATTTATCTATAGCACCTATAATTTCTTCAAATGTATATTTCGTCTTCCATTTTTCTAATTCTTTTTTTATTATATTATAAGCTTTTAAAACATTAGAATTTTGTTCTGAATCTGTTAACTGTTCTAATTTACTATCTGATATTAATTTATAAACATTATCATCACTTACAAGTGGTTTTAATCTATATCTATCCATTTCATCACTTGTATTAATTATATCTTCATCATTTAGTAAATACTTTTTTGTGACAACTTTTTCATACTCGTAATATATATGTTTCAATGCTTGTAAAATTAAGAATATTGTTGTTAATCTTTGTTGACCATCTATTATAGTCCATTCACTAAAGGAACCTTTATGTAAAGTATCAATATAAACAATACTTCCAAAAAAATGAAAAATATTCTCGTCTTCATTATCATAATAAGGAATCATTTTTTCAATATCTTCTAATAATTGAAAAATATTTTTCTTTTCCCATACATAATTTCTTTGATAAATAGGTATAACAAATTGTGTGCTGTTATTACCTCCAATAAACCCATTTAAAATTTTCTTTTTACCAACTTCCATTTATTCCTCCATACCATTAAATTTCTTTTGTCTTTCGTTCAAGAAGACTTTTGTACACTCTGTTAAAATATTTTGAGGTAATTTATCATATTCTGAAAGACTCATATAACCTTTAAAAATGTCATCTGAATCAGCTTTTAATAACACCTTTCCATCTTCAGAATTAAAACAATAATAGTTTCTATCAAAAAGTTCGTGATGATTATTACATAACCATATACCATTATCTCCAGAATTAACTAAAATATATTTTTTATAGAATTGTTCGCCAGAATGTGCGCCATCTATTAATAAATTTTTCATACAATCAATATCCAAGACTTTATTAATTTTTGAGTTTCCAGAACTTTTAATATCTGCAACTCCCCATAAATGGGCTGCTTCAAGAATTTCTTCTACTTCACACCCACACAAATAACATTTTGTTTGAAGCCCTTTTGCTCTTAAATTGTTTTTGAACAGTTCTTGATTTCTTATTTTACCACTTCTTTTTGCCTTTTCGTATTGAACTAATTCTCTATTAAATTGTTGTCTTACTTCTTCGGAAGTTTCATATTTTATAGAAATCCCTATTTTTTCAAATAATCTTGTGATAGTATCTGGGAAGTCTTCCGTCCATTTAACATTTTCATCAGGTTGTTCTAGTCTAAAATTGAATTTTTCTTTTGAAAACTCAAATTTAAGATTCTTATCTTCCTTTTCTGCTAATGTATTTAAAGTCCACATAGCTAAAAAATTGTCATATGATTGAGCACCTAATGTTTTAAATGTATAAATATATTGTGTATTAGTTAAATCTCTAAAATCATAATTATATAATTCATCTTCATCGCCTTCTTCATCTATATCATAATTAAAATCAATACACTTTAAATATGCAGGTTCATTTGAACTATTCTTACTTGATATATATGCAAGATCATTAGCAAACTTATTAAACGAAATATACTCGTATGAAAAACCATATTCTTCTCTGCTAAAACCTAATTTATAAAACTCACGAAAGGGAATATCGTCTATATTTAATATTTCAAAACCTATGGTATATAATTCTCTATATGTCAAATTATTTGATAGGTTATCAACATATGACTTTTTACCTATATCTAATAAATAAAAATATAATTTTACGTTAGGAAAATATTTTTTTGTATCATAATAATACTCAAAAATTTTATTTATTCCTTGACACATAAACGAATTTGAATGATAGTCAGAATTACCATAAATGTAATGTCTTCCACCATTATCACTTTCTTTTTTTCTATCTTCGTCATAACCTGTATTAGAAAAGCCAATAATGTATTTTGGAGTTCCATCAACAATAACTGTTATAGTTCTACTATGTCTTCCGGACGGAGATCTTTGAGCTTGAATAGTATCACCAGGTAAATTATCTATTTGAATTTTTATATCATTTTCATTTATAATAATTTTGTCTTTTAAAAATGCTTTTTTTATTGCATCTTTGTAAAACAACTTATATGTTTCATAATTACAATTAAAAATTTTTGCTATTATTACCATGATTCACCGCCTAATAATTTATTATTATTATTTCTTGTCTGTCTTGTCTATTTCTCTTTGTTATTTGCTTATTTACAATTAATTTATAATTATTTTTGCTTATCCAAGATGATAATTTAGAATTTATTTTTCCGTTTCTATCTTTCATATTGGATAACATAAACTTTATTCCTTTTTTGTTTAATCTATCCAAAAAGTCTAAAAGTTCTTGTTCCTGTTTTTCATCCCAACCATTAAAACCGCGCTTACCATCATTATATGCGCCACAAGAAATCAAATAAGGGGGATCGCAGTAAACAAAATCACCACGAGATATTTCTTTTTCGAAGGACTTATAATCTCTTGATTTATATACTATGTTAATTGACTTTGTTCTATTTGAATATGAAACTAATTTTTCTAACATCTCTTGATTATATCCAGAATTTCCGCAAGGATTATTAAATTCTAAGTTACTATTAAATCTTATCTGATGTTCAAAGCCATAACAAATTAACAAATATAAATCCAATGGGTTCCTACTTCCAATTTGATTTGAATTATATTTTTTTCTAAATGCTACATACGATTCTTTATTCTTTTTTTCTAAATTATATTTTTTTATTGTTTTTTCAATATAATTATATGTATTCAAAAATTTGTCCCTTGATATTTTTTCTAACAAGTCTCTAACCATCCAATTAATATCATTATAGATAACTTTATCACAATTAATATTAATACATACTGTTGACCCACCACCGAATAAATCATAAAAACAACTTATCCTTTTTGGCAGGTTATTTTTTATTAGTGGTAATACCTCATATTTCCCACCAATATAATTTAATGGAGAAATATAATATGGTTCATCTGTTTTCTCTATATAAAATAACCACTCATAATGTCTCTTATCTTTTGTATTATCTTTTATTTCTCTATTAACTGCTCTAGTACTCTTATATTTCACAAAATCAATTTTTTTAAAAACATATGTCCCTTCTTTGGCATATCTTTTCATTACTTTTTCAATAAATTCTTTAGACATAATTCCTGCATCACTATAACTAAATAAAATATGTTTAAATTTAGCATTAGCAATTAATTTTTCAAATTCTTCATGAACACAACCTTTTCTACACCACATGGAAATTTGATCACCATTATCTCTATGAGCTCCCACACCATGTGTTTCTGGATTATCATTTTTAGCTATTGTTTCTAGAACATGATATTGACTTACATATTGAGTCGGAGTATATGGAGGATCTAAATATAATATATCACCACTTATTTTTGTTATTAAGTCATTTGCATCTAACATATATACTTCATTTTGAAATTTTGCTTCAGAATTGGTTTCCAACGGAATAAATTCCATAGGTTTTACTGCTCGAGGATCCCATATCTTTAAATATGCTGAGTACACTCCTGCTACATTCGATACTTTACTTGTACTTTCTAATAAACTTCCAATCAAATAATATTTTTCATTTTCATCTATCTTCTTTTCATCAAACCATATATCAATTGTGTTTCTTATATAATCAATTTTTTTTGCATTCTCATCAGAAAAATATTGTCTTCCAGATATTTCTGGCGCAAAATTGTTATAACAAAACCCTTTTTTATAGTTGCTTGTATCAATTGAATTAAAATATTCAAACGGATCAAAACCTAAAGTTTTAAAAAACGTTTTTGAATTATACTTTAATTTACCATTACAAATTGAATATGAAAAATATAAATTATCATTTGCTATAATTTCATATCTATTTTTAAAATAATCCCCTACTGTACAGGTTCCTGCAAAAAGGTCACAAAAACTTAATCCTTCTTTATTTAACTTTTTTGAAATCAAAAATTTATCTATAATATCTAATAATTTAGTTTTATTTCCTATATATCTCATGTCTTACTCCTTTATGACAATATGACATTAGGTTAGGATATACTCAATACCTATTTCTAATGCTATTCTATCATTTAATAATCAACTATATCACTTATTGATACATTATAATATTCAGCTAATTTTTTAACTACTTCATTACTTAATTTTCTGCTACCTTTTTCGTATTTGTTATAAGTAGATAAATCTATTTCTAAATATTTTGCTAAATCTTTTTGAGATTTATTATTTTCTAATCTCATGTTTTTAATTCTAAGTCTAGCTCTTGCTTGAGTATTTTCTTCTATTTCATCTAATTTTTTAGTAGGATTTTTTAAGTCTATTGCAAAATATTTTTGTGTATTATTAGAAACTTTAAAAGCATAGTTAGATAATTCTAGTTGTTCTTTATCGGATAATTCAGGCATATTTTCAAAAAAGTAATTTGTTGATACTCTATAAAATATAGCTAAATCTTGTAATACACTAATAGGCACCATTCTATCACCTAATTCATAGTGTTTATATGTTGAAGCATTAACTCCAACTAATATACAAATTTCTCTTTGAGTTAAATCAAATTGTTTTCTCAAATTAGACATATTTAAACCTATAATAACATCCATTGGTTTTCTTTTTTCCATAGAATTCTCTCCTATTTTCTTCTATAAATTTATTATAGCATAAAATTTCCAATTTGGAACATTTACTCATAAATTTGTCAAAAAAATATTTTTTTAAAACATAATTTATGTTTAAAAGATAATCTATTATTAGATTTAAAAGAATTCTTTGAAATATATAAAGATAAATTTATATAATTGATTTATGTATGATGGTTATGATTTAGATATTAATAATTATAGAGATGCTATAAAAAATATGTTTGATAAACGTAGAGAGCTACCTAAAAAATATAATCTTACATTTCTATTAGTATATTATATAAATAAAGAAGGCTAAGCATTGATAACACTAATATTATCAATAGAGATTTTTGAATAACAAAATATTAATTTAATATTTGAAATAATGAATAATGATAATATAGAATTACATTTCAATATATCTGCATTTATGTGATATATAATTAAAAAAAAATTTTATTTATTCCTGCTTAAACAGTAGCTAAATTAAATTTACTCATTACCATTTCTCATTTTTGTTGATTATTAAATAGCAATGTCAAAAGATTAAAACAAAAAAGTATATATATTGAATTAAATAAAACTTCTACTTCTAGAATTTACAAAGGTAAGTTTATTGAACCATTAGCTATGAAGAATAATATCTTAGTATTTATCCTAATTTCCTATTTTTTGGATATACCCTGGTGAGATAAGTCATAAAATGATTAATTACGGTGATATAATATATGTTGAGGTGAATTTTATGAATCATAATTCTGATAAATATTTTTTTGAATATTTAATTAAGAATATATTATTACACTATAAAATTGTAGAGGGTAATTTTATAAAAAGTGAATGTCCTGATTTTATAAGCCAAAATATTGGTTTAGAAATAATGAGAGCTGATGAAACAGTAAAATTTAATGGTTTTATTAATAAGTATCCTAAAGAAAAAATTAGGAATATTAAAAAATTCAATAAACATTTTGAAGAAAATGGTGGCAGAGTTTTAAAAAAAACAGACATTGTAGTGAAACTTTTAAATTTAGTTGATACGTTTTATTATCACGAAAATTATGTATATATAATTCCTTCGTACAAAGACGATTTCACTTTTATTAACAAAAAAATAAAAAATAAAATTGATAAACTTAATACTATATATGATTTTCATGTTAAAACTTATTATTTAGGGATTTTAACTTCTATTTATGCTACAGAAAAAATGATTCAAGAAGAACTTGTTGTTTTAACTGAAATGTGTAAAAAAAATTCAAAGCATTTTGATAAAATTATAATTATTTTTCTAGATAAAATATGTATATTCGATTTGTTATACAATAAATATATAATTATTGATAATGTCAACGAAGAGATCAATAAATTATCTTGTAAAACAAAGATAAATTAGACAGCATTAACACTAAGGCTGTTTTTTAATATAAAAAGATTGATTTATACATTACGAAAAACAATCATTAAGATTTGCTAATAATTATAAAACTAAAGATTTATATCTTATAAGTAATAAAATGAACAAAAGAATTGGTATAAGTAATTATGATTCATAAAGAACCAAATTATATATATTATAAAGATAATAATAAGAGTAATTTATATCTAGAGATTGAATCTATTTAGACGTCAAAAACATAGAATAGGATTGACAGCAATAAAAATGAATATTTCAAATATTAGGACTACCTATAATTAAACTACATGATTTTAAACATTAATGTGCATTACTTTTAATCAATAAAGCTCTAATTGTTACCGTTGTTGCTAAATATATTTAACATATCAGAATATAAAACTATTAATACTTATTTGCAAATGTTTAATGGTAAAACAAAAAATGTTACTAATATAATAAAAAAGCGGATTAAATTAAAGCTAGGATAATAATTTCCTAGCTATTTATATTTTGTTCTAATATACCGTGGATATATTTTTAAATATTCTGGTTGTATATTAAATATGTTTGCTCTTAAAGTTTCGGTTTTTTTAGATAAATCATCACAAAATTCATCATATATGATTTCATTGTGACTCTCATATTTAATACTAAATAGTTCTTTCTGAAGTTCTAATACTTTTTCAACGCAAATAGCTTCATTTCCATTTCCTTTTAAATACAAATTAAAATGATTTGTTTCAACTTTTATTTTATTTAATAGCTCCTGCAATGGTTGATATGTATTTTCACGTATTTTATTCAGTATTTTATTACCACTTAAAAATTCCATATTCTCAATTAATTCTTTTAACTTTGAAGTATTTTCTTTGCTAAGCTTTATATATTCATTAATTATTGTATCATACTCACTTTTAAACTTTTGCAGATATTCATCCACCTTTTGTGAAGAATAATTATCAAATTCTTTTTTTGATACCTTTTCTTTCAATTCATTATTTTTAGTTTGAAACTGTTTTATTAATGCTTTTTTATATTTTTTATAATTAGCATATATTCTTTTTTTGCTAATTTTATTAAATTCATCAATCCATGGTTTTTGTTTTAAACTATAAATATAATTTATAACTGTTTTACTGTCATAATCACAAAACAAATAATCAACTTTATTTATTGTATGTTTTAACCTTTCAACTTCTTCAAAATAATTTTCTAACTGTTGCCTTTTAGAAACATTATAAGTTGGAATATTTAATAATAATGCAACCACTGTACTTCCCAATAATCCAATTAACAAATTAATTATTATTTCAACAACTTCAAGTTTGTATTTTAAGTATATATATGTGAATAAAAAAGTTAAACTAGAAAATATAATTACCAATAATATGGATAATTTCAATAATTTACAATTAGACTTCATAATATTATCCTATAATTTCTAAATACTGATCTAGTATTTTGTTTTCTTCCGCTACTATAAGTTTAATAAAATCTGTATAATCATGTGACACCATCGCTTTATCTAATGCATCATAATATTTAGCTCTAATATCTACTTTTAAGATTATTGGTAAATATCCATTTTTCATAGCCTCAAAATTCATTAATAATCTTGCTGTTCTTCCATTACCGTCTATAAATGGATGAATAAATACAAACTCTCCATGTAATAAGGCTGCTTTAATTAATGGATGATATTGATTCCAATTCTCATATCTATCAATTAATCTTTCCATTTCTTCAGGTACTTTAATATAATCTGTTGGAACTTGAGAAGCACCAGATATTTTTACGTTTTCTAATCTATATCTTCCAGCATTTTCATTGTCTATCTCTTTTAAAATTAAACTATGAATGTTTTTGATATTCCATTCGGAAATTTCTGCATCTGATTTAACAAGATCTTCTAAAAACAAAATGGCATCTTTATGGTTAATTACTTCTAAATGTTCCTTTACTGATTTTCCACCTATTGTAATTCCTTCTAGTACTACTTTTGTTTCTCTAAGAGTTAAAGTATTACCTTCGATGGCATTACTATTATATGTCAAATCTAATATATTATTTTCTTCCAATGATTTTAATGTTTTTTCTGGTAATGGTCTTTTACTATTTAATTTAGCTAATTTTTCATCTACTTCTTTAAAGTAATTTTCTGGCAAATCAATCTTAAATTCAATTTCATCTTTAAATCTTTTATCAAATGGTTTATTAGTATCATCAGGTATAATCCATGTTGTACCTATTTTTTCAGCCCCTTCAATTCTTCCATCTTGAATTAACTGTCTTATTCTCCTTTCACTAATATTCCATTTTTCACTAGCTTCTTTAATTTGCATAGTTATCACCTCTATATAAAAATTATACCGTTTGTGGAACAATATGTCAACACGTTTTGTTCCATTTGTGGAATATTATTTTTTTATAAATGCAACACTAATAAATTTTACTTTGATTGCAAGCTAAATATTGTACTTAATTCAAAATTTTTGTGCATAAATTGTATCTATATTTTTTCAACTTAAATGCCCCCCCTTATAAACTTTAATAAAAGCAAAAAATGAGAGCCAATAAGGCTCTCTTCAGGGGGTTTGTTAGGTACACGCTCAGAAGTGATCGTGAACATGTACCAGCATAGCGTTTATAGCTACGCTATATAAAGCATATTATTTTTTTTTAATTTTGTCAATTAGTAAAATCTAATTTGTCGACAATTTTTTGATACTTTTCTTCTTTTAAATATTTTTTACTTTTTATAAATTCAATTACATCTTCTTTAGCATGAATTAGTATATTATAATCTCTTTTTAAATTAGCAATTTTAAAAGTCATATCGCCACTTTGTTTAATACCAAAAAGATCTCCTTCACCACGAAATTCAAAATCTTTTTCACTAATATAAAAACCGTCATTGCTTTCTTCTAAAACTTTTAATCTTTCTTTTTCTTCATTGCAAATTAAATAACAATAACTTTGTAAATCATTTCTTCCTACTCTACCACGTAACTGATGAAGAGTTGCTAAACCAAATCTTTCAGCATTAAAAATAATCATAACTGTGGCATTTTTAACATCAACTCCAACTTCTACTACTGTTGTGGAAATTAAAATTTTTGTTTTACCTAATTTAAAATCATTCATTACTTGTTCTTTTTCAGTTTTCTTTAATTTACCATGTAAAATGCCAATTGGTATTTTATTATGAAAAGCTATCTCAAATTTTTCATTTAATAAATTTACATCTTTTAAATTGCTTTCTTCTTGTTCTTCAATCATTGGTGCGACTACATAAACTTGCTCATTTTTTTTAACAGCTTCTAAAACTTTAAATAATACTTCTTTTAAATCTTTTTCTTTAACAACTTTAGTAATTATTTCCTTTCGACCATTTGGTTTTTCTTTAATAATAGATGTATCCATGTCCCCATAAATTGTTAAAGCATATGTTCTAGGAATTGGGGTTGCACTCATAAAAAGCATATCTGGTAAAGTTCCTTTTTGCGTTAAAATATCTCGTTGATTAACTCCAAAACGATGTTGTTCATCGGTAACAATAAATCCTAAATTTTTAAAATATAATTTTTCACTTAATATAGCGTGAGTTCCAATTAAAATATCAATATCACCTTTTTTTACTCCTTCTGCTACTTTTTCTTTTTCCTTTTTTGTCATACTACCAACAAGGTATTCAATATGTAAATTAGTATTTTTTAAAAGATCTCTTATTGAATTATAATGTTGCAACGCTAAAATTTCAGTTGGAGCCATAAAAGCACTTTGGTATCCTGCTAAAAAATTTGCATAAATTAAAATAGTTGCAACTATAGTTTTTCCAGAACCAACATCACCTAATAATAAACGATTCATTCTTTTTTTACTAAGTAAATCATTTAATCCTTCTTTAACGGCATTACTTTGATCTTTAGTCAAATTAAAAGGCAAACTGTTAATAAAACTTTCTATTTTTGTTATATCAAATTTTCTTTCTAAACCAACTTCTTTTTCTTTTAAAGATTTTAAATATTGAATTTTAAACATAAAAATAAAAAGTTCTTCATAAATTAATTTTCTTTTAGCTAAATTTATTTCTGTTTGAGTATTTGGTTGATGAATAAAAGATAATGCATCTTTTTTAGAACATAATTTGTATTTTTGATTACATTCATCTGGAACATAATCATAAATTAATGATGCTTCTTTTAAAGCTTCTGAAATAAGTTTTACTAAAGTGTTATTTTTTATTCCTTTTATTAAATGATATATAGGAATAATTTTTGTGCCTTCAATTTTAGATAATTTAATATCACTAGCTGTGAAAAGATTTTTTTTAGTATCATATTTTCCTATTAAAGTAATTTCTTTATTAAGAGTAATATGAGGTTTTATAAAAGCACGATTAAATATTGTAACGTTTATAAATTTGCCATAAGCTGTTACTTTAAAACGATATGTATTTAAATTTTTTCTAATAAAAGTTACTTTTCCTATATCTGTAACAGTTGCATTGATAGTTAAAGTTTCATCTTTATTGGTATTTTCTAAAGAACTAGGCTCTAAAATTTGATAACGATACGGAAAATATGTTAAAAGTTCTTCTAAATTGTAAATGTTAGACTCGTATAAGCTTTCTAAAGTTTTTTCACCTATACCCTTTATATTTTGTAAGTTCATGCTACCTCCTAGAAATTATTATACAAAAAATAATTACTGGTTTCAAATCATAAAAAAATTCATCAAAATTGATGAATTTTAAAGTACAAATTTGGAAGAGTCCCCTGAAGACTCTCCCTAAAAGAATAAAAAGGGGTTGACTAGTGTGATACTAGCACCAATTCGCCTTCAAAAGTGAATTGGTAGTTCATATACTAAACGATTAGCTTTAGTTTGTCAATAATAAAATTTAATTTTTTATACTTTTTTTAATCATTATTTTTATTTGAAACATTTATCCAAATATGTTCTGGAACAATTTTTTCTAATTCCTCAATTGATAGTTTTATTGCACTGTTACTAGAACCACACGCTGGATATATAAAATTGTTTTCTTTTAATGATTCATCAAAATAAACACTAATGTTATCATTTATGCCAAATGGGCAAACTCCACCTGGAGAATGTCCTATTACTTCTTCAACTTTTTCATATGGAATCATTTTAGCTTTTTCTTTAAAAATTTTTTTAAATAAACTATTTTGACATTTAGCGTTACCAGCCATTAATATTAATATAGGTTTTTCATTAACTATAAAAGCTAATGTTTTAGCAATTTCTTTTTCTTCACATTGCAATCTTTTTGATGCTTCACTTACTGTTGCACTACTATCATCAAAAATAATAATATTTTGATCTAAATTATAGTTACTTAAATATTTTTTAGCTTTCATTAAAGACATAATTTTCCTTCTTTCTTATAAATATTATATCATTCAAAATTGTTTTTTAAGTTTTTTATAATATTTTAGCAAAAAAAAGTGTCAATAATTTGCGAAAATGTCTCAAAAATTTATAAACATTAACGGGAAAAATATTCTCGTTTTTGTTTGTAATTTTATAACTTATTTCATAGAAGTCAATAACAAGTTCATTTCATTCATGCAAG
>CALVWG010000045.1 GCA_944364655.1 uncultured Bacilli bacterium | reverse complement strand
TTATTTCCATTAATGTATATAAATATACACTTGGTTACTATTTTATAGGTAAGAATATTTAATTTTCAATGTGCATATTTATATATCAATGCTAATAATTTATGTTTTTATTATACTTTAAGCATATGTTTTTTGCAATATTTTTTTTAATTTTTTTATTTTTTGGTCAATTTTCATCATTTTTACGCATATGTTCAATATGTGCTTATAGCATATTAGTAATTGAGCTTTTTTGTAATATAATAATATTAATATTTTTTTACGAGGTGACATTATGCAAGATAACTTAGAAATTGGAGAACGTATTAGAGGTATACGAGAAAATCTACATATGAGTCGCGAAAAATTTTCAGAAATGATTGATATTTCAGATGTTTTCTTAGGGCAAATTGAAAGAGGTGAAAGGTCTTTAAGTATAAAGACTTTGACTAAAATTGTGAATTTTACTGGGGCTTCTACTGATTATATATTATTTGGAGATAATAAGAATAATAAAACTTATGATAAAATAAATAGGATTTTAAGTAAATGTACAGAAGATGGTTTACTTTTTATATATGAAATTATTCGTTGTTCATACACCTTTTTAAAGGGTATTGATAAAAGTTTATAGTTTAAAATTTTTACAAATAAAAAATGGTTTTTGGACCATTTTTTATTTTGCTTTTATATATTTTATTTATTTTTTATACTGTTTCCTTATTATTCATATTTTTTATTGTTTGACTTTTTTATTTCTATGCTATTATAGTATAAATCTTCTGGACAAACATCTTCTCCATTTTCCCATATTACAGTTTCATTATATGGCTTTACTTTTTTAAAATAGTCTTTGTTTTTCAATTTTTTATAAAATTCTATGTTATTAATTAAATTTTTCATATCAAAAATTTTAATTTCTTTTGTTGCAAAAGTTACTTCTAGTATATAGTTATCTAAAGCTTTTACTTTTATTACATCAGGAGTTATATATGTTTCCATTTTAATTTCCCCTTTACTTTAATGGTTCTATTTTAAAATATTCTTGTCCTTCTTGCATAATTTCCCATAATGTTATTAATTCTTCTTTATGTATCATAATCCAAGCTTCTACCATTCTTTTTTGTTTCATTATAATAAATTTTTATTACTATTCCATAAAATTGTGAAATAATTGTCATCTCTTTACTTCTTTATTGTATAATTAATTTTTACATATTGCAACTATTAAAAAATAATTATTTCAATTTTTCTGCTAGTTCTAATTGTTCTTTTGTTAAATTAAAGTTTTGTCCATTATTTTTAATTAAGTTATGTAAGTTTTCAATAGTTCTTGCTTGATTAATTGTATTTTCCATTGGTGCTAATATTGTTAATTGTTCTTCTATTTTTTCAAATGCTTCTTCCATAGAATTAAAATCTTGTTTATCAAAACTAGTTTTCCAACTATTTACATATATTTCTAAATTTGTACCTGTTGTTAATTGGTCAGCAAATGTTTTTTCTATATTGCTTTCTATATTATTTAATATTACATTTTTACCTTGTGTTAGCATACTTGCTACATTATAATTAATAAGTCCTTTTTGCATTACCTTATTTACAACTGTATCTAGCAAGCTTGATATTCCATCAATTAATCCTCCACTTTGTACTGCACTTTGCATTTGTTCTACATTTTCAAAATTTCCTGTAAATATTCCTATAGCACTTTTTCCTAAATCAATTACATCATCAATAGTTTTGGTTATTCCTTCTGCTAATCCATATTCAAATAAATTATCTTTTAAATTAATTACTTGTTCATCAATAAAATCTGGTAATAATGCTCTTATACCTATATCAAGCCCAGTATTTACTATTTTTCCTAATGTTGTTTCTAAAAAGTTTTTTTGTTCTTTTTCTAAATTATTTTCAATATTGTTTTCGTTATTTAATTTGTTTTCAATTTCCATATTAATTCCTTCTTTCTTTTATTTTATTTTTTAATATTTATTTATTATTTTATTTTTATTTATTTATATTAAATTTTTTTATATTATTTTTCATTTATTTAATATTATTTTTATTTATTTTATAATTAATTTTTTATTTTTATTTTCACTTGTTTTTTGTTATTTAATAGTATTTATCTGTTTTTTTCTAATTTTTTCTAATTTATTCTATTTTATTCTAATTTTTTTGATTTTTTTATTATTTTCTTTTTATTTTAATTTATTTTGTTTTTTTATTTATTTTGTTTTTGTTTTATCTAATTTGATTTGTTATGAGATATTTTTTATTAGTGTAATTCTTTCTTTTGTTAATTAAATTTTTCATCTTTCGTCTTTTTGTCGCGTCATTATTTATCTTATAATTTTGTAAGCTTGTTGCTTGTCTTATTAGTTTATTTTGTTCTTTTAGTTTTCTTATCTTGTTTTTCTAATAAACGATTTAATTGTAGGGATAATAAAGATTTCTAATTTTTTTGACAAAATGTATTTAAAAACATTTTTTGCGTTTTATTTTCTTTATGTTTACTTTCTTTTTTCTTGCTTTTTATTAAATTTTAAAATTTTTTTGATTTTTTAAATTTCAGATTTAAATTTTTTCTAATAATTTTTTATATAAAATTTTATTGTTAAATAATTTTGAAATGTAATTTATTTTTTGATTTTTAATTTTTTATATTATCTTTTTTTATTTTTATTTAATATTTTTTATTTATTTTTTTTATTTATTTTTTTTATTTGTTTTTTTTATTTGTTTTTTTATTTGTTTTTTTTATTTGTTTTTTATTTTTTTATAACTTTAATTATATTATTTATCTACTAATTTTTTTATTTCTTCTTTTTTTAATTCTGTTATTTCTTCTATCTTTTCTATAGGCATATTTAATTTTAATAATTTTTTTGCAATTTCTATTCTTTCAGTCTTTTTACCTTCTTTTCTTCCTTTGTTTAAGCCTGTTTCATATATATCCTGTGTATCTAAAATATGTTTTTCTCTTAATTCTGCTATTCTTTGGTTTTCTTCTTCTTCACTTAATTCTCTTAATTTTATTTTTGCTTGTTCTATTTCTTTATTTTCTTTCATAATCTTTTCTACCTCCATACTTTCTGGCTCATTGAGAAACATCATCCATTGTAATATTGCATCTTTTTTATTTTTGCTATATTCCTTTATTGCCTTTGGTATTTCTATTATATGTATTTCTAATCTATCTGTCAATATTTTTGTATGAGTTTTTTCTTCTCTTATTTGCCATTTCGTATGTGCTTTTAACTCTTTAAATTTTGGTATTTTTTCATTTATTATTGCTATACATATTGTTTTATTTAAATTATCATATTTATTTCCTACTTTTAATTGTTGTGAATATGTTTTGGACCAATAATATAATAATCTTGGTATAAAATTGTTTGAATATACCATTTGCATTTCTATTTCACACTCTATATTGTTATTAATTTTTGCTCTTAAATCTAGTATTCCTATTTTATCTTCTACTGCATTTTTTATCAATTGTTTATTTAAATCTAGTTCTATACTTGTTATTTTTTCTTTTATCATTGATGAAATTAGTCCTTTTGTTATTTCTGGATTTACTGCTGAAAATAGCATTTGAAATACTATATCTGTTTTTGGGTTTAACATTTTAAATTTTTTATTTTCTTTTTCTTCTATTTTTTTATTATTCATTTTTTCCTCCATTTGTTTATTTTTTTATTTTATATTATATTTATTTTTTTATTAATATTTTTTATTTATATTTTTTGTTTTTTATTTTTATTTTTATTTAATTTTATTTTGTATTTTTATATTTTTTAATTTTATTTATTTTCATTTTAATTTATTTTTTATTTTTAGTTTTTTATTTTTAGTTTTGTAATTTTACTTTTGTTTTTTAATTTTTAAAAATCAAAGTTTTTTAATTAATTCAACTTTATAGTTATTAAAAATTTGCTTTATAATTTTATAAAAAATATCCTTTTTCGATATTTTATTTATTAAAATATGTAAACTTTCTTTGTCTATATTTCTATTAATTTCAATTTTACTTAAAAAATCATATAACTTTTTAATGCCTAAGTAATTTGCCTCTACAAATAATATTATTTTGTCGCTATTTTTTATTATTTTTTCTCTCGTTTCCTCATTTTTTATTTCTTCTATTTTAACTATTATATATTCAAATTCACCTTGTACTTTTTTTATTATTCCTTCAATTATGTCTATCTTTTTATTACCTTTTTTTATCTGTTTAAATTTTTTATTTTTTAATATTAAATTTAATTCTAAAAAATAAATTAATTTGTTTTTTGTTCTTTTCAATAAAATACTTTTTAAGTTATTTATTATTTTATTTTTTATATTTTTATTTTTTTCTATTTTTTTTTTTATTATTTTATTTTCATATTTTTTATTTATTTTTATTTTATATTTTTTTATTATATTATTTTTATTTAATTTTATTTTGTATTTTTTCATTTTTTTATTTCTATTTATTTTTAATTTATATTTTTTTATTATATTATTTTTATTTATTCTAATTTTATATTTTTTTATTATATTATTTTTATTTATTTTTAATTTAATTTTTTTTATTTTTCTATTTCTTATTTTATTTTTATTATTATTTTTTTTAAATTTTATATTTTCTACTTTATCTTTTTTATTATCATTTTTTATTTTCTTGTTTTTTATTTTTTTGTTTTTCTCTTCTAAATTTTTTAGTAAGTTTAATTTTGATTTTCTTTTTTCATATTTTCTTAATTCTTTTTCTATAAGTTCTTGTTTGTTTAAATTGTTTTTAAATCTTTTTTTGTTTGTTGAATTATTAGTTAAGTTTAAGATTGCTGTTTTATAATTTTTGTTAGATAATTTTTCTGCTAATAGTAGGGCTGTTTCTTTTTCTAGATTTTTTTCACTTTTTAAAATAATTATTGTTTTATTTTGTCTTTTTTTGTTATGTTTACTTTCTTTTTGTTTATTAAATTTTAATTTTTTTACTTGTTTTAATTTACAGATGTTATTTATGACTTTTTTTATTTTTGCTTTTTTGTTTTCTGTTATATTTTGTATTTTTAGAATATGATTTTTTAAAATTGTTTTTTTGTTATTTTTTATTTCAGTTTTATCTTTTTTTATTTTTTTATTAATATTTATTTTATTATTTTTATTTTTATTTATTTTATTTTTTATATTTTTTTCATTTATTATTTCTATTATTTTTTTTGAATTTATTTTATTTTTTAAATAAATATTTTTTATATTTATTTTTTTTAAATTATTTTCTAATTTTTTATTTTTATTTTCTAATATTATAATTAATTTTATTTTTTTATTATTATTTTTTATTTTTTTAATTAATTCTATAAAATTAATTTCTCCTAATATTTTTTCATATAAAATTATTAAATCAATATTTTTATTTTTTTCTAATATTTCTAAAATTGCTTCTTTATATATTAAATCTTTTCCAATAATTTTTATATTTTTATTATTTGTTAATTCTTTATATATTTTTGGATTATCAATAGCTGTTATTATTGTTTTCATTTTCTTTTTTCCCTTCTACTATTTCTTGTTCTGTTTCACTACAATCTACTTTTGTTAATATGTGGTCTTCTCCTACAAACATTAAACACTCCCCTCTTTTTAAAGATTTAATTTCTACTTTTTCTTTTTCCGACAAGTTTGCATATTCTGCTAATATTTTAATATTTTCTTCTTCTAATGCGAAAAATGTTTTAATACTAGAATTATTTAAAATACTTTTTCCATATGTTCCATTTTCCAGACTGAATATGTCTGAAATATCTTGAGTTATTGCTACTCCACTACCACCATACTTTCTTATTGTTTTAAATATTTTATATATGAAACTTGCTACTTCTTTATTTGATGTTACACCTATTAATCTCCAAATTTCATCTAGATATATTGCTTTTTTCTCGTTTCTATTTTCTTTAATTTTATCCCAAAAAATATCAACAAAAAGGCACATTCCATATTTTAAATTTTCTTCTCCTAAATCATATACATCTGCAACTATTAAATTATTGTTTAATTCACAATTTGTATAATTATTAAAAAATTTCATTGAACCTTTTACAAATGGAATTAATTTTGTTTGAAATTTTTTTGTTTTTTCATCTTTTACTAATATATTGTATAAATCTTCTAATAAAGGCATTTCTTTTTCATTTTTGAATATTTTCTTTTTTATATCTCTGTATAAGCTATCATCATTAAATGTTATTTCTTTTAATTTATATGTTTCTATTAA
>CALVWG010000044.1 GCA_944364655.1 uncultured Bacilli bacterium | reverse complement strand
GTAATGGTACGGAGTTTGAAAGTAATAAACAACTAGCTGAAAATGGAATTCAAAGTGTATACTTAGAAAATGGAAGTTATTATATCTGTGTAGAAGATAAAGTTGGTAATAAAACAAGTGATAGTGACCTAGATAATTTTAAAAATCAAATAACGGTCAGTGGAGTAGATCAAAGTATTCCTGTGATTAATAGTTTTGCAGTTAAATCAAGATTAAGTGGCTATAATTCATTAGATACAACTTTAACAATCAGTGCTAGTGATGGTAGTGGTACAAGTGGTTTAAAAATGTGTATATCAAATACTGGTTATTTATCAGGATGCAGTTGGGAAAACTATAGTAGTACCAAAAATTGGCGTTTAAGTGGCACTTTAGATGGTGGAACAAGAACGGTTTATTTAAGTATTCAAGATGGTGCTGGAAATATAGTTAATCGAGAAGCCAAATATATGGTTTATAAAGATTGTAGTAATCAAAGCAAAGTTTATATTGAAAGTACTTATGGGGCATGCAGTAAAACGTGTGGTGGTGGAGTTCAATACCGAGCATATCAAATGAAAGATACAAAGACCAATACAATATGTAGTACCGGAAAGGATTCCAAAACTTGTAATACAAATTCCTGCACGATGTATCGCTTTAGAAAAAAACAAAGCGCTGAAGAAATAGTTACTTATGATGAAGAACCATCCTATACTCCATATTTGTATGTATGTTCTTGTAGTTGTGCTGGATTTCCTAAGGGTGGGACCTTTTATAAAGGCTCACCTGATGGAAGTATTAGAGAAGATATAATGTATACAAAAAAACCGACATCTTGTAGCCCTAAAAATTGTAATTATGCATGGGGTTCTACTAAAAACTTTGTTGTTTGCTCAAGTAAAACTAAACTTCCTTATTGTAATGAAGGTGAGCTAGAGTATACTTATTCTGATCCTCATTGTACTAAAAGATCTAAAATTTGTCCTTCTGGTATGACTTTAAACGGAAATATTTGTTATGGACCATGGAGTAATTGGTCAGAAGTGCCAATTAGTGAAACTGATGATATTGAAGTAGAAATAAAACAATTTTAAAGTTATACTTTTATGTTTTATTTGGTTATTTTTTGGTTATTTTTTATTGAAAAAACTTTACTTTTTTCCTTTTCCAATTTATAATAAAATCTATTGTGTAAGGAGTGGTTAATGTGGCAAAAACTTTACCAGTTATGCTATTAAAAAATCTGGTTTTGCTTCCTAATCAAGAAGTAAAATTAGAATTAACAAATCCACTTTCTTTAAAAACTATTGAATTAAGTGAAAAGTCTTTTGAAAATGAAATAGTTTTGATTTCACCTAAAGATTATTTGGAAGAATTGCCTGATGTTGAAGATTTACCCGAAATTGCTGTAATTGCTAAAATTACTAAAAAAATTGTTTTACCAAATGAACATACAAGGATTACAATAATTGGTTTAAAAAGAGCTAAAATTAGTAAATATTTTAATCCTGAAAGTATAAAAGATATTTTAGAATGTAATTATTATTTTCCAGAAATTCCTGTTTCTGATGACATGGAAGAGTTGTCTTTAAAAAAAGAATTAATTAAATTAATTAGAAAATATGTTAAAAATTCTACTAATGTTGATAATTCTATATTACAAGATATTAATGAAAAGCAAACACTTAATGATTTAACTGACATTGGAACTATTATAATTCCTAAAACTTTTGAACGAAAACTTTATTATGTTGAAGAAATAGATCCTGTAAAACGAGCTAATTCTTTAATTGATGATTTAATTATAGAATTAAAGGTATTAAAATTAGATCAAAAAATAAATCAATCTTTACAACAAGAACTTGATAAAAGTCAAAAAGAATTTGTTTTAAGAGAAAAACTTGGAGAAATTCGAAAAGAATTAGGAGAAGATAATCGAAGAAGTAAAGAAGCAAATGAGTATCGTGAAAAATTAGAAGCATTGGATATTTCTCAAAAGACAAAGAAAAAAATTTTATCAGAAATTCAAAAATATGAATATATGAATGACATGAGTCCAGATGTTGCTTATATAAGAAATTATTTAGAGACATTTTTTTCACTTCCTTGGAATGAAGAAACTATTGAAGCTTTAGATTTAAAGTATATTACAAGCGTTTTAAATAAGACGCATTATGGTTTAAAAGAAGTTAAAGAAAGAATTTTAGAATATGCTGCGATGAAAAGCCGTAACCCTATGCTTACTAGTCCAATTATTTGTTTAGTTGGTCCACCAGGAGTTGGAAAGAGTACTATAGCTTCTTCCATTGCTCAAGCTTTACATCGACAATTTTATAAAATAAGTGTTGGTGGTTTAAATGATCCATCAGAATTAATTGGTCATAGAAGAACTTATATAGGATCTTCACCAGGAAAAATTATTACTTCATTACAAAAATCTGGTAGTAAAAATCCTGTTTTACTAATCGATGAAGTTGATAAAATGACAAAAGATTATCGAGGCGATCCAGCAAGTGTATTGTTAGATGTCTTAGATCCTAATTTAAATCAAAACTTTGTAGATTCATATATTGAAGAACCATTTGATTTAAGTCATGTATTATTTATTTTGACAGCTAATTATGAAGAAGATATTCCACTTGAATTAAGAGATCGCTTGGAAATGATCGAATTATCTAGTTATACAACATTAGAAAAATTAAAACTTGCCAAAGAATACTTATTACCTTCAATTTATTTAGAATACCATCTTACAAATGATGAAGTATCATTTAGTGACGAAGCTTTAAATCATATTATATTAGATTATACTAATGAGGCTGGGGTAAGAGATTTAAGAAGAAAATTAGAAACAATTTTAAGAAAAGTTATTATGGATTTTACTAAGAAAAAAAAGAATTTAAATATAAAAATAGAAGTTAAAGATATAAAAAAATATTTAGATGAACAGTTAACTATCGAAGACTTAAAACCAAAGATTTTATCTAAAGGATTGGTTAACGGACTTGCTGTAACTAGTACAGGTGGTCAAGTTATGCCAATAGAAACTACAATGTATGATGGTAAAGGAAGCGTTATTGTAACAGGACTTTTAGGAGATGTAATGAAAGAAAGTTTAAGTGTTGTAATGAGTTTTTTAAAAAGCAATGCTAAAAATTTTGAAATTAACGAACATTCTTTTCAAAAAAAAGATATACATATTCATATGTTAGAAGGAGCAGTTCCAAAAAATGGCCCTAGTGCAGGTGTTGCTATTACAACTAGCTTAATTAGTTTATATACAAACAAAAAGGTTCCTTTGGATATCGCTATGACTGGAGAAATGACTTTAAGAGGAGAAATCATGCCGGTTGGTGGAATTAAAGAAAAAGTAATAAGTGCTTACAATCAAGGTATAAAAAAAGTTTTTATTCCTAAAACTAATGAAATTGACATAAAAAAAATTCCGAAAGAAATTAGAGATAAAATGGAATTAATTTGTGTTAAAGAGTACAAAGATATTTATAATGAAATTTTTAAAAAATAAATATTAATATTATAAAAAAATCTTCCTATTTTTAATTGTTAATTAGGAAGATTTTTGTTTATTTAATAGTTTTGGTTAAAACTCTTTTTAAAACAAGTTCGTTTTTGATCAGTGCTTTTCTATCATTTGTAATATTGTTATTCTGAAAATTTTCTCTTTGTATATATTTTATGCTTGGATTTCTATTGGTATTACTTCTAGCTTCTATAATTTCATCAATAGCTTTTTTTATGCTTTTTTCATTTTCTATTTTAAAAGGATAGACCAAAAAGGTTTTTCCTTTAGTTTCTGTTTCAGGTATCTTTTCAAATTGGTGATTTGTATTAAAGTTTTCGGATAAAAATCTTACTTCTTTGACACGGTCCAAATTAGCTGGAATACCAATAATGGCTGTATTAATATTGTCAATTTTTCCAATAATATAAGAGTGATTTGCTGCTGTGCTTAATTTTTTTACTTCATCTAATGTATAAGCTAGTGGTGTTAAATGCTCGTTTTTTAGACATAATATTACATTATCTGGATCAATATTATTTTCATTTAGATTTATAGGTTGGATATTTTCTTTTAGAACCATATCTATTATAAAATTAATTTTATCTTTTTTACTTATTAATTTTCGAAATTGTTCTTTTTCTGTTGGAGTCATACCGACTAAAATTTTTTGCTCATATAAATCACTTATTAAATCATTTATTAAGATATTATTTTTAATGTTAATATAAATTATGTTAACTCCTGGTATAAGCATTAAAATATATGATAATAACATTGGAAGTTTATTTTGAAATTTATTTTTGCTTAAAAAGTAATTTAAATTTTTTGTTTGAAACTTATAGCCTTTTTTGGCAATTTTTAATAATAAATTGTTTACACAATTATAACTATTGATAATACAAATTATAATAGTTACAAGTTGTAAAAATATAAATGTAATCATAACCCACTCCTTTAATTAACGAATGCTAGTATTATATCACAATTTTGTAATAAAAAAACTGTCACAATTTTGTAATAAAAAAACTGTCAATAATTTGCGAAAATGTCTCAAAAATTTATAAACATTAACGGGAAAAATATTCTCGTTTTTGTTTGTAATTTTATAACTTATTTCATAGAAGTCAATAACAAGTTCATTTCATTCATGCAAG
>CALVWG010000043.1 GCA_944364655.1 uncultured Bacilli bacterium | reverse complement strand
GGAAAAATTTAAAGTTAGAATTAGCTATTATCATTACTTCCGAAGTTCAAATAGTAAGTTATCGGTTGTATGATTAAAATGACTTAGAATTAGTTTAGGAGATGAAGGTTTAACCTTCATCTTTTTTTGTTTAAAACTCAAAAAAACTAATGGCTACCTTATTCTAAAATAAGAATTTTATTCATTAAAGAACAGGATTACTCTGTTCTTTTTTATTTTGTGATTTAGCATTATCGTTGTAATAAATTGGTTGTTTCAAAAATATAAATCTCATTGTAAAATTCAATAGGAGGTGTTTAGTTTGAATTTCAATAAGGAAGTATATTGCGATAATTTAATAACACTAGATGAAGAAGAATACAAAGAAGATATTGATGTACAATCATTTCAAGAATCGTTTGAAGTAAAAGTTGCAGAAGATATGCTACACAAACTAAACAAAAATAGCGTCATTGAACCAAAAAGCGAAGAAGATACTAAGGTGAAAGAATTAGTAAATCTTTTTAATAGTTGGAAAAGTGAAGATTTTTTATACACACAATTACTAACACGTAAAATTTTATTACAACGTGATTACGAGCTAATAAATGAGTTAAGAACAGAATATGAATTAGACGATGGAGTTATTAACGTATTAATTCATTACACATTAGAAGAAACAAAAAGGCTTCCTCGACCTTATATCATTAAAGTAGCTAGTAGCTGGGTGGAAGGCGATATTACAACAACTAGATTAGCTGTTGAAAGTTTGTTAAGAATAAATAAAAACAAAGTTAGATTTACTTCTGTGATAAAAAAAGCGTCTACAGATTGTCAGGATTTGTTGTGTTTCTTAGATGATGTGACGACCAACGACAGCGAAATGCAATCATTATTAACGATAATTAAACAACATATCGAGTCCATTATGATTGATTTAAAAAATGGATCTTCGTGGGAGGTTTAGTAATGAGTGTAAAATACATCCCTCTTTTTTAATTTCGTGGAAATAATTGATAGAAAATAGGTAAACAAATGTATGCGTTGCATATACTATATTATAAAGCGTGAGAGAGTGCTTAAGATCGATAATAAAATTTGGAGGTTTTACAAATGAAAGAAAATATTAAAGTATCAGTGAAAAGTGTTGGAAGTTTATTATTATTTTATACGGTGGCATTTACTGGGGTTGAAAGTCCTATTATTACTGATTATTTTACAGATAAAAGAGACTAATAAAAATAGTCTCTTTCTTTTTATCTTAAACTTTAAAATATTTTCCAAAAGTTAAGAAATATAGTCATCATTTAGGTTCAAATGCATACAATATATTAAGAAGTTAAAAGACCAGTACCACCAACTTGTCAAACACTTCTATAAAAAAGTTTAAAATTAACGTGGTAGAGTGTGATTCACTCTTAAATAAAAATCATAATATTAAATTAATAACTGAACAAACATTAACTAAAAAAAAGACTATCATCCGTAGTCTTTTTTTATTTTCTAAAATACTTTTTATAAATAAAAACTCTAAAATATTGAATTTTCAAAAAAAATATGATATTATATGTATAAAGTTTAGTTTTTTTTGAAAATAAAAATCCTCAGCTGCTTTAGTTTGCGACTTACAGCTGAGGATTTGAACACAATAACGCTACATCTATAATATATCAGATACAAAAACATTTGTAAAGTACATTTTTAGATTAATGGTTATCAATCGACAGATAGTGATAACATAACGTTAGCACAGGGAAGTTTCACTTAGCTTTTAAACTGTCACGAAAATAGGTGGGTGTAGTTCCCCGATCCGGTGTTTTGGGCTTAACATATAATGCTTATAATGGTTATAGGTTAGGATAACGTTTGACCGATAAAACCTCATAACAGGAACCGAATGGGTGGTATAATCCATATATTGTGATAATATCGCAATATATTGTAGTTGTGGGGAATCCTTAACAGTGGGTGTAGAAAGCCACTACTACAAAAATCTAGGAAGGCAACTGGACGCTGAAAAGCGTGGGGTTGTTTACTAAAAACGAAAGCATACAGAATGTGCATTGAAGAATCACAGGACGTAAAAAGGACGCTAAGGCGGAATGAGTGAGTAGTTGAGTTTGACAGGGCAATCGGTTGGTCAAGCTTCTGAAGTAAACAAAATATAGACTTAAAACAGTAACTAAAAAGCTGTTTTTTTTTTATTTCTCTAACGCTGCTTAGGGGAAAATATGCCTTAAAACAAGCCCTTAAGGGTTTAAGTGATATATGTGTATAAAGGAGAACGCTATATGTATAAAACTAGAGAAGAAGCTTTAGCGGATAGTTTAAAAGTATGGGGTAGAGAGTTTGAAAAAACTAAGAAAAAGTTAAAAGAAAGAAAAGATATTTTGACTAAAGTTCCTAAAGATGATAAGAACATACCAAATAGATTAAAACGTATAAAAAGACTAGAAAAAAAGTTAATTTCTATTGAAACTAAGTGTATTGATATTAAAGATGAATTAGCTAAGTTAAAACAACAGAAAACATTAATAATTATGGAAATTGATAGTTTATCTTATGAAATTGAACAGTTATTAAATTTTGGAGTATATAAACAGGCTAAGATTTATAATATTATAAATCAAATAGAGAAATTAGAACGTAAACTAATTGAATTAGATAAATAGCACCTGATCTATAAGATTAAATGATGAATACATATATTGATTATGAATAATTCATTCATGATGGTTAGGAGTGGTTATAAAATGTGGTTAGCTATTGAATTACTAAAACCAATATTTACAGTGAGTATAATTTTGTGGTTGATTTTCAAAATAGAAACAGATAAAAGCTAGAAAATAATTTTCTAGTTTTTTTATTTTAGGTATTGCTTTTTTAAAGTTTTGGTGATAAACTAGGTAATGTAGTTAGATGTAACGCATATAATTAAATGTAACGCTACTTAGGTAGAGGGGCGATTTTACGTCCTTAGGCTGAGGGTTATTAACCACTCGGTAAACTCCTTATGTTGTTACAGGTGTTAATCAATTTGAGGTATTACACCCACCAAAATTGTAAGGGGTATAAAACGTGTTACTACCGTTAAGTGAGTAATGAAGTGTATTACACCCACCAAAATTGTAAGGGGTATAAAACAGTACTTAAAAAGGTATAAAAAAAAGACCTGGTATTACACCCACCAAAATTGTAAGGGGTATAAAACTGAAAGACGTAAAACACTAAAAGAAAGGGTGACACTATGAGTAAAAAAGAAATCCGATCAGTGCAAAAATTAAAAGTAACTATTGTCGCAGAAACAGAGGAAGAAAAGCAAACTAAATATAAAATGGTACGTGATGAAATGTATCATCAATGGCAAGGGTTAAATCTTTGTATGAGTCTATTAGCTACAC
>CALVWG010000042.1 GCA_944364655.1 uncultured Bacilli bacterium | reverse complement strand
TTCTTCATCGGTTATTGGATATGCTTTTTCTAAATTTATTGCGTCACTTTCTTCTGTTAAACTTATACTTAAACAACTACTTGTTAGATTATTTTCTTTTGTTTGCATTACTGCATATCGCCAATAATCATAGCTTATTCCTATAGATATTACTATTAATAACATTATTAACAAAATTATTGCTTTTCTATTTTCTTTTAACTTAGCTATCATTTTTTCACCCTCACATAGTCTTATTTTTACTACTTTATTTTAACAAAAAAAATGATTTATAACAACATCTATTATAAATCATTTTTATTACAATTAATGAATATAGCTATTTAATTTATTTTTCTAATTTTTTTAGAATTGATTTTGTTACATCTATAGCTTTTTCTCTAACTGCATTGGCAGCATCTTGAAGAACTGGTTCTCCTTGTTTTTTTACATAATCAACTAATTCTTTTGCACTTTTTTGAATTTCTTGTGCCTTTTTTTCAGCAATTTTAAAAACTTTTTCTTTATCTAAATCTTTTAGAGCTGCTTCTATTTCTTCTGATTTTTGGACAACATATTCTTTTACATCATCCAAATCTGTTTCCTTTGCTTTTGCAATTAAATCATCAATTTTTACTTTTAAATCAGCCCTAGTTTCTTTACCACTTTTAGGGGCAAACAAAATACCTAATCCAGCTCCAATAGCTGCTCCACCAAGTAATGCTGCTGCTGTTTTCTTTTTCATCAAAACCGCCTACCTTTCATAAACCTATTATACACTATAAAAGGGAAAATAATTCTTAATAAAAAACAAGGTTGACTGTTTATTGACAAATAAATTATAATTAAATTGAAAGAAGGAAAGATAATGCAGTTAGTATCTTATATTTTATTATTTTTTATTTACTCTTTTTTAGGATGGTGTTTAGAAGTAATTTGTAAATTAGTTAATGATCACAAATTTGTTAACAGAGGTTTTTTAATTGGTCCTTATTGCCCAATCTATGGCTTTGGCGCTATTACGATGACTATTTTTTTAAATAAATATTTAGATGATCCAGTTACTCTTTTTATTATGATAATATTAATTTGTTCTGTTTTAGAATATTTTACAAGTTATTTTTTAGAAAAAATATATAATACAAGATGGTGGGATTATACCAATTATAAATTTAATATTAATGGAAGAATTTGTTTAGAAACAATGATTCCTTTTGGGATTTTTGGAATGTTTATAATGTATAAAACTAATCCCTTTTTTCTAGCTATTATTAATAAGATTCCTTTAAACATTTCTATTTTTATTGCCATTTTTTTATTAATAATTTTTATAATTGACAATATTATTTCTTCTAAAACTATATTAGAAATTCAAAAAATGAATATAAAAATTCAAAAGAAATTGATTATAAAAAAAGATGATACTGAAAGAATAACAAAACTTGTTAAACAAAAAGTAACAGAATCGAAAAAAATATTATACAAGCGTCTTATTAATGCTTTTCCCCATTTACAAATTTTAAAAAGAGAAAAACTATTTAAGAGAACGAAACAAAAAAAGGCAAAAAGACAATAAAGATAGAGATATACAAAATGCTCCTAAAACATCTGTTGTATAGTGTACTCCTAAATATATTCTACTTAAGCCAATTAAAATGACATATAAAATTAAGCCAATAGTAATTATAATTTTCCATATTTTAGCTAAATTACTTTCCCAAATAAAATAGATGATTAAAAAAGCAAATGTCGTTGATGCCATCATATGACCACTTGGAAATGAATAACCAGTAGCTGTAACTAAATGTGGGAAACTTGGTCTTTCGCGACTAAAAAAACATTTCAGTAAAATATTTAAAACTGCTTCAACAACCATTGTACCAATTAATAGTTCTCTTTTTTTGCGATTTTTTAATAAAATAAATGCGATAAGGCAAAAAATTACTAACCAAACTTTATCACCAAAATCTGTAAAAAATTTAAATAAATTAGCTAAAGGAAAAGTTTGTAACCAATAGTAAAATGGTTCATCAAAAAAAATTGTATTTCCATTTATTATAAAAATTGATAAAAAGAAAAAGCAAAAAAAGAAAAATATTGATGTATATAAATAATGTATTGTTTTCATAATTTTTATCACCCATTATCTTAAATATATGTTTTCTATATTATTTTACTATTAAAGTTATCTTTTTTCTACTTTTTTAGAAAAAAATAAAAAGGAAAATTTACACTTCCTTTTCAAAGAAAATTTGGTACCATCTTATAAAACAAAAAACATTCCATATTTTACGATAGTTATCTTTTTTATTATTTTTATGTTGTTCTAATAGTTTTAAAAGTTTTTCGATATTAAAATATTTTTTAGCAACATCAGAAGTAAAGGCATTTTTTATAATATTATATAAATCATCATCACGCATCCAATCACGTACAGGAACAGGAAATCCTAATTTTTTCTTTTTATATGCTTCAGTTGGAATAACTTTTTTTGCCGCACTTCTTAAAGCCACCTTAGTGTTTTCTTTAGTAACTTTATATTCAAGAGGCAATGAAGAAGCAACTTTAAATACTTCTTTATCAATAAATGGTACTCTTCCTTCAACTGAATTAGCCATAGTCATTCGATCAGCTTTTTGTAAAATATCTTTTATTAACCAAAAATTAATATCAATGGCTTGCATTTTTATTAAATTACTTTTTCCTTTAAATTCATCATATACTGGTTTAGTAATATCTTGATTTTTTAAAGTTATTGGTTTTTTTAATATTTTTTTTAATTCGTTTTCATTCCAAACTTTATTAACCCCAATGTAATTTTCTTCTAACGTCATTCCTCTTCTAACTAAAAAATTTATTCCTCTAACAGGTGGTAATTTTTGACATATTTTAGCTACCATATGACGAATAAAAAATGGTACTTTATTATAAAAAGAATAATCAACTTCTTCACGGTAAGAGTTATATCCTCCAAAAAATTCATCAGCACCCTCACCAGATAATACAACTTTAACGTCTTGACTTGCCAAATTAGCTAAAAAATATAGAGCAACTATAGCTGGATCGCTTGCTGGTTCATCCATATGATATAAAACTTTATTTAATACTTCTATATATTCTTCTTTAGTAATTATTTTTTGTTTGTTTTGAATTCCTAATTTATCAGCTAGTTCTTTGGCATAGTTACTCTCGTCATATCTAGGAATATCATATCCTACTGTATAAGTTTTATCTGGTTTAGATAAAGAAACGATATATGATGAATCGATGCCACTTGACAAAAATGAGCCAACTTCAACATCGCTAATCATATGATGCTTTACTGAATCTTCCATTACTTTACCTATTTTCTCAACAGTTTCATTGTAATCTTCTTTTTTGATAGGAAATTCAAGCTTGTAATAACGATCAATAGTTAATTCATTATTTTGATAAATTAAAGTATGGCCTGCATCTAATCTTTTTACGCCTTCAAAAAAGGTTTCAGTTGTTGGTGTAAAACTAAAAGATAAATATGCTGATAATATTTTTTCGTTAAACTTTTTTTCAAATTTTGGATGATCTAAAAAAGCTTTTATTTCTGACGCAAATAATAAACTTCCATTATTTTGATAATAATAAAATGGTTTTATGCCAAATGGATCTCTAGCACAGAAAAGTAATTTTTCTTTCATATCATATAAAGCAAAGGAAAACATTCCTCTTAAATGTTTAGGTAATTCTTTACCCCATTTTAAATAACCATATATAAGTACTTCTGTATCACTATTCGTTCTAAAATCATATTCTTTTAATTCTTCTTTTAGATCTTGATAATTATAAATTTCACCATTAAAGACAATTACAATATTACCATCTTTACTAAACATTGGTTGCTTGCCACCTTCAATATCAATTATTGAAAGTCTTCTTTGGCCTAATGCGACATCATCACGAACAAAAAAGCCTTCAGCATCTGGTCCACGATGTTTAATTCGATCAGTCATATTTTTTAAAACTTTTTTCATATTTTTTTCTTTGCCGACAAAACCAGCAATTCCACACATAATATCACCTTCATTCAATTTTTATTATAACCAATTTTTCTTGACTTTAAAAGAAAAAACAATTTTTAATCTTTAATAAGTGACAATTGAACTTTTTCTTTTTCTAAATCAATCCCGCAAACATAGCAAGTAACAATATCACCAACACTGACTACGTCACTTGGATTTTTAACAAAGCTTTTGCTCATTTTGGAAATGTGGACTAATCCATCATCATGTAATCCTATATCAATAAAAGCTCCAAAGCTTGTTACGTTTCTAACAGTACCTTTAAGTTCCATCCCTTCTTTTAAATCATTAATAGTTAATACATCACTTTTTAAAATTATATCATCTAATTTATCACGATAATCTTGACCAGGATGTTTTAATTCTTCAATAATATCTTTTAAAGTATAAATATCACAATTTAGTTTTTTGGATAATTCTAAGACATTTAAATCTTTTAATTCATCAATAAATTCTTTAGTTCCTATTTTGTTAATATCTAATTTTAATTCATTAATTAATTGGTTAGTTAAATCATAACTTTCAGGATGAATTCTTGTTTGATCTAAAGGATTTTTACCATCAATAATTCTTAAAAAACCAATAGCCTGTTCATAAACTTTATCACTAAAACCCGCTAACTTTTTAACTTCTTCACGGGAAGTAAATTTTTTGCTTTCTCTAAATTTCAAAATACTATCAATTGTTTTTTTAGTTTAACCATAGATATAACTTAAAATACTAGCGCTTGCTGTATTAATATTAACGCCAATTTCATTGACAATTTTGGAAACAGTAAAAGAAAGAGCTTCCCCTAATTCTTTTTGATTGACATCATGTTGATACTCACCAACACCAATGCTTTTAGGATCAATTTTAACAAGTTCTGATAATGGATCTTGAACTCTTCTACCAATTGAAATGGCACTTCTTTTTTCAACAGTTAAATCAGGAAATTCTTTTATAGCTAAAGGACTTGCTGAATAAACAGAGGCTCCTGCTTCACTAACAAGATTGTATAAAACATTTGATCCTTTTATTGATTCGGCAACAAAAGCTTCACTTTCTCTAGATGCTGTTCCATTACCAATGGCAATTATTTGAACACCATATTTTTTAATCAAATTAGTTAAGATTTCTTTACTTTTTTCTTTTTCATTTTTAGGTTCATGAGGATAAATTGTAGCTATTTCTAAAACCCCACCATAAGGATTTAAAACTGCTAATTTGCATCCTGTTCTAAATGCCGGGTCAAAGCCTAGTACCACTTTTTCTTTAACCGGTTTAGTCATTAATAAATTTTCAAGATTATCTTGGAAAGTAACGATAGCTTTGTTTTCAGCATGAGTTGTTAAATCGGCTCTAATTTCTCTTTCAACACTTGGATAAATTAATCTTTTTAAAGAATCGATTATTGCTTCTTCTACTAAAGGTACTACAAAAGATGCTGTATTTTTAATAATTTTATTTTTTAAATATTCCAAAATTTTTTCTTTATCAAAATTTAAAGAAATATTTAAAACGCCTTCTTTTTCACCACGATTCATTGCTAACACACGATAATGTTTAGCATATTTAATTGGTTCAGAAAATTCATAGTACATTTGATAGACTTTTTTTTCATCAGTTGCATTTTTTTTGATTTTACTTTCAATACTTCCATTATTCCAAATTTCTTTTTTGATATATTTTCGATAATAAGCATTATCACTAATCCATTCAGCTATAATGTATTTTGCTCCTTCAGTAGCTTTTTCAACACCACATTCAAAACCACTAGCTAAAGTTTCTATAGAACCATTGGTTGGAAAACTCATAATTTTTTTAGCTAAAGGTTCTAGTCCCATTTTTATAGCTTCACTAGCTTTAGTTTTTTTCTTTTCTTTAAATGGTCTATATAAATCTTCTACATCAGCTAACTTTTCACAAGCTAAAATAGATGATCGTAACTCATCGGTCATCATTTCTTTTTCTTCAATAAGTCTAATTACATCTTCTTTTCTTTTTAATAAATTTTCTAAATAAGTATATTCTTTTTCAATAGCTCTTATTTGTTCTTCATCTAAAGATCCCGTTACTTCTTTACGATATCTGGCAATAAAAGGAATTGTTGCTCCTTCTTCTAATAATTTTAAAACAGCTTCAATTTGCGAAACTTTAATTTTCAAATTTTTAGCTAATACTTCTTTATTATTCATAATATTTACCTCACTAATTGTTAGTATATCACATAAAAAAAGAAGTTAATCTTTTTTTCTTTTTAATTTGACTTCTTCTTCACATTTAAAAAACAATTCTTTTAATTCTATTTGATCTTCTTCTTTTAAATAATTACAACAACTTTCTAAAAACAAATAAATAAAAAATTTACTTAGTTTATCTGTTTCATTTTTATAATCTTCTAAAACTAAATTAAATTCATCAGTAATTATTTCTTTTGCCATATCATAAAATGGCGGAATATAATTTTCAGGATTTGCAAAAGAATATTTAAAATCATTTTTAACTAATTCGGTCATTTCATTATTATTTACAAAAAAATAAAACATCATTAAATAATCAAAACCATTTTTTATTAACTTATCAATAAAACTAATTGTTATCATATCGTATAAAATTGTAATATAATTATTTTTTATTTGCTCATACATTTTAGAAAAATCAAAGCCACTTCTTTTTTGTTCTATTAATAATTGTTCTTTATTAATTAGCCCTAAATTATACATATTATTCCAAAATATTATTTGATCAAGATCCCTATTATTTTGATTTAATAACAAATCTAAATCTAAACATATAATATTATTAAAAGTTAACTCTTCAAATGTTAGTTCATAAAAAAGTATTCTTTGAATTATTAAATTATTTAAACAATCATGAGATACTATTCCATTTGGAAATAAATGTAAGATGCTAAATGGATAAAAATCTTCCTTAACTTCATATTTTTTACTAACATAATCTTTAAATCTCAAAATATCAATAGAATTATAAAGTTCTCTTTCTTTAGCAAAATAATTAAATAAAAAATATTTATATTTTCTTTGATTGAATTTATTTTTAAATACATATACTTCTTTTATTAAATTAGTATAAATATTAAATATTTTTGTATCAATTTCAAATAATTTTTCTAATACTTCATCAAATTTTCTTATTTCTTCATAAGTGAAATCATCATCTTTATAAAATTCAAATGAATCTCTTATCTTATCTTCTTTTTCATTTATTTTAGCTTCTAATAAATTAATTGGTGCAATATTTTGCAATTTTAAAATTGCATTTATTTCATTAAATTTTTCATTATCAATAAATTTCTTTTTTATATTTGATAATTCTTCAACAATTTTTTCTCGCAGCAAAGATAAATAATATGCTGGAATATTTTTTAAACAGGCTTCAAATAAAAGTTTCTTTTTATTATAATTAGAATCAACATTTCCTTTTCGAATTAAATTTAAATATATATCAATTATATAATTTGTTTCTATTTCTAAAGCTTTTTTATAGGCTTCACTACCATTAAACCCCATTGTTAATTCTTTTTGACCATAATCATTTAAAAATGATACGCTATGCAATTCTAAAGGTGTACTTGTATTTAATAAATTTAAATATTCTTGATAAATCACATATTTCCAATCATTAAAACATTGCATCGTTTCTTGATAATTTTGAAAATAAATATTATTATATAAATTAGATATTTGTTTTGGAGATAAAACACTAAAATCTTGATACGCAAAAAATTCCCATATACTTTGAAGCAAACCAAAAACATGTAAAGTTATAGGTTGAGTATTTTCCATTTGAATATAACTTATAGCAAAAAATTCATTAAAATCATAATTAAAATGTTTTTCAATAAAATTTATTAAATTAATAAAATAATTATAATCTGTTTCTAATTTTTCAATTACTTTCTTTTCTTTTTTAGCTAAATCTGATATTAATTCATCATATATCGAATTGTTTTTCGTAGTTTTAGCTTTTTGAATTTTAAATATTTGTTCACTAATATCAAATAATTCTTTTAATTCTTTCATAAAATCACCTAAAATATTTATTTAATAGTATAAATTTAAATATTTAAAAATACAAGTTTTTTTTATAAGATAATTTATAATATTGTTTATGGTGTTAAGACAAGACGGAAACTAATACTATTACCATTTGTTCCGTAAGTGTTATTTAAAGAAAAAATTCCGGCCCCTGAACCTGTATAGAAAATGTCACCTCGTATAAACCATGGAAGTCCAAAATAAACAAACCAGATATAATCATCATACCAGCTACTTATTTGTCTTGTTTGAGTTAAATTTGTTTTTGAATTAAATGGTCCCATTTCCCCTGTCGCATCGCCTAATATTCTTCGTTGATATTGTTCATCTACTGTACCATAGGCATATGCATCATAATATTTTGAATTTGGAAAATCATAGCCTCCTATTAATGATATTAAACCTGAATTATCTCCATCACATGTTGGGCAACTAAATGTACCATTAAACCCTGAATTTGCCAAACTATTTCTACCACTTATTGGTTTACCATTTTGATCCAGCATTACCCCCATGACATATTCATAACTTCCACCACTCATATCATATATTCCTGTTATATTATTTGTTGTACTTGCTAACGCACTATTTGGATATGCTGTATTACAACTACCATCATTACAATATTGATTGCATTCTTCATTTGTTGCTGTATAACCACATGTTGGCTCGTTGTTCGCAACATATCCTGTAATGTAATCGGAATTGTTGTTTATTCGAACACTTGTTGTGCTTCCATATTTACTATGTTGTAAATAGGCTAATGCTCCCCATTCTGTATTTTTCATCATGTGACTATCTAAATTTCTTTTGTAATCATATGATGTATAAAAGGCATTGGCTACTTGGATATTTCGCCATGAACTTACATTTGGTTTAATTTGAATAGCTTCGCCATTTCTAACATTATAATTTGATGTTAATGTTGTTCCTGTTTCAAATTTGCCTACCCAAAAGCCTGTACTTGGTATACTTAGGAAGGCTGGATGGGTCATGTAATCCCCTACTTGACAATTGCCTGTCGCTCCACTTTCCATTGGTGTTGTACATTCACCATCTACTGAATCACTTGTATTGTAATCACCAAAAATGATTGGTATTTCATGAACTTTACTTTCATCTATTTCGGTTAAAGTTTCATACTGTCCTAGATCCCATAATTGATAACGGTATTTTGGTATCCACACAAAATAGCTTTCGATTGCATCTTCTGGGATTACTGATCCATCTACATAATTATTGGCTGTGCTTTCATCTTTTAAAATGATGGCATTCGCCCATTCTTTATTTTCATAACTATACCATTTGCTTCCTGTATCTGCTTTTTTTACTGTGCCATCATTATTTATTGTTACTGGTATTAATTCATCTTTGATTACTGGATCTGTGCCATTTAATAATGTTTCTTTATAGACTGGACATTGTCCTATTCTACCTACTATCGTTCCTCCATAACTTTTTCCCATATCTGCACTTTGGTCTTCATTTGTATTTTCATATGTTACTGTTAGTATATATTTATCTGTTGTATTTTCATTTATTTTTAATCCTTCTACTAATACTTCCTCCTTTGCACTTGGAAATTCTCTACTTTCTATTATTACTGTTCCATCTTCTTTTTCTAGTTTTATTTTTAAATCTTTTTTATTTACAAATG
>CALVWG010000041.1 GCA_944364655.1 uncultured Bacilli bacterium | reverse complement strand
AAATAGCGATGTTCTTAAACTACAACTATCCACTTCACTTAACCAAGGGTAAAATTCACAAAGACTAGGAAGTTCTTTTATTTGGTCATAACAAGACTTATGTTTACCTGTTTGTTTATAATCATTTGTTCTATCACTCAAAAAATGATTATAAACAAATCTAGAACATCCAATAGTTTTATCAATCAATTCTTTTTGTTTATAAGTTGGATATAATCTAAAAACATATCCTCTTAATATTTTATCCATAGTATCATCCCCCTGAACTATGAGCAAATTATACCAAACAAACGTACGTGCGTCAAGTAATTTTTTAAAAAAGTATAACTTTCCTATTATACAAAAAGAATAAGAAAAGGAATAGTTAAGTATCTATTCCTTTTCTTATAAATATTCAATAACTTTAAAATTTTTATTTATACTAGCTAAAAGTTCATCGGGTTCATATTGTGAAAGCATCTTTTCAAAAGTACTAGCATCTAACAAAAATATATCTGGATAATTTATAAAAATTTCTTTATCTACTTCTGTTTTTAAACTTTTAAGATATTTAAAATTTGTTTCTACTAATTCACTATGTTTTTTTAACTCATCAAGTATTTTTTGAGGAGTATTATTTGTAAATTCATCAATATCTTCTTTAGTAAAGCCATATTTTTCTAAAAAATTCATGCTACTCTTCCCCTTTTCATTTCTTCTTTTTGAGCTAATACTTCATCAATCTTGCTAATTAATAGTTTTTCATCACCATTTAAGATTTTGAATGCTTCAATTAGCATTTCTTTTTCGCTCAACCCTTTATTCATAATAGAATCAATTCTTGCATAAATTTCTTCTTGTTTATCTGTTAAGCCAAACACTTCGAGAATACGCAAAGCATCTTCTTTAATCTCCGCTTCATCTAATCTATTTTCTACTACTTCTCCACTGGGAGTTTGCTTTATATTTTCTACTTGTGACATCATATAATTAAATGCTCTTTCACTAAATATGAATGATGAATATTTACCTGATTCATCTTTATATGTTACACCAACAGCATCAGATTTAGCCATTCTTTTAATAACCATTTCTATTGGTTGAGTTAAATGACGTGGATTTTGTTGATATGCTGCAATAAATCCCATTTCTTCTGCTAATTTTAATTCTCTATCTAGTTCAAGAGGATCAATAGTTAGTACAATGGTTTGTGATGGTTTTTTTATTGTAACATTATGTTTTTCTAAAACATCCAATGATTCAGGATTAGCCAAAACTAAGGATGCACTAAACTTATATGCTTGTTCTTTGTCTTGATCTTTATAATTTTTTTCGAGTCTACTTTTTAAATCAATTATTTTTTGTTCCATAATCTCATCCTTTCTAATATGCCATTAGAGGTACTTTTTTAGGATCTAGTCCACTAATCTGTAAAACATTAATTGTATTATTTAACCCCTTTAAGTCATATTTAACCAAAACATTTGGCATGAGACTTATATCTCGCGCTTCTTTACCTAAAGCTAATAATTTATCAATTTTTTGACCTAATTCTTTATCATAAAGAATTTCAATATTTTCTCTTAATATTTTTAAATCAATATTTTTATTCTTTAATTCTGAAACATTATTTTTTAATGTTTCAGAATCATAATTTGCTAAAAGTTTTTCAATAGATTTTGCATTATAATCTTCGGGTTCTAATCCACTTTCGCGCATTACATCATATAATTTTTCTTTTTCGCTTGGTTTGTCTTCTACCACTGGAGATGGTTCTTCAAAAATTTCATTAGAAGAACTTTTTTCTTGAGGAGCTTGTAGAGCAACATTTTCTTCTATTACCTTGTTAAAAATATCTTCTATAACTGGTGTTGCTGAAGCACTCATCTTTACTGGTTCTAAGTTGCTTGTTTCTTCTTCCTTAGTTTCCGGTTTTGTTGTTACTGATTCTTTTTTAGCTTCTGCCAAAACTTCAGTTATCGTTTTGCCAGTAGCTTGATCTCCGCTTTTAAATGAAGCGTCATATTCATATAAAGCATCTTCTGGGAACATTAATATCTTAGCTGCTTCTCTTTGTTCATTTTCTGAAAAATCAAATTTTTCTAAAAGAGATGTAATTTCATCACGAGTTATATTGATGTTTCCAGCAAGTGCCAAATTAAAGTATTCATTTAACTTGGCTTGATTACTTAATGCTTCATCTTTTCTAATACCTAATTCTTCAACTTTAGTTATAGCATTATTCATTTCCGCTTCAACATTTTCTAGTTTTTCAGAAGCCTTTTTATTTTCAGCAACAACTTTAGAAATAGTATCTGGTAACATTCTATTAACTTTTTCATTTATAACGTCTGGATCAAAATCGATTTTCAAACGATCCAATACTGTTGCAAAATCATTTTTGTTAATGCTACTTAAAACTGAAGTTAACTTTTCTCCTTCTTCAGCTAAAGTTTTTTCTTCAGCAGTTAACTTTTCAATTTCTTTAATAAGAACTTCTTTTTCATTCTTCGTTCTTTCTTGAGTTTCAATAGCCTCTTCTCTTTCTTTAGTCATTTTTGTTAGAATAACACTATCGGCACCACGAAGATTATATAATTTATCTAGTAATGTTCTTACCTCTGTTGACAATATTTTCATTTCAAAATCACGCCCTTTATTCTTTCTAAATTATAACAAAGAAAAATTAAAATGTAAATATCATTTTTAGGGTGAACGCAAAATATCGCAATTACTTTTTCTCGGAACTTAAACACTTTTAAATTTTTAAAGCGCTTCCCAGCCCTTATTTTATAAGACTTTTTATTGTCAAATTTCACTTTAAAAAAATGCGTACATTCAAGTACATCTTGTGTTAGAAAGATTTTA
>CALVWG010000040.1 GCA_944364655.1 uncultured Bacilli bacterium | reverse complement strand
AAAAATAATAAAAATAATAAAATAAAATTAAAATCAAGTTTTTTTATCAACACCTCTTTTTTTAAACAAACACAAAGTCCGCTACCTATGATTAAAAATAAATAAAAAAATTGAATATATGGTGGTAATTTAAGTTGAAATAATAAAAATGACTGTATTGGCAACAAAAAAGTCATTATAATTAAAAAATATTTAGTAAACTTATTAAGATTGAATTTTAATTCCACAATTACTCCTTATCGATTATTACGTCTTCTATACTTTTTAATATTCTATCTAAAGTAAATCTTTTTATATTTTTTGTACCCAATTTTGCAAGCATATTGATTTGTTGTTTATTATTTAATAAACTTATTAATTTCTCTTTTAGATTATTATTTTCTATAGAAAAATACTCAACACTATTTGCCCCAATTTCTCTAAACACAGGGATATCAGAACATAAAACAGGTACTCCAAAGCTTTGAGCATCAATTATTGGAGTGCCAAAACCTTCATAAACAGACGGGAATATATATAAAAACGAATTTTTATATAAACACTTTAATTCAACATCTGCTATATAACCTGTAACTATTATATTCTTGTTATTTGGTTTCTTGTAATTACTTCCAACTAACACCAATTTCAAATCTTGATATTTTTTAGAGATATTCTTAAAAGTATCAATTAATATTTGAATATTTTTTCTTTTATTATTTGTCGCTACAGATAAAATATACTTTTTCCTTTCTATGTTGTACTTATTATGTAATATTTTAAAATCAACATCCTTTGATTCCATTAACCCTGTTGTTAAAGATGAATTAATAACAAAAATCTTCTCTAATGGATAAGAAAAAGTTTTTGAAATTTCATTCTTAACAGTATTTGATACTGTAATTATTTTATTTGCATTTTTTATAGAATTTTTTATGTTCGATTTTTCATAATTATTTATTATTTTTGAAGAATATTCGGGATACTTAAATGCACATAAATCATGTATAACTGGAATAAACCTCACTTTTTTTAATTTAAAAATTGGAATTGAATAATTAGTACAAATTACAAGAACTTCATCTTTTAATAACATTAATTTTATCAAAAATATTGAATTAAACCATAAGTTATACAAGATTCTACGAAAAATCTTCGTTTTTAGCTTTGATAACAAAATAGGAGAGAGTTGTACCACATTAAAATTTAATTTTTTAATTAATTTTTCTATCATCAAAGTATATTGTCCAATACCAGTTTTTTGAATTGTACTAAAGCCATCTTCTATTACTATTTTCAATTTAAAACTCCTCTAATAAGCTTATCCCAATCATTCCCCACTTTTTCCCAAGAAAAATGATTTTGTATAAAATTTTTTGATTTATAACCGATTTCTTTTTGTAAATCACTATTTAGCATCAAAGAAACTACTTTTTGGGCATAATCTTCTTCAGAATTAGCGACATGTAAAATATCTTCACATGTTCTAATTCCTTCAGCACCTTCCGGTGTTGTGACTACCGGAATCCCCATTGCCATTGCTTCGAGTATTTTATTCTGTATTCCGCCGGCAATTTTTAC
Organism: uncultured Bacilli bacterium; assembly: GCA_944364655.1. GTDB lineage: Bacteria > Bacillota_I > Bacilli_A > RF39 > UBA660 > Ventrenecus. Next base: position 956 of record CALVWG010000040.1, on the reverse strand, counting down.
CGGACATACAGAAACCTTGCAATCTTTCATATGCTCTCTTACATCATCAACTCGACCGGTAATTTCAATACCGTCAATATATTTTGTTGCCTCAAAAAGTTCTTTTCTTGGATTGGCTCCAATTATTTTGAATTTTACATCTGGAATCTCTTTTTTTATTAATGGAAAAACTTTTGTTGCAAAATATATTGCAGCTTCTGAATTGGGTATGTATTGTAATGAACCGACAAAACAAATTGCATTTTTTAATTTTGTATTTTGTGGATAATAATAATCCGTGTCAGTTGCAAGACCTATTACAACGCAATTAGTTGTATTTGCAAATTTTGAAAGATATTTTTTGTCAGTTTCGGAAATTAATACTTGTTTATCTGTTATTCTGCAGGCTTTTTTTTCGTAATTTTTAACTTTAATATATTCAATACCTATTTTTAGTCTGTCAAATATGCTGTTTTTTGTTTTCAGTCTGCGCTCATACATCATAGATACGGCATCACATAAATGAATAATTTTTTTAATATTTTTGTGTTTTTCTAAATAGGGTAATGAACGAATAATATAACCAATTGTGATATCATACAGCCCAGTTGCAATTTCCTCATCAACTATTTTTTGCATTTGTTTGCTGTAAAAATATTCGACTATAAATGGTCTGTCGTTGAAAATTGCCTTTGCTGCATTTAGATATGCCAATTTTTTATTAAATTTTATTGGGATTAATTTTGTATAAAATTCATTGTGCTCCAAGGCACCTTTGATATCGTCATCATCTGAAACAAGGGTAACTAAAGTTATTTTGTGCCCCAGTTTTTTTAATTCTTTCAAATAATGATAGATATGAACTCGATCACCACCAATTAAAGGCCAAGGAAGCCTGGTTGTTATGTACAAAATATTTAGTCCTGCATTATCCAACTTTCAGCCCCCAAATTTGTAAACCTAAATCTTCTGAATTC
>CALVWG010000039.1 GCA_944364655.1 uncultured Bacilli bacterium | reverse complement strand
GTGGGAAAGTATATTTTCACTAAAACTCATCCGAGATATAAAGATTCAAAATTTTATATTTTTGAAGGATGCGATAATTGTAAATATTCTTATAAATGCAAGGAATACTTGAAAGACAAAAGTCAAGATTTTAGAAAGGCTGAATTAAGTGTTAAATATGAAACTTATAAAGATGAGGCAAGAAAAAACTTATTAAGTCCAGATGGAATTGAAATTAGAATAAATAGAAGTATACAAGTTGAGGGAACGTATGGACAAATTAAACAAAATATGAATTATACAAGGTTTAGAAGGCGTGGCATGGATAGCGTTGAGTGTGAATTTATGTTAGAATGTTTAGGCGTTAATATACGAAAATTATTTAAACTCTTAGATAATCCAAAGTTAATCAAAAAAAGTTATTGGGATAGGCCATTTGGTTTACAAAAAGAAGTTATTCCTGGTGTAAAGCCAAAAGAAAAGAAGATGTATAGAAAATAGATTATCTATTTTCTAACATCCCCTTTCGCTATTTCAAAACTAATTTTTATTAATAATATTTTGCTATATCTTTTATTGTAATATCTAATTGAGGACATTATATTTTTATAATTGATACTACTATTTTAAAATCAACTTCTTTTTCTTGTTCGTTTAAAAAATCTATATACATTTTTCTGTCATTGATTTTTCCTTTAAAACAAAGCAATTCTACTATTTTATTATTTCGTGTCATTTGGTACAATTTAGCCAATTCGTTAACCCCATATTTTCTTTATTTGCATCTGCTCTATCATATATAATTTCAGCAGCAGTGTTACCGGTTATTGCATAATGTAACTTATTTTGAACTGTTTTAAAAAACTCTTTAGTTATATCTGAATTTTTATCATAATCTATACTGCAAGAAGAGTATATATCTGTAATTTTTTGATAAAATCTTCTCTCACTAGAGCGAATATTTCTGATACGTTCTAAAAGTTCATCAAAATAATCTTCACCAAAGACAAACTCAGGATTTTTTAATCTTTCATCATCCATAACAAAGCCTTTAATCATATACTCTTTTAAAATTTTTGTTGCCCAAATTCTAAAGTTAGTTGCTTTTTTCGAATTTACACGATAACCAACGGCAATAATCATATCAAGGTTATATATCTTTACAGGCTTTTTAGAATTATTAACGTCGGTTTTTCCGACGGTGTTTTTTTCATCGAGTTCTCCACTATTTAAAATATTATTGATATGTTCAGTAATTGTACTTCTTCCTACACCAAACAATTCTGCAATTAGATTTTGGGTAAGCCATATATCATTATTTATTAACATTACACTAACTTTAACATTATTATTAGAATCTCTATATATTAAAAAATCATGTGTCGTAATTTGCAAGGTTTTATTAATATTATTTATTTCTTGACTCATAAGTTTCGCCTTCTTTCTGAATAAAATATATAGGAGGGGTTAAATAAATCGGTATCAACTACTTGATACCGGTTTTATTAACCACATTATTTTTATTTTCGTTCATTTTAGTCACTTCCTTAAATAAATCCATTTTATTATATCATACTTTTTAATTAAAAGAAAAAGTAGACTAAAGGCTACTTTATAAAATAATGTTTATTATTTATATGGCAAATTCAGCTGACACATAAAAAGTTTCAAATGTTTCATCAGCTGTTTCTACATAAATATCTTTTATAATTCTATAATTTCCTGATGCTAGTTTGCCATAATCGTTTTCCCATTTAATTTTAATTTCTTCTGATTTGTTTGACTTTAATACCTATGCTGGTGAGTTAAAATTTAATTCTACGTTTATTTCGTGCCATTCTCCATCTTTTTTAATTTCTATTTTATAAGAGTCACCATATTGAACATCTACATTACTACCATTTTTTAGAATTAATGTAGCGCCTTTTTTGGTTAGTGTATTTTCTTTAACAGATAACGTTACTCCTTTTTCTTTAATTTCAATAGGAGATTTGCTTCCAACATTAAATTCATTTTTATTAGTTTCACATCCTGTTAAGCTTAAAATCATAGCCACACACACTAAAATAGTTAAAATTATTTTTTTCATAATCATTCCTCCATTTAACAAACTACTACTTATTTTTGTAATTGAATCTAATTTTATTTTTCAAAACTCACAAGTTTTTTATTTATATGTATTTTACAGAGACTTAAATAAACCGTTATCAAATAGTCAAAAATGGTTTTATTAATTAAATTACTTTTATTTTTGTTTCTCTTTATCGCTTTCTTATTAATTTTTATTTATTTTTTTATATTTTTGGATTCATTAAATTCTAAATATTTTTCTTTTGTAAGAATATATTCAAAAGTTTCTACTAATCCATCAACAAAAGTATACTGTACCATACGAGTTCTATTTGCCCTTTCAAAGCCTAATTTTTCCATTATCTTCCAAGAAGGTTTGTTTACAATAGCTGCTCCTGTAATAATTTCTTTAATTCCACATTTTAAAAACATGTAATCTATCATTGCTTTAGCAGCTTCAGTAGCATATCCTTGTCCTTGATATTTTGGATCTATTAACCATCCAACGCCTCTTATACTTGGATCAGTAATAGAATCATCTTCTACATTTCTCTCATGACAAGATAGACGTCCAATACATTCACCAGTTTGTTTTAAAAATATGCTCCATCTAAATACATTTTTATCGTTAGCATGTTCCATATCTTTTTCATAATATTCTTTTTGTAGATTCCAATCCAATAATTTTTCTCTAAATCTTTGGGGTACAGTTAAAAAATATTTGTTAACTTCTGGAATCATTAATACTTTCCATAAATAATATTGTTCATCCATAGTTTGAGCTTTTAAAATTAATCTATCAGTTTCTATTGTACAACTACCTAAACATTTCATATAAATACCACACTTCTTATCTATTAAAATTATATCATAAACTTCTTTATTTTTAACAATTCATTTTTGTATTTTATAATAACTTATAATTTATTTTAATTTCATTTCCTACACTAGCAGATTTACTGTAGCTTGCATCACTAAAGCTTTAAATTTTATTTGCCACATAAGTACTCCCTTGCATAAATCTATTTTGTTATATCATCCTTTTTAAATAAAAGAAAAAGCAGCTTAAAAGCTAGTTTATAAATCATAATATTTTTTAATAATTTATTATATAAATTTTTGATTAATTATTAAGCGATAAAGTAACTTCAACATTAGCACTACCTAATATACTTTTTAACTCTTCTTGAGTAATATTTTCTATTTTTCCTAATTTTGTAAAAGTCCAACTATTTGTATCATAATAAATAGTTAATAAATTTCCTTGATATAAGATTATATCGCCAGGCTCTGTTTTGATATATTTATCATTTCTTGGCAGTGTAAACCCTAGTTCGCCAACTTTTTCAAAATTAGCATAATCTTCCATTAAAACAGTAATATCATTTTGCTTTAATTTTTCTTGCAATGCTGCTGCAGAAGAATTATTTTCTAATAATACTTTTAAACTTTTATCTCCTATTTTAATATACAAATTCATTTCCTCACCTTTCTTTTTATCATTTACTATTTCATTAATATTTTCTTGATAATTAGCATTCTTTTGTTTATTTATTTCAAAATATTTTTTCATAAAAATATAAAACGCAACTAATATAATAAAAAGAATTAGTATAATAATTATTATGTTTTTTATAACTTTCTTTTGCATTTTGACACCACATTATTTTAAATATGTTTTAAAAAAGTTTTCGATTTCATCAAATGGAATAAAATTTAAATTATCATACAAATCAGTATGAACGGCATTTGGTATAATTAGCAATTTTTTATTATCTTTATATTTAGAATTAGTTACCATATTATTATAAGCATCCTGACTAAAATAAAGAGAATGGGCTTTTTCTCCATGAATCATTAAAACAGCACTTCTGATTTCATTACTGTAACTTAGTATCGGTTGATCCATAAAAGACATACAACCAATTTTATTCCAGCCTGAATTAGAATTTACACTTCTTTCATGATAACCTCTTTTTTTATAATATTCACTGTAGTCTTTAACATAAAATGGAACATCTATCATTATTGGTAGTTCTAAACAACCGCCAGCTTTTTCATAATAATTATTTTGATAATCTTTTGTTCTTTGATTATTTAAAATCTTCTTTTTTTCGTATCTTGCTTCTTCATTATTTTCGGCATCAAAATAACCATTAGCGTTTACTCTAGACATATCATACATCGTCACTGTAACTGTAGCCTTGATTCTAGTATCGATTGCAGCAGCATTTAAAGCCAAGCCTCCCCATCCACAGATACCAATTATTCCTATTTTTTCTGGATCAACATTACTTTGGTTTACTAAATAATCTACTCCTGCTTGAAAGTCTTCAGTATTTATATCAGGACTAGCCATATCTCTTGGATTTCCTCCACTTTCACCGGTGAAAGATGGATCAAAAGCAATTGTTAAAAATCCTTTTTCTGCCATTGTTTGGGCATACAGTCCCAAGCATTGTTCTTTTACAGCTCCGAATGGCCCACTTATAGCTAAAGCTGGCAATTTTCCATTATAATTTTTTGGTGTATACATATCTGCAACCAACTCTATTCCATATCTATTATGAAATGTAATTTTACAATGATTAACTTTTTCACTTTTAGGGAAAGTTTTATCCCATTTATCAACTAATTTTAAATTTTCAAACATATTATAAATCCTTTCTTTTAATTTTAACTGGAATTTCATCTATTTCCAACGTAGGAGAACTTTTTGGCATATTCTTAACGGCAGCTTCTGTACCAGCTTTGATGGCTGTTTTATAATACCATTCTTTATATTCAAATTCTTTTAAACAATTATTTAATTTGGCTATTTCAGCTTTTATAAATTCTTTTTGTTCTAATATTAAATGATATCTTTCTTTTAAAGTAGAATCTCCCATCATTGCTAAATCAATATATTCTTTAATTTTTTTTATGGGCATATTAATTTTTTTCATACAATTCAAAACTCTTAGCCATTTAAAGTCTTCATCATTAAAAACTCTAATGCCATTTACTCTTTTTATGTTTGGCAAGATTCCTTCTTGTTCGTAATATCTTAAAGTTGCTGTGCTAACACCTAACATTTTAGCTACTTCTTTAATTTTATACACCACTATTATACCTCCTAATATAATTATTATATATGTTAAAGTGGACTTTAAGTCAAGACTTTAATTAAGATAAAAAGCAATTCTCTTATCTAAGTAAATTTATTTAATAAAAAAGTAGCATATTAATTAGTAATTGCTACTCTTTTTTCTTCTTAAAATAATTATTATCAATAGTGCGCTTACAACAGCGATTCCAATAATTATAATTGTGAAAATATTATTATAAAAATTATTTTGAAGATCTTTTTTTACTTCAGTTGATGAAGAAGAATCAAATTGATTATTATTAGAACTATTAACTGTTTCATCTTCTTCTGATATATTTTCGTCTTTTTCTTGGTTTTGATTATCGTTTGCATTATTTGCAGAATTGTTTTCATTATTTTCTACTTCATTTTCAAGATTATTATCTGAATTTTCTAAAGGGGAATTATTTGTTTCTGGTAATTGATCTATTTCATTTGATTGTTCTTCTTGTTTATCTTCATTGGTATTTTCAGAAGGACTATCAATAGTCGGATTTTCTGGAACTTCTGGTTTTTCTTCAATTGATGGATTTTCTGGAATGTCTGGATTTTCCTCTACAGGCGGTTCTACTGGCTTTTCTGGTTCTTCTTCAATAATTTCTTCAACACTTCCATCATCAACAATTAATGCTAAATTACCAATTGCCGCGTGATTATTACCGTCTCCTTTAGCTAAAACATTTAGTTTTAAATTTGCTGAATTTTCAGGAATTTGCAAAGTTATAGTTTCGTAATGATCTTTCCATCCTAAAATAGAACTTGTATAAATTACTTTATCATCAATTACTACTTCTATCATAACTTTGCCATAAAAACCATAACTTGTATTTTCACGAACACTATTTTTAATACCAAAATCAAAATTCAAATAACGATAATCGTCCTTACTTAAATCAAATGAAATACTAGCATTTTCATATGTTTCAATTGCATCTTGATACCATTTTTCTTCTGTACCATTCCATAAACCAACTAATTCATTTTCTTTAATGTTACCTTCTTTATTAATAGAATCTTTTAACTTCAAAAAATCTTCTTCACCACTTGTAACTCGGACTTTTTTGGTAGCTGTTGCCTCTAATTTATTTGAAATTAATGTATAAGTTACTATATAATCCCCTGCTTTTAAATCAGAACCATCAGATGATTCTTTAAGTCCTTCCCAATTAGAAGTTACAACATTACCAAATTCGTCAAGTTTTGTTATTGTAATATTTATATCTTCTTTGACTAAATTGTCTTCATAAATACTTCCAAAATCAACAACGTTATCAAGTAAATTGTAAGGTTTGTTTTTAGGAAGAACTAAAATATTTGAATTATCTAAAGTAAGCCAAACTGAAGGATATTTAAATTTTTCTCTTGGATAATCTTTATCACTAAAAGAAAACCATTCATAATGTCTATTTAAATAATTGCCTCCGACAAGCATGTTATGTTTGCTAGAATTAGCATCTACCAAAATAGCTGGTCCTGCTAATAAATCATTTTTAAACCAAGCATCATAATTATATAATTTTGTATAAGTCCAAGCATGAGGGCCACTTCGACCAAAAACACTTTTTACGCCTAATCTTTCGGTTAAGAAAACTGTACCTCTTGCATTACCGCCACAGACAGAATGACCTAAGCCTAATGCTTCATGTAATTGTTGGCCACTTGTGTACTGAATCCAGCCAGCATATTTTTTTAAAACGTAGTATACTCTTTGAGCCTCATTCATATCTTCTTTACTTTCAGATAGCATATTGACAGTGTTAGCTTCTATTTTTTCTAACCAATAATCTTGATTATCAGCTAAATTTTTACGAGCATATATATTTACATGAGAAACTAATCCATTGTTCATTGTTAAAACTGTATCCCAATCAGGAAGAATAAATGAACGAGGTTCATCATCTTGAAACATGTAAACTAAATTAGTTAATTCTTCTTTTGAAACAAAAATATTTAAAGCTTGTAAATCAATATCTATTAGATAGCAATCTGTTCCCCATCTATTAACTTGCTTCCATTTGTTTGCTTTAAAATCTAAAACTTCTTTTAGGATAACATCCCAAGCTTTTTGACCTTCAATACTAAGAGTATTTCTACCATGATATAAGTAAGATGCCCAAGGCTTTTTTAATCTATCTAAGGATAATTCGTGGCTATAATCTTCTCCGGTTACAATCATACTAACTGTTCTAGTTCTTTTATTGCCAAATTCATCTGTAACCGTATAAGTAACTGTAAAATTTCCAGTAAGCCCTTCTTTGTAATCTGTTTTATAAACTATATCATCATGTAAATTTTTGCCAGATACACTGTAAGCTTTTACATATTCTAAAATATTACTTTCTGTAACTTGTGCTGGTAAATTAAATTCTAAATCAGCTACTTTTAAATAAGGTGATGCGGCACTTTTAATAAACTTAGCATTTCCCCAAACACCGTAATTATATTTTGAATTATTATTGTTTTTAACAACTAATTGAATAACTTTTGATTTACTAATATCCAAATAAATATGTTCTATTTTGCTTCCACTTTTTATTTCTTTACTTTCATATGCCAAAACGCCATCTAAATAAATATAAAAAGTAATTGAAGCATCTGTATTTAATGAACTTTTGTCTAAGCCAACATAAGCTTCAAAAAATTCATAACCCTGTTCTTGTACATCTGTGTAGAAAAAACTCGAATTAGCTTTCGTAAAAATGCCGTTTTGTTGGGTTTCAAAATCATTACCATTTATTATTTGTAATGGTTCATTATTAAGATTTACATTTTTTAAATATGTATCAGCACTGTAACCTGTTGGATTTATATCCGTTAATAAAATTTCATATTTTCCTTCAGCGTTTAAATTTCCTTTGCTAACTTCTGGCACTTTAATTACTTCTGGAAATTCTACTGCATCAACTAAATAAACTGGTAGATATATTTGCAATGTTATTAAAAGCACTAAAAACAATTTAATAAATTTTTCTAAATATTTTTTCATAAATTAACTCCCCCCACTTTTGTTTCTAAATTATTCTAACAAATCAATTTATCAAATGCAATTAAAAAAATAGATATTTAATCTATTTTAATTTCAAATTATTTTCATAGGAATTTGGACACTCATTAGCTATGGGGTAATTAGTAAAAAAGGCAAATTGATCACTTACCAAACAGTTCTCAAAATCTTTTTGATTGTGAACTAATAAAGAATCTTTACTTATATCAGTATTATACCAATTGCCTTCTATCTTTACTTGATTCCATAAATGACCACCATCTTCTTTTGGGCTGTTTCCCCCTACAACAATAGAAGAAATATTAATTAAACTTAAAGCTTGTTGTAAAATTTTAGTAAACCCTTCACAAACACAGGTTTTACTAAATAACCCACCAATTAAATTTTGATTTTCTAAAGTATCATTTTCTAAACCAGCCCAATTATAAGAGATTTCTTTAGCAATTTTTTTCATATACTATTTGAAAATTTTTATATTCACTATTTTTATCTGTTGTTTCTAAAATTAACTTTTTTAATTCTTTTAATACTCTTTTATAATCATCTATACTATAAAAATCATTAGATATTAAAACGTTTTTTTCTATTTCTAAATAATCGCTGGGATTAATATTAAATTCATTTGCCATTTTTTTAAGAAAAGGTAAGAAATAATTGGATAAATAACATATTTGCCCAACTAAAATTTGTTTAATATCAAACCTTTTTCTTAAATTTTCTAAAGCTTGATGTGGAAGTTCTTTAACTGTATTTATTTGCACAATTAATTCATACGGAATATCAATATGGTTTAAAAAAATATTTAAATCTTTTAATTCAACAATTATTTTTACATTTAAGCATTTTATATCATTTTTTAATTCTAAAAATTCGCCTTCACTTCTTATTTTTACATAAATAAATTTTTGATATTTTGAGATAATTGCTGTATTTTTCATGACATTTTTTAATGTTGTTAAATTTGAAAAGTATATTTTAAAATATTTTTTGCCAATATGTTCAAAAATTTTATCCAAATCTTTACTTAAAAATTCTAATTCTAAAGGATTTAAATTCGCTAAGTCAATCTGATAATGTAAAAATTTTAAATCGTAGTTTCTTGGTACTTTTCCATAATATTCTGTTAAAGTTTTACTTTTTAATTCAAACATTTTTATTCACCTACACTCATCATTTTCCCATAAATAAATTTTCAAATCAACTTTATTATTTACTACTTTTATGTTTTCGCTTTCTAGTCTTCTTTTTTGTTTTTCAATTCCGCCAAAAGCATAGTTTTTAGCAAGATATCCTTTACTATTTACAATTTTATAACAAAAAATATTTTTTTCATCAGGATTATTATGAAGAATATTGCCAACTACCCTTGCTAATTTTTTGTTACCTAATTTTTCAGCTATTTGCGAATAAGTTGATACTTTACCATATGGTATTTGTTTAACTATTTCATAAACTTTTTCTTGCATTATTCTAACCATTTATCTTTTCTATTAAAATTGCCTTATTTATTTTATTAATAATCATTGGTTTAAAAATAACTTTTAAGCCCACATGTAATTCAAAATTATAAATCAAATCAGATCTGTCAAAATAGTACATAACTTTATCTGCTTCTATAAATCCATAAGAATTATTTATTAATTCTTTGATAATACCTATTAGTTCCATATTACCTCCTCATTGGCTCACTGTATTTTTCTTTAATATCTTCTAGAGCCTTAAAATATTCATTTCTAGCTCTAAAATCATATGGTAAAACTACACTTATAGTTTCAAAATCTTTTATTCCAATAAACCAATCTTTATTTCCAATTATAAAATTAAAATCAGCAACGTTTAAATATTTATAGTTTCTTCTTTGTCTATTTTTTTGCGTTTCTGTTAAATCATGCTGAAATGAAATAGAAGAATAATTTATTGAATTTATTAGTTGTTCAATTCTTTCTTTATCATTATTACTAGAATCGAAAATGAAAGGCTCTTTGCGTTCTTCATAAAATAATTTTTTTGGTTCGTAGCTTTTGTGTACTACATTTGATGAAATTGCCGCAACAATATAATTTATTTTATCCTTTTTATGGTAATCTGAATAGAAAACTGCGTCAAGGGGTAGATATTTATCAACTTTAAACCGTGGAAGATTCTTTTCTTTTAAAAATTCTTCAAGATGTAAATCAGTTATTGTCACAAATTCTATTTTTTCATCATCATAACTTTTTGAAATCATATTTTGACCAATTTCTTTTAAGGTTTCTAATAATCTGTCACTTAAGTTTCTATCATAAGGTGCGGGATCTAATCCATTTCCAAAAACGCCATTGCCATTTCGAATAAAAGGACAAATAAATATATTATTATTTTCGTCTTGTAAAGTTATAATATAACCGTGTGGACTTTTCATTAAATAATTTAAAAATTCTTCACCTTTTCCACCAACTTTAAGGCAGCAACCAGCATTAATTCCTAAAGTTAACAATTCTGCATTATCAAAATTTATAACATTATATTTAATATCACTTTTTGAAATTCCATTAATTAAAGGAATTGAAGAAGCTACTTTGCTTTGACTTTCAACATAAAGTTTTCTAGCTCTTCTAAACAATTCTTCTTTACTTTCTGTACAATGCTTTAACGATTTCATTATTTCAGAAACAGTATCTAAAGTCATACCTTTTTCATTTGGTAGAAGATTAAACGATTTAGCTTTACAAACATCTATTACATCTAAAATTGAATTCAAAGATAAGTTTTTGTTATGATAAATCATGTAGCTAATTTTAGAAAAATCATTTATAACATCATCTAAAGTAGTATTCAATCCAAAAGCATCTTTGTTAAAAACTAATCTTAGTAATGCATCATTGTCTGTTTTAGCATTACCGAGTAAAAAACGATTTAAAGTTTTATCTAATATAATTTTTCCACTATCATCCAGTTTAAATCTACTTATATTTACATTTGCAAATATTCTATATAATTCTGCAATTCCAATTGGATTTCTCTTAGCATTTAAATTATATTTTTGAAGCATATTTTTTATATATCTTTCCTTTAAATTTTTTTCTCTTTCAATAATTTCAGTTTTAAATAATTGTTCAAAAATATTTCTAAGAATTTTTTCATTTTTGTTAGTTGAAAATTTTTGAAAAATTATTTCTAAATTTTGGATAAAATTTTTAAATGACTGCTCATCTTGTTCTCTTACATAAGGTCTAAAGAAATCAAGGTCTTTATTCTTTAGTGCTTCAAAAGCTTTAGTTGCTAAATCATAACTATAAAATAATGCTTGATTTTCTAATCTAAATTGTCTTCGTAAATCCACAAAATTTGCTTCTGCGTATCTAATAATTGATGCTTCTGTTCTATAAGTGAATTTGTTTTGCAGAATTTTATATACATTATCATAGCCAAATATTAAATACATTTTTATTATTGAAAAAAAGATAATTGCATCACTTTCTCCAGGATTTGTTAATTTGGCAATTTCTAAAAGTTTATTTATTCTTTTGTCATTAATTTTTAATAAAAAATCGTATGGAAATTTATATTTTCCTTCTATAATTAAAACATTTTCATCAACAACAGTTTTCATTTTTAAACCGTATTTTATATATAAATCATAATTATAATTTAGCATAATTAATTTTTCTTTTAATTTACATAAAGCATCTTTATTACAATTTGATTCTTTATTTTCTAAAATTTTATTTATAAAATCAATAATATTTTGCAATTTATCTTCCGGTAAAGCATTTACTATTAAAGCTAAATCTTTTTCATTAACTTTGGATAATAATTGTAAAATAAAACTATTACTAAAATTTTTTAATACTTTGGTTTTTGAATTATTTTTAACCATTAAAATTATTTTAGAAAGAATTAAATCATCATCTAATAACTTATCTTTAATTTCATCTTTTATATTAAAAAAAATCAATTTAAATAATTCTTCTGATATATCACTTTTAAGTGCATCAATAATATCATTTGCTTCACTTTTCCTTGCATAATCAATTATTTCTAAAGGAGTCATTTTTAAAAATATCATACTTTCACCTCTTATAATTAGTATAATTTTAGAAAATCAAAATAATTTTTTTAAAAAACAGGTTATTTTTCTTCTTTAATAATCCAATTAAGATCTTCAATTACTTTTTTATAGTTAAATCCTCCATTGCCTACTGGATAATAGACGGGATAAAATTTATAAGTTTTATTTTTATATTCTTTTTTAAAAAATTGTTTACGACATTTTGAAACGGCAATTTTTTGATTTAAAACAACTCTACTTACTTGATTGCCAAATAAAATTATTATTTTAGGATTTACTATTTTTATTTCTTCTAAAAAAAGTGGCGAATATTTTTGATATATTTCATCTTTTAATGGTCTTGCGTCAATCTGCGTACACTTAGCTAAATTAGTAATAAAAACCTTATTTTTATTTAATTCTTCATATATTTGGTTAGCCAGATTTACTGTCCAAGAAGATGATTTTGTTTCTTTTATTTTTTTATAAATATTTTCACTTAAAAAGCCAAGATCATAAAATAAATTCCAAACGTTTTTAATGCCTAGCCAAGGCGCTTTTATTCCTTGCCAATTTTTATCAGCGGCAATGCTTCGACCAGTTGGATTTACAAAAACAAAACAAAAATCAGGGTTATTTTCACAGCCGCCAAAATAAATAGCATTTAAATTTTTATCGCCAAATTTATTTTGTAAAGTATCGTATTTCTTTTTTAATTCATTCAGATTCATTTAAATCTCCTAAATTCTGATTAATAATATCGATTATTTCTTTGCCATGGCATCTTAATTTAATATTTGACAATATATTTTGATGTTCTAATTCATTTATTGATTTTGGCATAGTTTTAATTATTTTATCTAATTCTTCATTGCTAAAAATATAATAAAGTGGAATATTTTTTTCTTTTGATTTGTTTTTTCTAAATTCTATTAATTTGTTTCTAATTGTAGAAAAACTATTGTTTATGGTTTCATATTTTTTAAAATTATATTGTATTGGTGTATGTAACGCTAAAATTGATTTAGCTATCTCTTCTGTCTTTTTTTTACCACTTAATAAACTTTTGTCTATTTTTTTTAAATCATTTTTAATGTAATTAACTAATTGATCTGATTTAACAACTTTATTTAAAATATATTTTGGAGCATATTTTGTATTTAAAATACTTTTAGAATCGGCAAAAACAACTAAGGGTACATACCAATAATCAAATTTTTCTTCAGCAAAAAATTTCTTAATAAAATTGCTTCTAGAAAGCCATATTTTTTTTAATATCTCAACATGTCTTTCAGCTTGTCTTAAAGGTGAATAAATTCCTTCTTTTTTATCAAATATTTCTCTTATAAAGTCTCCTCGTTCATTAACTCTTATATTTCCAACCATATTTTTGCATTCTATTAAGTAAACTTTTCCAGTTGTTACAACTACATAATCTATTTGTGCAGTTAAATCTTCATACTGCAAATTAATATCTTTTAAAACAAACATCCCAATATTAGCATTTTTTAATTCATATTCTATTTCTTTTTCACCATTATAGCCTCTTTTAAAAAGAGCTAAATCTTTTTCAATTAAATAATTTGATGGATTTTTTTCATAAATTGTTTGTAAAGTTGTTATAATGTTTTCTAAATTACTATCATTTTTTAAAAAAATTGTGTCTGTAAATTTTTCAAATAATGCCATAACATCACTCCAATTACATTTTGGCAAAAATATATATTTTAAACCATCTAAATTCTTAAGATTTTCTTATAATCTATTTTTTATTCTATTACTCCAAATTTATTAAAAGGCCAAATTATTAAGTTGGTATGACCTTCAATGTCTTTTCGATGAACTGGGCCAATTATTCTACTATCCATTGAAATTGTTCTGTTATCTCCTAACAAAAAATATTCATCTTCTCCAAGTGTTACTGCTTCAAAGTCCTCAGTTTCATTAGTTGCATAAGGATCATCTATTTTATGATCATTTATATAAATATTTCCATTTTCACATTTGATTGTTTCGTCAGGTAGACCATATACTCTTTTTATTAAAGTATCATCTTTTTTTCCATCTACAATTAAATCCGCTACCACCATATCATAGCGTTTAATTTCACCTATTTTATATAAAAGCATTATTTCATCACCAGTTAAAGTATCATACATACTTTGACCATTTACTTTAATCGGCGTTATTAAAAAGCTTCTAATTAAAATAACAATAATTAATATTACTATATATGGAATAAGTTCTTTTAAAAATTTCAATCTAATCACCTATTTAATTGTATCATGATTTTATTTATTTTACTATTTAGAAATTAAAAAACAAAGTGCATTTTAACACTTTGTTTTTATTAAGCTGCTGCTTTATTAGAATCGTTTCTTTCTTTAACTTTATATTCTTTACGCATTCCTTTAATAAAGTTAAGTTTAGCACGACGAACTAAGCCTTTTCTAACAACAGTTATTTTATCAATTGTTGGTGTATTAACTGGGAAAATACGTGTAACACCAATTCCGCCAGATTTTTTACGTACAGAAATAGTTTCAGAAACACTTCCACCTTTTTTAGCTACTACTAAGCCTTCAAAAGCTTGGATACGTTCTTTTTTACCTTCTTTTACCCAAACATCAACTCTAACTGTATCCCCAACACGAATTTCAGGAATATCTTTACGAATATGTTTTGCATTAATTTTGTCAACTAAATTTGCCATTTTCAATTCCTTTCTAACTTTTTTACATATCATCATTACCAAAAGTAAGCGGATAATACATCACTTTTTAAAAGCATATTGATTATAACACATACTACATTAAAATTGCAAGTATATGTTATACCAGCCTTTTAAGTAATACTTTTTACTAATTATAAATATTTTAAAATTATTTTGTACTCATTTACTAAATCTTCTAAGCTTTTTTTGGCATTAGCTG
Organism: uncultured Bacilli bacterium; assembly: GCA_944364655.1. Taxonomy (GTDB): domain Bacteria; phylum Bacillota_I; class Bacilli_A; order RF39; family UBA660; genus Ventrenecus. Next base: position 19,798 of record CALVWG010000039.1, on the reverse strand, counting down.
GTGATGTACTTGATAAGCAAATATCATTTATTTTAAATTTTGGATATAAATATTTTTGGTATATTTGATGAGCTTTTTTGCCAGTCGTAAATATTTGTGTGATATTTGCAGCACTTAAAATAGTCGATAAATCATTTGGAACAACATTTTTAATTGAGCTGTCTGAAGAAAATTTTATTTCACAACTAGCACAAGTATCCCATAAAGCTATGCCATGTTTTAAACAAAATTCTTTTTTATTAGTTATTTTTTCTTCAAAAATATTTTCTAAAACTTTCCAAAATCGATTTTTAGGGTGCATATAGTAAAAGCCAACTTCTCTTGATTTAACGCTTGGAATTGAACCTAAAATTAATATTTTAGAATTTCTATCATATAACGGTGGAAATTCATGAAAAATTTGCATTTTATCACTTCCTTTAATAATTATAAACATTTTTTATATTTAACTTTTGATAAGTTTCATATTTATCAATTATTTTGGCAATGGCTTGTAATTCTTTAAAAATTTCTAAATAAAATTGTTCTAATTCTAAAATATGTTTTTTTAATTTAATAAAAATACTATTGTAACTTTTAGTTAAAAAAGACAAATTATTTTCTTTGATGGTTTTAAATTTCTCTATATTTGAAAAATAATAATGTAATTCTTTTCTCCAACTTAAAATTAAAAGATCATTGACCGCTAAAACATTCCAATTTGTTAAATCAAAAGCAAAAGAACTATTTTGATAGTCTACTAAAGTTATAATATGATTATTGGATTTCTTTTTTTCACTTTTATTTTCACTTAAATTAATTAAAACATTTTGACAATTATAACCAAGTTTTGTAAACAGCAAATACAAAATTTCATTTATATGACGACATACCCCAATGCCATTTAATGGATATAAATAATATGGGCTATTAGAAAAAGAAACAAAATGATAATTATTATCTCTTTTAATATTATGAGTACTACTTAAAAAGCCATCAAAAAGAAGAAAAACAATTGAAAAGAATTCTTCAAAAATAGATTCATTTTCTAATCTTTTTAAGAAATCTGTTGTTTTTGAAATAATATTATTATAAGAATTTAAAACAATATCTATTTCGGCTTCGCTCAAATCATAAATATAATTCATTAAAGAAAAAAAGAGAAATTATTCTCTTGGACCTTTCTCTATTTTAGGATGTTTTGGTTTATCTTCTATGCCAATTGTTTCTTTTAAGACTGTCCCAAAAGTAGCAATATTTTGTAAATTAGCTGGTACCAAAATCTTTGTTGCGTGACCATCAGCCATTTTACTTAACGTTTCATAAGATTTTAATTGTAAAACAGCTTCATCAGCTTTAGCTTCTTTTAATAATCGAATTCCTTCTGCTTCAGCATTTTTAATTTTTAATAAGGCATCAGCTTCACCTTCGGCTCTTTTAATTCTAGCTTCTTTATCAGCTTCTGCTCTTAAAATTGCACTTTCTTTTTCACCTTCAGCAATTAAAATTGAAGACTTTTTTTCTCCTTCGGCTTGTAAGATTTTTTCTCTTCTTTCTCTTTCAGCGCGCATTTGTTTTTCCATAGCATCTTGAATATCACGAGGCGGTAAAATGTTTTTTACTTCTACTCTGTTTACTTTAATTCCCCAAGGATCGGTTGCTTCATCTAAGATTGAACGCATTTTGCTATTAATAATATCTCTTGAAGTAAGAGTTTGATCTAATTCTAGTTCTCCAATTATATTTCTTAAGGTTGTCGCAGTTAATGATTCAATTGCACTAATAGGATACTCTACTCCATAAGTATATAGTTTAGGATCAGTTATTTGAAAATAAACAACTGTATCAATTTGCATTGTAACATTATCTTTAGTAATTACTGGTTGAGGATCAAAATCTCTAACCATTTCTTTTAAAACAACAACATTACTAATTCGGTCAATAAATGGTAATTTAAAATGTAAGCCATTATGCCAAATAGTTAAAAATGAACCTAATCTTTCAATAACATAAGCTTTAGATTGGGGAACAATTTTAACACAAGGTAAAATTATAATAACAACAATAACTAAAATAGCAATTAATAATTCCATCAAAATCAACTCTCTTTCTTAACAACTTTTTTCGAATTATTTTTCTTAGCTGGACTTTTTTTCTTTGATGAAGTCGTTTTTTTCTTTGTGGAAGTTGTTTTTTTCTTTTCAGTGTTTGCATTTTCTTCTTTAACTTTTTCAACAACTAACTTAACTCCATCAATTTCTTTAGCTTTAATAATCGCATTAACAGGAATTTTAGTATTAGAAATAGCACTCCAAAGTTTACCATCAACTTTTACTTCACCAATAACATTTTTATTTATCTCGCTAGTAACTATTCCTTCCATTCCTATTATTCTTTCTAAATTTAATTTAGTTTCTTTATTTGCATTAATTTTTTTAATCATTGGTTTAGTTAAAATTAATAAAAGTGTGCCTAAAACGACAAATATTCCAAATTGTAAATAGAATAAATCAGTAAATAAAGACACTATTAATGCAACTAACCCACTTATTACAAACCAAATTGAAACTAAATTAACTGTGGATGCTTCGATTATTGCCAGTAATACAACAACCACTAACCACATTGCCCAATAAATCATAAATATTCCTCCATTTCTCTATTTAATTATTTTAATATTTTGTTAGCCAAAGTTTTTTTTTAATAAATTATAATTTCCTGTTTTAGAATAAATCTTATAACCATGAGTTTGACGCCATAATTTTCTTTCTTCAAGTGGCATTTCTTTTATTTCTTCAGCAATGTCCATATGCAAAATACCATCCAAATGATCAATTTCATGAGATAATACAGTTGATGCAAATCCTTCAAAAATTTCATGCTTTTTACAACCATCAAGATCATCAAATTCTACTTCAATTCTATAAGGCCTTAAAACACGGCCACAATAATCCAAACAACTTGCACAGTTTTCCCAATAATCTGTTAAACCCTCTTTTTTTATAATAACGGGATTTATTAAAAAACGAGCCTCATCATATTTTCTTTCATTTTCACTAATAGAATCTTTTTGAATTTTATTTACTATTTCTAAATTCGCGTTTTTTAAATAAATTAATCTTTTGGGAATTTTCAATTGAACAGCAGCCATAGCTAATACATCATTTTTTTTACAATAATCTCTTAATGTATTTAATTCTTCAATTAAGTTACTATCTTTTTTTACATCAACAAAAGCAGATTTTTGCCTTAAATATTCTTCATCAGTTGCAATCGTTATTAGCTTACTTTTTTTATTTTTCATAATTTTAAATACTTTTTTCTTATATATGTACTACAGTCCTCCTTTCTTACTATTATACCTTTTTTTTCTTATGTTTCAATTTATTTCTTATAAAATTATATTTTTTCTAATAACTAAAAATTTGAACCCAATAATACTTCCCATCAAAATAATTAACTCCTATACCAATTTTTTTATAGTCACTATTAATCATATTTTGATAATGTCCAGAAGAATTTTTCCACGAATTAAAAACATTAGATGCGCTTGTTTGACCTGCTGCAATATTTTCAGCATAAAAAGGATAATTAAATTCACTTCCTAGTGAAAAGCAAATATTTCCATTAGGTCTAGTATGACTAAAGGTATTACCATAACTTAACTCCATTGCTCTAATCATTGCCATAGTAGTTAAATTAGAATCTAGGGAAAGTTTTGTTTTGCCAAGGCTTGTTCGTAAATTATTTACTAAAGATACTATTTCATTAGCCATTGCACTGTAAGTTACGGAATTAGTACGAGCTTCAGATGTTAAAGTACTAGCTGTTCCATTATATCCTGAAAAATCATAATAAGTTCGTGTTACTTTTGAATCATAAGTTTCTACACTATTATCTTGTTTTACTCTGTAATAATCCGTTATTTCTTTAACAAGTTTGACTCCATATTTGAAATCTTCTTTTTCAGTTCTATCTTTCGTATAATAATTTATATAGGTATTATTATTTGGATTATTACTATTATTATTTGACGTTGAATTAGAATTTGATGATATATTTTGATTATTTGAAGAGCTTTGATTAGATGATCCATTATTTGAAGTAGGTGGATTTTGATTAGAAATTTCTTTTGTTATAGTTAATTTAGCATCTTTTTGAACTACATTTTCAGAAGCATCTTTTGCAACAATGGATACAGTATATTCTCCTACTTCTTGATAATTTGCCATGGCATTATCAGAATATTTTAAAATACAATCTTCCTCACTGTTATCTTTGCAACTAACTACAAATTTTGAAATGTCATAACCAGAATTTTTAACTATAGTTACATCTTGTACTTCTAACTCTGGAGCAGTAGTATCAATAACCTTTAAAAGTGTTTGATATTCATTATCTTCAGCTTTAATTAGTACTTTGAATTCTCCTAGTTTATCATAAAAGTTTGTAAAAGTTATTTCCTCATCATTTAAATAATAAAATATAGTTACATTTTTAAAATCTACATTACTAGAAAAGAAATCAGAAATTTTTAAAACAGAAGAATTTATCTCTACTTCTACTTTTTCTTTTATAGTTGGTTTTTTTACTTCATTTATTGTTTCATTACTGGTTTTATTTTTTGTAAGTAAAAATAAAGTGCTACCTATACCAATAAATATAACAAAAAGCACTATACATATTATAATAATAACATTTTTCTTTTTCACTCTTCTCAACTCCTATAATCATTTTACTCGTTATATTTAAAATTGTCGATAATTTTTATAAATTTATTTTTTGGTAAAAAGTTTATTTTAATTATACTTATTAAATTGTATTAAAAGTAATTTTTGAGATTTTAATTTCTTTTAAACAAAAAAAATGCTCAATTATTCAAATTAAGCATTTTAATTTATTTTTTTTCTAAATCAATGAATACTTCTTCACCATTAATATCAAAAGTTTCTTTTAAATCATCTTTTTCTAAAATTTCTGTAGCTAAAGTTTCTTCTTGAATATAATTTTTAAACATTTCTAATGATTTTTTAAAAGTTTCAGTACCTTTATAATACAAAATAATTCGATCAGTAATTTCTAAATCTTTTGCTTTACGCATATTTTGGACTTTACTTACCAATTCTCTTGCCATACCTTCTAAAATAAGTTCTTCGGTTCTTTCAGTATTTAAAATAACAAAGAGATTTCCTTCCATTGAAACATTAAATCCGACTTTTGCCTCAACTCTTACATCTACCATATTAGGTGTTACTTTTATTTCTTCATTATCCATATTAATGATAATTTCTTGTCCTTTTTCTAACCATACTTTATCAGTTTCAGGCAAATTTTCTAGTATTTCTTGAAATTTTTTGATTTTTGGTCCAAAAGTTTTACCAACTTCTTTAAAATTTGGTTTTACAGTAAAATTCATGTATTTTGTTAAATCCGTTATAAATTCTACTTTTTTAACATTTAATTCTTCTATTATTAATGGAACTAAATCGGCAATTTTATTTTCAACTTTGCCATCTAAATATACTTCAAGAAGAGGTTCACGAACCTTTATTTTAGCTTCTTCACGACCATTTCTTCCTAAACGAATTATTTCTCTTACTAAATCCATTTTTTCTTCTAAAGATAAATCAATAAGTTTTTCATCTACTTCTGGATAACTTGCTAAATGAACACTTTCTTCACCTGTTAAATTTCGATAAATTTCTTCTGAGATAAATGGTGTGATTGGGGCAATTAATTTTGAAATACCTACTAATACTTCATAGGTTGTTATATAAACACTTTTTTTAGAAATAGTCATTTCACTATCCCAAAATCTTTTTCGATTGCGTCTAATATACCAATTTGATAAATCTTCGGAAACAAAATTAGCAATATATCTTGCAGCTTTGTTTAAATCGTATTCTTTAAAAGCGTCATTGACATTTTTAACAAGTCCGTTATATTTAGAAAGAAGCCAACGATCAATTTCTTCTCTTTCTTGATAAGGAACTTGACAATTATCAATATCGATATGATCGGCATTAGCATACATTTGAAAGAAGCTGTATGTATTTTTTAAAGGGTTTAAAAATTTAGAATAAACTTCTTTTAAACCTTCTTCACTAAATTTTAAAGGTGTCCAAACTGGTGAAACGTAAGCAAGATAAAAGCGAACTGTATCAGCACCATATTTTTCCATAGTTGTAAACGGTTCAACAATGTTACCTTTACTTTTACTCATCTTCTTGCCTTCAGCATCTAAAACTAAATCATTAACTAGTACATTTTTATAAGGGGCACCTCCTTTAACAAAAGTTGATATTACTAATAATGTATAAAACCAACCTCTTGTTTGATCAATTCCTTCACAGATGTAATCAGCTGGAAATTGTGATTCAAATAAACTATCTTTTTCAAAAGGATAATGATATTGGGCAAAAGGCATAGATCCTGAATCAAACCAACAATCAATGACATCATTAACCCGTGTCATTTCTTTGCCACATTTAGGGCATTTTAATTTTATTTCATCAACAAAAGGACGATGTAACTCGACTGTCTTGGAATCAACTTTCGTTGTAGCCATTTTTGAAAGTTCTTCTCGAGAACCTACCATATGATCATATCCACATTCACATCTCCATAAAGGAAGTGGTGTTCCCCAATAACGGTTACGACTTATTGCCCAGTCTTTTAATTCTTCTAACCAATTACCAAAGCGTTTTTCCCCAACATAAGCTGGATACCAATTAACTGTCTTATTAGCGGCAATAATTTTATCTTTAAATTTAGTAGTTTCGATATAAAAGCTTGGTTTTGAGTAGTAAATTAATGGAGTATTACAACGCCAACAGTGTGGATAGTTATGAGTTATTTTTTGCTTTTTAAATAATTTATCATTACTTTTTAAATATTTAATAACTTCTAAATCAGCATCAAAAACAAGCATTCCTTTCCAAGGACCTTCTAAGTATTTTCCATCGTCACCAACTGGATTTACATAAGGCAAATTATATTTTTTACCAACTTTGGCATCATCTTCACCAAACGCTGGAGCTAAATGAACAATACCTGTTCCACTATCCATAGTAACATAATCATCGCAACAAACAAAGAAAGCTTTACCAGTTACTTTTAATTCTGGTATTAATTGTTCATATTCTTCATATTCTAAATCTTTTCCTTGATACGTTTCTAATACTTTATAATCTTCACCTAGAACATTACTAGCTAATTTACTAGCTAAAATAAGCTTTAAACCTTTTGATTCACATAACACATATTCTTCATTAGGATTAACGCAAACAGCCACATTCGAAATTAAAGTCCATGGAGTTGTTGTCCATACTAAGAAATAAGCATCTTTATTCTTTAATTTCATTGGAACAATAACTGTATCAACACTAACTTCTTTATATCCTTGAGCAACTTCATGACTAGCAAGACCTGTTCCGCAACGAGGACAATATGGTAATATTTTACTTCCTTCATAAAAATAACCTTCATCAAAAAATTTCTTTAAAATCCACCATTCAGTTTCAATATAATTATTGTCATAAGTAATATATGGATTTTTTAAATCAATAAATTGTCCCATTTTATTAGTAAGTCTAGAAAAACTTTCTTCATTTTTCCAAACACTTTCCCGACATTTTTGGTTAAATTCTAAAATACCATATGCTTCGATATCATTTTTGTTATGAAAACCTAACTCTTTTTCAACTTGTAATTCTACTGGCAAGCCATGTGTATCCCAACCAATTTTTCGGTAAACAAGATGTCCTTTCATTGTTTGATATTTACAAAAAGTATCTTTTAAAAATTTAGCCATCATATGGTGTAAACCAGGATGTCCATTTGCTGTAGCTGGACCATCATAAAAAACAAATTTTGGATCATTTAAATGTTTAGCAATTGATTTTTCATAAATCCCTTGTACGCCACCCCAAGAGTTTAAAATGTCTTGTTCAACTTCATAAGATGCTCTTTTATCTAAAGCTTTAAAATCTTTCATTTTTCCATTTCCTTTCTAAAATAAAAAAGGATGATACCAAAGGAGTCTATATTAGACGGTACCATCCTTAATTTTAACTTAATTCACTAGATATCGTTAGTGACTTCCGAAAAACAATTTCTTAAGTGATATTTATAAATGCTTTTTGCCTATTTTCACCAACCATAGGCTCTCTACAAAAAAGACTAGATATAAACGTGTCTTAATGTTTTTGCATGCCTTAATTATAGAAAAAAGATTTTAATTTGTCAAATTTAAATTATAAATTTAACTTTTTTAAAAAATCTTTACTATTTAAATATATGCCAGTATATCTATTATAATACAAAGTTAAAAACATATTTATTTCTTTTTTATTTTCTTTTTTTATATTTAATTTTGATATTCTATTTATATCAACATACATAAACATTCTTAAAAGTTTAATAGTATCTAATTTAACAATTGGTTCATTTTGATAGCAATCTTTACAAATTAAACCACCTTTATCACCATCAATTGTAACAATATTTTTTTGGCTGCCACAGTTAATACAACAATCAAGGGTTAAGCCTACTCCTAAAAATGGCAAACATTTAACTTCTAAAATATTAGCTAAAACTTCTGGATCAAAACCATCATTTAATTTTATGGCGGTAGCAACTAGTAAATCAAATAATTTTTTATTTTCACTTTCTTTGTAAACTTGAGTAATTAAATTGCTAAAATAATTTAAATAACTTAACAAAACTATATCTTCATGGATATTTAATAACGGATTAATAATATCAACATCTTTTAATGTCGATATTTTATTTTCTTTGTAATACAAATAAAAATAGCCATAAGTGTAAGGCATAGTCAAAGCTCTTAAAGGGCTTTTTAGAGATTTAACTCCTTTTCCTATTACACTTATTAGGCCATATTCTTTGGTTAAAATCTGCATAATAAGTGACGACTCTTTAAAATTTACACTGCTAACTATAAAACCCGTCACTTTTGTAATCATTATTATTCCACATCTTTTCCTTTGTATTTTAAGTAATATTCAATCTTTCCTGTTTCTTTAAATTTTTTCCAAGCTTCTTTTTTATCCATTTCTTTCACTCTCTTTCTATTATTATCTTGGGAGTAAAAGAAAATTTTTATTCAATTTATTTTAAATTTAATTCATCAAAGCCTAATTCTTTTAAAAAGCTGACTTTTTCCCGCCAATTTTTTAATGTTTTAACATATAATTCTAGAAATACTTTTTTGTTTAACATTTTTTCTAATTCTACTCTTGCTTCCATACCTACTTCTTTTAATCTTTGACCGCCTTTACCAATAACTATTTTTTTGATAGAATCACGATCAACTATAATATCAACATTTATATTAACAATATTTTCTTTTTCTTCAAATTTTGTTGTATAACAAGTTAAGCTATGGGGTACTTCTTCAATTGTTTTATTAAGAAGTTTTTCTCTTACTAGTTCACTTGCCATAAAAGCTAATGAATTAGTTGTAATCATGTCTGTATCAAAGTATAAAACATTATCTGTAAGATATTTTTTAATAACATTGATTAAATGTACAATATTATCTTTTTTTAAAGCACTAACTGGAACAATCTCAGCAAAAGGAAAAATATCTTTATAAATACTAATAGCATAAAATATTTCTTGTTCACTCATTTGATCAATTTTATTTAAAATTAAAAATACTGGACTGTTAGTTTTCTTTAAAGATTCTAAAATCATTTTATCGCCTTTACCAATCCCACTTTTGGCGTCGACTACAAATAAGATAACATCAACATCTTTCATAACTGAATAGCTTTCTTTATTTAAAATTTTTCCTAATTTGCTTTCCGGTTTATGAATTCCTGGTGTATCCAAAAAAATAATTTGTGTGTCTTCTTCATTATAAATTCCTTGAATTATATTTCTTGTTGTCTGAGCTTTATTGGAAGTTATAGCGATTTTATAATCTAAAATGCTATTTAAAAGGGTACTTTTTCCAACATTAGGTCGCCCGACTATACTTACAAAACCACTCCGCATAAAACCACTCCTTATAGTATATAACTTAAAAATATATAAATGACAATTATAATTGCTAAGACAGCAATAACGAATGAAGCTGCTGAACCACAATCTTTGGCTTTTTTGGCTAAAGGATGAAATTCCTTTGTTACCATGTCAACAGTATGTTCTATAGCTGTATTCATTAATTCCATTGCTAATAAAAATATGGCTAGCATACTAATTGTTATAATATCTCTAGCATCAACTTCTAATATTATACACATTACTATAACAAAGGCAATTGAAAGAAGAAGAAGATGCAAACTTCTTTCAGTTTTAATAGAAGTAAATAATCCAGCTAAAGAATATTTACAACTATTATAAAAATGCACAAAAACATTATCCTTATCTCTTAATTCCTTCTTCATCTAAAATCTCCTTTTGTAAGCCAAACATTTTTTCTTCATCTATTTTAGTTTGATGATCATATCCTAATAAGTGAAGTAATCCATGAACAACTAAAAAAGCAAGTTCTCTTTTTTCACTATGGTCATAACTAACGGCTTGTTCTTGCATTCTTGGAATACAGATAAATATATCACCTAAAACTCTTTCTTCTAGTTGAAAATCATCTTTTTGATCTTCTAAGGCAAAACTAATAACATCAGTTACACGATCAATATTTCGATAAGCTTTATTAATTTCTTGAATTTTTGCTTCATCAACAAAAATAATTGAAAAAATAGAACCAGCTGCATTTTCTTTTGTTAATGTCCTAGCAATAACACTATCTAAAAAACTGTAATCTTTTTTATAACCAAATAAATCATTAATTTGATAATTCATAAAATCCCCCTAAAACAATTTGATACCAAAAACACTTAGATAATATATTATAACAATAGCGCATAAAAGCAAACACAAAATGTTATAAATTAAATCACTTTTTAAAACACTTGGCAAATGTTTTTTAATAGCTTCAAAGCCAACATATAACAAAAAGCCAATTATTGAGCCAACTATATTTAATAAAATATCATCAACGTCAAAACTTCGTCCTATGTAATGTTGAACAAATTCAACAGTTAAACTTGTTATAAAAGTAACTAAAAAAATGTGACTTATTTTTTTAGCTCTAATATATGTGGAAATAAAATAACCAAATGGAACAAAAATTAAAATGTTACCAATGACATTCAAATTAAAGCCAGTTGTTCCAAATTTATAACGAGTTATTTCGGTAAACGGTACCAAATTATAGCCACTATTAACATTTAATTCAGATTTAGTTAAAAGGGAAAATAACAGTAAAGCATAAATGACAAAAAGAATGTTAAAAAATTCTTTGTAAAAAACAAATTTTTCACTACTGTTATGTATATACATTAACCTAACTGATATTATAACAACTAAAAATATTGTCATCATTGGCCATATATCAGCTAAAGCATCCGTAACCATTTTTATTTCCATAATTAGCCCACCACTTCTATTCTACTATACTAAATTCTTGCCTTGTTCCAATTTGTTCTAAAACTGAGACAAAAACTTCTATATTCATTGTACTATTATTTACTTCTTTTTTCAAAACTTTTTTATCAATTATTTTTTCTTTTTCTTCTAAAGTGGCGGATATTTTTTCTAAAGCAAGATCTAAAGCTTTATTTTGGGCTTCTTCTTCGCTCATAGTAACGGTTTTATTTATTGTTTCAAATTGTTTAGCAAAAATTATATCTGTTTTAAATAATGTGAACAAATTTTTGTCTTCTTCAACATAGTTTTCTAAGCGACTTTTAAATAAAAAATCATTGTAGCCATTATTTTTTAAACGAATATTCCATCTTACTTTACCTGTTTTTTCTTTAGTTTCATAACTTAGTGGAACGCTCGCTTTGACGCTATACCAAACTTCGGCAAAAACGCTTCCTGTAGCACAGACATAATTTTTAGTCTCTTCATCTTTTTTTATTGTGCCACTTATTAAAATGTCACCTTTTTTAACAGAATCATTTCGCTTATATAATGCCTCTCCTTGACTATATAACATATCTTTTATTATGCCATCTTTTGTAGCAACTATATTACATGCTTCTGGAGTTTGTTTTTCTGATTCGATCTTTCTTTCTTCAACTCTTACAATATATTTTAAACCTTTGACTTCAATTTCTAACCATTCTAAATCTTCTGGGTATAAATCTAGAATTTCTTGTTTTATTCTTTCTATTTCGTCATAGCTTTTACGCCATGTATTTTCTTTAATTCCTCTTTCTTTTAAAGCTTCGGTTACTATAAATCTAATATTTTGATTAGAATGAATTACCGAAACAGATAGCATAATGTGGGATAAACAAAATAAAAGTATTAGTCCTAATATAAGAGCAATTATAAAAATATGATATTTTTGCCATTTATTTTTCCAATAATTAAGACCTAGTTGTTCAATTTTTTCTATTTTAATAAACCAAATCTTTTTTAATTTTTTTAAATCTTTGTTTAATATTTTTATTTTTAGTTTATCATTTAAATAAATTAAATCAAAAATAAAAATATTTAATTCTTGGCATTTCAAAAAGAAACGTTCCCGAGAATTTGTTTTAACTACTACCCATGAATAATCATAATTCATATTTTCCTCATCTCTAAAATACTACCTTGTAATAATATTTCTTTGTTAGTTAATTTTAAAACTCGAAAATTTGTTCCTATGATTTCTAACTTAAAATCTTCAATATTAAAAATTGCCTTAGTTTCCTGTAATACTTCTATTTTTGTAAAGCCATATATATGAATATTATCCTGCCATAAATCTATAAAATAGTTTTGATCGAGCAAGAAATTTTTTATGGTCTTATATATATGCATAGAACCACCTAAAAAAGTATATGCAAAAAAAATTAAAAAAAGCTTATGCAGCTTTCGAATCGTTATTTGGTAAAATTTTTCTTGTAAGTTTTATTTCATCATCAGGAATTTCTAAAACTTCTATTTTATTATTTTCATCTTTTGGACTTAACTTGCTATTTAAATATTTTTTTATATCAATTTTATTTATAATATACAATCTAATTAGTCTTTGTTCATCATATGCTAAAGTAGCAAAATCTTCAACAAAAGTTCCTTTTAAAATAACTTTTTTAAATCTTCTTGATGTTGTATCATATTTCAAATATTTTTGAAAATGATTTTTCATATCCTTAATGTACCCATTTTTTTTATTTAATTTTGAAAATAAATCTTCAATAGAAAAAGTAAAAATTTCTGGATCATTAATAATATTTAAATCTTTATCATATTTCCATTTACCATTTATTAAAGTTCTAATTTCTAATTTATTTGGATCAGTTTCAGTCATAACTGAATCAAATTCATTAATTTTTTTTAATATTTCACTTTTATCATTTCGATATTCAATAAAAATTTTATCAATTTCTTCTAGTGGCATTGGAATACAATAAGGATTTTTATTATCTCTTAAAACACATAATGCATATAACTTATTCATATATATTCCCCCTTATGAGAAGATATAATTGTATCAAATATTTTGATGATTGTCAAAAAATGATCTTTTTTTTAATTTAAATTTTATGATTATTCTACAATAATGTCTTAAGTATTAATCTGTAAAAACGTCTTGATTTTATATAATGTTCTATCTATAGGGTTTAATAATATGAATATAATCAAATATAAATGAAATAATTTTTGACAACTTTAGAAATATTAACTAATACTTTTTTTATTAGATTTTTGAATTTGATTTTTTTTATTTCGTAATTCTATGACTCCTTCTTTTTGTAACAATAAACCTATTTTTTTTACATTTACAATTAATAGTCTTGAAACATATGATTGAGAAACAGAAATTTTTTTAGCAATTTCTTCTTGGGTGTAGACTCTTCCATTATAAAAGCCAAATCTAAGTTTAATTATTTCTCTATCTCTTTTTGATAAACCGTTTAAAATCTGGTTAATAATTCTATAAGTTTCCGATACACAATATTCTTCTTCTATATTAATTTTATTAATTAATGTATCTTCAATTGTTAATTTATTTCCTTTTTCATCAGTGCTCAAAGCAGTATTTAAACTGCTAATTGTTGAAATTTTTTTTAATTTTCTCAAAAAAAGTAAGATTTCATTATCAATACATTTAATAGCATAATATGGAAAATAAACTTTTTTTTCAACATTATATGTACTAATGGCTTTCATTAACCCTACTACGCCAATAGAAATAATATCATCTTTATCATAATTAACCGTTTTAAATTTATGACTTACTTCGTAGAAAACTAATCCTAAATTATGTTCTGCTAATTTTTTTTTAGCTTCTTTATCACCTGATTTCACTTTTTGAAATAGATTGTAAGTTTCTTCTGCTGATAATAATTCTGGAGATTTAAAAGAATTTAAAAAATTAATGTTTTTAATCATAATTACCCTCTTTCTAAATATTATTATTAATTAAGAAAATATAATGTGTATTTGTTTTTTTATATATATTAATTAATTAATTTAAAAAATTTTATTAGTTTTTAGACATAGCATTTTACCTAAAATATTATCGTATAATTCACAATTATTATTATAAAAATGTTCAAATACATCCATATTATTTTTGCATTTGATTAAAGTTTCTTGCACCAACGTTTGTTCTTCTTCTGGTGTAATTGTTATGTATGGCATTGATAAGTTTTTTTTCAATTGTAAGTATCTTTTTAAATCGTTAAGTAATATAGATGATTTTAAATGTATTTGTGTATCTTCATATCTGCAATCATATAAATTATAGTATTTATTCATTCGATAAATTCTAGTTTGCGTTGGATCTAAAAAATAACTTTTATTGTCTTTAAAAGCAAATGATATTACATGATTTCCAAATTTTCTTTTTAGAACATTATTATCATCAATCATTTTAGAAAAGATTTCTATGCTTTGATTTTTCTTATCAATTAATTCATCGATTAAATTTATTAATGATTCACTAGTTTTTTTATCGACAACATGCATTTTAACCCAATCAATTAATTCTTCTTTAGTATATTTTGGATGCTCTAGAAGAACAACATTAATTCTATAAAATTTTTGGTATACGGCTAGCTGACTTGATTCAATGCCATATTCATTTAAAATATCAGTAAGCATGCCAGAAATATGTCTACAAACTCCTCTTCCAGTTATAATTTCTATGCCAAGCAAACCTCGTATATCACTAGTCTGTTTACCAGAAAATTCAAATTTTTTATTTTCAGATAAATATCCTTTATATAATAAATAATTAAACATTGTATATATTTCTATGGGATTATTCAAATCAAATATTTTATTTAGCTTGGTATAATTGCTTAAAAAATTGCCATATAATTCTTTGATTTGGTTGATATCTTTTTTTAAAACATTTTCTAAACTTTTATATGTACTGTAATAAAATTGTTCACAATTTTTTTTAAACAAATTATTTGCCATAAAAGCACCTCTTTTTTTAGATTTTTATTATATGTATTTTTTAAATTATTTTATACTTTAACAAATTTAAGATTTAAAAGTTTCTTTTGTTCTCGTAAAATCAAAGTTCAAAAATCCATCAAATTTTATTTTTATTAATTCATCATTTACTTCAAAAATAACATGTACTTTATTAGCTTTTATTTCTTTTAGCGAAACTACAATTTTACTTTCTATGTCTGTATCTATAAATTTTTCTGTATCAAACACTTCTATAAATATGTCATCTTTAAAAGGCGTCCCAATATATTCTTTATTTAAAAAATTGGTAATATTATCCTCTTTTTCAAATCCAACATCTAAATTTATATACCCTTTTTCTTTAGTCTTACAATTAATAAACTCTAATTGAATATTAGCATTGTAACCTTTATTTTTATTTTTTATATAATTTCCAACAAATATTGTTTGTTTAATAACATCGATATATTTGTTATCTATGCATAACACAATCTTCACTTCCTTTATCATAAAACTCAAATATTTAATATTTTTTCTTTGTATTATTTATTAGTTACTTATTACCCAATTATATCTTCTAATTTTATTCTAAAACGCATTTTTTAAATCTGATTTCATAATCAAGCACTAAGACAAAATTAATTTCACGGTTTAATATATTAACATTTTGATACATCTTTCGCAATAAAAAAATATTTAACTCATAATTATGTTAGAATTAATAGGCCGATTTTCTAAAATAATACCTATGAATCCATTATCAAAAAAAGGCATAATTAAAATATTAAAAGAATCAGATTTTAGCCGATTATATAAAAAATTATTTGGTATACTAAATGTAAATTTTGATTTTAATGATGAATTTATTGAATATATAGCAGATCTTGCAATTTTAAAGCAAAGTGGTGCTAGAAGTTTAAAAACAGTATTTGATGATTGTATTAGTAGTGCTTTATTCAGAATTTTTGCTGGAGAATATTCAAGTATTTCTTTAGTCAAACCAAGCGAAAAAAATAATAAACCTTATGTATTAAAAAAGCAAAAGAAAAAATGAGCCATCTAGAAAAACTTAAAAATTTCAACAAATAGTAATAAATAGAGTCATAAAAGCATATAATAGCTAAATTAAATCAAATAAAACTATGGTTATAAAAATTAACAATGAAAAAAATGACATGTTATATAGTTAATTTCAAAAATATTGAAAATATTATATTAATGTCATTTTAATTCAATAAATTTTTGTTTTTTTTATTATTTATATTATTCTGTTATAAATTATATAGTATTTAAATAAAAAGAATTTATTCATTTGGTTCAATTAAAGCTAACAATTTTTCTATTATATCTTTATTTTCGGCGCTATTTTTTAATATATCTTGTAAAAAAATTTGAGTATTTTTGCTTTCAGGAAGCATGTAACCTTTTTCACGCATTATATCTTCTAAGACAACTTTATTAGAATGATATAACGCTTTTAAGAATTTTTTTTCATCAGCAGATGAGCTTTTATTTAAAAGATATTGAATTTGCCATAGTTCTTCAATTTTGTTTTTTACTATTTTTTGTAAAGCTTCAATCACTTTAGAATTTTTTGACTGTTGAGGTGGCATTTTTACAGGTATTAATGAAATAGCATGAGCTGGACAAGCAGCGGCACAAGCTCCACAACCAATACATTTTTTTTGATTTTTTTGACCAGTTTCATTATTAATTGCGCCTGTTGGACATACAAAAAGACATAGACAATCTTTAGTACAAATTTTTAAATCTCGATGGGCATATACTTTTCCCATTTAGATCACCTCCAATATTTTAAGACTTGGTACTTTACAAATAGGACAAACTTTTGGTGGTTCATCGCCAATGTAAACAAAGCCGCATATGTCACAAACCCAAATTTTATTATTTGTAATATAATCCAATCCTTTTTGACGATAATTTTCAACTAACATTTTCATAATATTTGCAGTTTTAGATGCCCAATTTATTACTCTTTTTGCGCCTCGATCGTTAAATTCATCGGCAACTTGCATAGCTTCTTCAAATAATTTAATGTCTTCTTCTATTTTTGATTGTAAGCTTTTCAAATCACTTGAACGTTCTTTTTCAGTACTCAAAAAATTTTTGGCAAGATTTTCAAACAAAATTTTTTCTTCTTCCTTATATTCTTTTTCACAAGCTTTAGCTAAGTTTGAACAAATAAAAGCTTTTTCATAATTAGATAAAATTCTTAAATCATCCGTATCATTTCCTTGTTCATTTTGCTCTTGAGATTTTTGAGATGTTTCTTCTATAATTTCTTCAAACATTTCTTTTGGAGCACCACATAAAGGGCAAGTCCAATCTTCTGGAAGATCTTCAAACTTCACTTTTTCTTTGGCTTCATTATAAATGAAACCACATATTTTACAACGATATTTTTTCATATATCTTCTCCTTACTTTTTAATTTTATCATATTTATTATTTTTTATAGAAAAGTTTTTGTAATTTAACAGAAATTTTATATTTACAAAATTGTTGGTATTTTAATTAATTTATAATTTTAAAGTTAAAATTTTTTACTTTTTATTGTGTATTTTAATATAAATTATTTAGATAATATTGATTGTAAATTTAAATATATTAAAACTCAGACTATAAAAGTTCGAGTTATTATCAATATGGTGCGATAGTTAATATAATCCGAAACCATCAAAACAAATAAATAAACAATTTAATTCTATAATCATTATACTATGATACCTACTAATTTGATAAATTATTTTGAAGAAAATGAAAAAGACCCAAGGCTTCTAAAGTTTCCTAGGCACTTTTCAACATTATTATATGCTATGAATTAAAATTTATACAATGTAATAGTCTTTATCAAATCCCATTACTTTTAATACTTCATCAATAGTAATCGAAGTTAAATTATTCTTTAAATTATCTAATTCTTTTGTAATTAAACTTCTCATTTCTATTGCTTGATCATTTTCTAATAACAATTCTAAAGATTTAATTATTATATACATATTTGTATGTAATGCTTTTTCAGGTGATTTTTTAGTTTTGTCTAATCTAATATAGAATGTGCTTCTATAAGTGTATAATCTATCATCATGAGCTGCTATATTACGAACTGATGTTAAATTACCAAGAATATTTTTTAATATTCTATCATTTATATGAAATTGTTTACTTATTTCTTGTCTATCTTGCTGTTTCATTAAACCATAAAATTTACTAATTGTTCCAAGAGATAAAATTTTAGTAACTACCCAAGGTGGAACAAATCCATATTTACTCATATAATGAGTTATTGCATCATGCTTACCATTTCCTTTATCAATCTCATTTTTGATTTCTTCAATTAATTTTTCTATATGTTCTAAGTTGGAATTATCATCTTTTAAATCAAAATTATTAATATCTAAATAGTTTTCTAATCCATACTTTTCAGCAAATAAATTAGCAATTTTAGTTTTTATTACTGCTTCTATTTCAAGAATATATTTAAGCATTATTATCTTTAAGTTTTTATCAAACTTATACATTGCAAATATTTCTTCAAATGAAGCATTATCTTTGTAATTTTTTCCTATTTTAAATATCCATTTATAGGAGTTTACTATTGAATAATAGGAATACTTTTCAATTAAATATCTAACATTATTTTCATCTTTTCTTGTTACACCTTTTGAATTTAATATTTCAATTAATTCATTTGTTGATTTAAATTTTTTAGCCATTTTTACCTCCTTATAAATGAAAAAGACCTAGGGCTTCAAAAGTTTCCTAGGCACATCTCGATAAATAATATACACTATTTATTGATAAAATGCAATACTTTTGAAGAAATTTTAATCATAATCTATACTAACTGATACTACTCAGCCATAGGCACGATTAAACAAGGCATTTTTGAGATGCCTTTTTAGGTTATGCAAATAAAGTTTTACCTTCCATAATATAAACAATTGATTCAAAAGGGTTTAATTTTCTAAGCTTAGATATTTTAATTATGCTCATAATATTGCCAAATCTTATTCCACCATTATGACTTCTAAAACCACCAGATACTTTTGTTTTACTTTTTATCATCCGTAAAGCTCTTTCCATAAAGTTATTATCATAATCAATAGAAAAATCATGAATGTACCATAGCTGTAAATGTCAAGTTTTTTTGCTGGTTTTTGACAAAAAGATTATGTAGGTTTTTGACATTTACAGCTTGTAAATGTTAAAATTATATGATATAATGTTTAGCATTTTATTGCACATTTTGAGCATGCGAAAAATGTGTTATAAAATTATTGTACCTAATTTCTAACGAAAATTAGTATAAGGGGAAAGTATTATTTACTTTTTTCTGTTTT
>CALVWG010000038.1 GCA_944364655.1 uncultured Bacilli bacterium | reverse complement strand
TCTTCATCAAATACATTAATAAAAGCTTCTTTTGGTGTATAACTGTCTAATGATTTTAGTGGCCTATTTAGAAGTGTTTCATTAATGTTTTTTATATCTTGTTTTGTATATTTGTCTATGGTTTTACCTTTTGGTAAAAATAATCTCAATTGTTTATTTAAATTTTCTACGTTTGGCTTTTGATTAGATACATAAGCATCACAAAAAAATAGTTTACATCTTTCTTCACCAGTAATTTTAGAAAAACATATACCCTCAATATCAGTAAAATTAGGGTCTCTGTCAGTTAAAATAACTGGTATTAATTCCATAAATGCATTAATTCCAATTTTGTCTTCTAATTCATCAAAGAAGTTTACTACTTTTTCTTGGTTAGGATTTTTTATTAAATCAAGTAAACAAAATTGTAATTCTGGTAGGATAAATGATACAATATTATTGTTATCTGTCTTAATTGTTCCAAGAAAATCTAATTGCCAGACATAGATTCCTGGATTTTTGTGTATATAGGCAAGATAATCAATATAAGTATGACCTGTTCTGTCAATTTTCTTATTTTCAGAATACTCATACTTTTTATTGTGCTTTCTTTTCTTGTAAGTAACTGCATAAGGTAAGTCCATCCTTTTTGTTGTTAAATAGCCATTATTTACATATCTATATATAGTAGTTACTGACTTATCTATTTCATCTTTATTTTCTATGGTTATTTGATAAATAGACTTCTTATTATCAACACCATCTTTAACTATTTTATCTAATTTTTGAAATTCTTCAGAGGTAATATCAAGTCCTTTTCTAGAATTAGTTAAATTAATATCAGCTTTATCTTGAGCTTTTTTGGCTTCATATTTGTATTTAGTAAAACAACATTGATTATTATATCTTTTATTACAACCAGTACAAACGAAAGGCCATCTGTTGACTTTTTTACAATTGGTAACATTATTTCCTATAGTAGTTTGTTCTCTATTTCGCTTAACTTCTTTAGATATACTAGTTGGATCAAAGCCTAAAGCCTCAGCAATTTCTTTCAATTTATACTTATGAGATATTCCGTTTGATATAACTTTTCTTTGTTCAAATGTCAAATGTTTCCACGCTTTCATTTTTCATTCCTCCTTTTTGGCAAAGAAACATATATATTATACTACTATCAGACTTATTTCAGTTTTTTATCATAAAACGGAATTCCAAATAAAAATCTACGAAATAAAAATAAATTACTAAATTGTAATTGCATTTTTCGGCAAAATATACTATAATGTCATTGTATTACTTTTAGTAGTACTATTTTTCTAAAAAAGTACACATACTAAATATGAATATACTAAAAGTATAAATTGGGGGAATTATATGGAAAAAGGTTATAATAGTAGAGTTCCTGTTTATTTAAAGATTGCTTATGATATGCGGGAAAAAATATTGCTTGGTGATTTAAAACCTCAGCAAAAAATGCCTAGTATTAGGAAGCTTGCTTTGGAGTTAAATTTAAATCCAAATACTGTAAAAAAAGCTTATGAAGTATTAGAAAATCAAAAGTTAATAAAAAGTAATTCAACTGTAGGGACTTTTGTAACTGATGATTTAGAACTTTTATTGGAAGAAAGAATAAATAATTCATTTGAAACAATTACTTTAGAAACAAAAGAATTAAAAAAATTAGGAGTATCTTTAAACTCTGTTTTAGAAGGGATTGAAAAAAAATGGAAAGTATTGTAGTAACTATTTATTATATTTTATTTGCTATTTCATTTGTTTATGGAATGTATTTTGCTATAACTGGTTTATTTGGTTTTAAAAATTATCATAAAAGTATGTTTGGTAAACATAAACCTAAATATAAATTTGGAATTGTTATAGCGGGACGTAATGAAGAAAAAGTTATTGGAGCTTTGGTTAAAAGTTTAAAAAAACAACGTTATCCAGAAAAATTGTATGAAATATTTGTTGTACCTAATAATTGTACTGATAATACTGAAGGAGTAGCTAGAGAAGCTGGCGCAACTATAATTCATTGTGATGTGCCTGTAAAACAAAAAGGCGATGCTTTGGAAGATACTTTTAAAAAATTAGTTAAAAGAGACGATATTGATGCATTTGTTATTTTTGATGCAGATAATTTAGTTCATCCAGACTTTTTAGCACGCATGAATGATGCTTTATGTGAAGGTGTGGAAGTTGCTCAATGTTTTAGAGACGCTAAAAACATGGGGGACAACTGGTTAACTGGTTCTTATACTTTATTTTACTTTATTCAAAACTTCTTCTTTAATAGAGCAAGAATGAATTATTCTGGATCTGCTGCTATTAACGGAACAGGATTTATGGTTCGTAAAAGTGTTATTGAAAAATATGGTTTTAAAACTAGAACAATAACTGAAGATTCTGAATTTACTGGTCAATGTGCTTTAAGAGGAATACAAGTTGCCTTTGTTGAAGATGCTATTACATATGATGAACATCCTCAAAGTTTCTGGGCAAGCTGGAAACAACGTAAAAGATGGACAAGTGGATGCTTAAGCTGTTTACAAATTTATGGAGGAAAATTATTAAGAAACTTCTTTAAAACAGGTAATATTGCTTGTTTTGATATGGTAATGATGTATACTGCACCATTGATGGTTGTTTTAGGCTTTTTCTTGTCAATTATTTTGATAGTATTTAATTTGATTGGCGTAGAATTATTTGATTTCTTCTCATATTTATATGCTTCAGGATTAATATTCTTTATTGTTTTCTATTTGTTAAATGTAGCTATGAATATTTTCGTTGTTAAATATAATAAAAAAAGTGCTAAAAATATTTTTTCTGGAATTATTTTCTTCGCTTTATTTTTAGCAACATGGATTCCAATTAATATTATTTGTATTTTTAAAAAGACTGAAAATTGGGATTATATTAAACATGATCGTAGTGACGTAGATTTAGATAAATTAATTAATTAAAAATATTAAATAAAAAAGAATTTACTTTATTAGTGTATTTACTAATTCAGTAAATTCTTTTTGTTTTTCTAATAGTTCTTTTTCGGTAGTAGCTTCAAACCTTAAGGTTAAATTAGGTCCTGTATTACTAGCTCTAATTAAAGCCCATGAGTTTGGAAAATTTACTCTAACCCCATCTATATCTAGATAATTATAATTTTGTTGTTTAACATAATCTTTGACTTTATCGACTATTTTAAATTTTGTTTCATTAGAACAAGCTATTTTTATTTCTGGAGTAGAGAAATAGTGGGTAACATTTTCTAATAATTGACTAAATTTTTTGTCTGTTTTTGATAAAATTTCGATAAATCTTAAGCCAGCATAAATGGCACTGCAAATTTCTGGACCACGATCGTTAAAGAAAATATGACCAGATAATTCTCCGCCTAGTGGAATATTGTTTTCTTTGGTATTTGCTTCGGTAAAACTTGTGCCAGTTCGACTCATAAATACTTTGCCACCAAGTTTTTCGATTTCATCAGTTAAACTTTTTGAACATTTGACATCACATAAAAATGTTTTGTTTTTTACTTGATTAATTAGTGATCTAACGGCTACAATCAAATATTGATCGGCCATAATAAATCTTCCTAATTCATCTATAATTCCTAATCTATCGCCATCACCATCAAAAGCAATTCCAATGTCTGCTTTAACTTCTAAAACTTTTTGCTTTAACATTTCCATATTGGCTTCAATAGCTGGATCTGGGTGATGATTTGGAAATGTACCATCACTAACATCACAAATGTAGTGAGCTTCAATATTAGGAAATTTAGAAATTGCTTCTTTTATAATTGTGCAGGTAACGCCGTTTCCTGGATCAAAAACAACTCTTATTTTTTTGTCACCCATAGAAATATTATTTTTTAAATAATTTAAATATAAATCTTTAATATCTCTTGTTTCTTCTAAGCCATGTCCTTTTAAAAATTGGCCTTTTAATGTATAATTTTTAAAATTTTCAATCATTTCTCCTCTAGCGTTAGCTATAGGATCAAAAGAAAATTTAAAGCCGTTATCATCTTTGGGATTATGACTAGCTGTAACCATCATGCCATAAGTGTTTTCAATATACCTTGTGTAATAATGCATTGGGGTTGTGATTTCGCCATAATCAATAACGTTTATTCCAGAATCTAGTAGACCTTTTTTTAAAGCTGCTTTTAAACTAAGTGAAGATAAACGGTTGTCCATTCCAATTACACATTTATTTTTATCTAAATATTCTTTTAAATAACTTCCATAACTTAAACCGATGGTGTAAGCAAAGTTTTCGTTAATTTCTTCAGGGTAACGGCCTCTTATATCATAGGCTTTAAAAATTGATTCATTCATTATTATCAACCTCTTTATATTATATTCATAATAGCAAAATTCTATAAAAATGTCTATAATTAAACAATTATAATGTAAATTAAGTATTAACTTTGTTGCTATTAAAAAGAAAATGAATTACTATTAAAATAGGTGATGAAAATGAGTCAAAATAGTTTAGATATTATGAGTGCAAGTTGGGAAAAGAAAAATGAACATGGTTTAAAAAGAAATAGAGTAATACGTGAAAGAAGAGAACAAATAAAAAAAAATAAAATTGAAAAAGCAATAAAAAAATATATTTTGATTGGTGGTTTAGGTTTAGCTCTTGGTGGTAGTGTTGGCAAAAATTTAACTGATTTTGTATCTGATGTAAAGGAAAATTATTTAATTGAACAAAATTATACTCCGTATAAAGATTTAGCACGTGAAATTGTAGAAGATAATACAGTTATGGCTAAAAATGCGTCAGGAGAATATCAACCTCAATATCAGCATTCTAAAATTGCTAAAGCAATCGAAAACTATGAAGCACAAAACGGTCAATTAAAGGGAGATGCTTTATTAAGTGCAATCTTAGAATATTCTATAGATAACGCTTATAACAATGATGATCGCATAGTTAGCTCATTATCTGATGATTTTACAACTGAAACAAATAAAACTGATTATATTCATTCTTTAGGTTATGAAACAGAAGAAGAGTATTTAAAAGGAATAAAAGATGAACTTTACAGAACTAAAGAAAAAGAGGAAATTAAAGATAAATATTTTGGGGATGGAGGCTTAAAAAGATGAATGATCAAATTGAGATGAATGTTATAACTTTAGATAATCAAGAGGATTACTTTGTTTTAGATAAAATAAAAAATCAAAATAATGTTTTTGTTTACTTAGCATCTAAAGATGATCCGGTAAATATTTTAGTTAGAAAAAGAAAAATAATTGATGATGAAATAATTTTAGAAGAATTAGATAATTTAGATGAGATAAAACATTGTTTTTCTTTATTTTTTCAAAAGCATCCTGAACTTTTAAATGAATCACTTTAATAGTGATTTTTTTTTATTGCTTTGCATATCATTTTTTAGAGAGGATGATAAAATGAAAAGCGTGATACCTTTTACAAAAGAGTTGGATTTTAATGCCAAAGTTAATGAAATAACTAGTATTTCTTTAGAAAGAGAGTTTGAAGTAGAAGATGGTAGTGTTGATGGTAATTTGTTTGTATCAGGAGATTATAAAAGTCATGAAATAAGTGTAAATGTCATACCATTTTCTTTTAAAATACCATTTTCTATTGAAATTCCAGATAATATAAAAAAGGATTCAGTAACAATTGAAATTAGTGATTTTGCGTATGATATGATTGATGAAAGTAAAATAAAAGTAAATATTGAGCTTGAATTAGAAGGTGAAGAAGAAGTAGTTTCTGAAGAAAAAGAAGAATCTCAAGTAAATGTTGATTCCGAAGAAATAATTAAAATGCTAGAAGAAGAAAAAGAAAATGAACGTGATGAAAAAAATAATATAGAGGAAGAAAACGAACGTAATGATAGTGTTGATTCCGAAGAAAATGTAGAATCTAGAATTCCTGTTCAAAATGAGCAATTAAAAAATGATAATGAAAATTTAATATTGCAAAGTGTTAATAATGACAACGAATATACAACTTATCATATTCATGTTTATAAAAATGGGGAAACAATTGAAACAATTTGTACAATGTATAATTCTAATATGAATATTTTAGCAGATTATAATGATTTAACTAATATTACTCCTGGCGATAAATTAATTATTCCATCTGAAAATGAATAGTCGTAGCTTAAATGTTGTTAAAGAAATTTATAAACCATATCGTTATACTATAGCGGGTAAAGCTCATATTTTAAAATCAACTAGTGGTGATATTGTAATAAAAGAAAAAGAAAAAGATATTAATTCTTTATATCAATATTTAAAAAGTAGGGGATTTAATTATTTTCCTGAATTAATTGATGGTTCAAGAGAAGGAATTAATATTTTTGAATATATTCCTGATACTAATATGCCAAAAGAACAAAAAGCAATGGACTTTATGAAAGTAGTGGGATTATTGCATCAAAAAACTACTTATTATAAAGAGGTAACGGAAGACGATTTTAAGCAAATTTATGATCTTATTTTAAGCCAAATTGATTATTTGAAATATTATTATGAAAATCTTTATGAAGTTTATTTTAAAGAGGTTTATCCTTCACCAAGTGAGTATTTATTACTAAGAAATATTTCTAAAATATTTGCGTCTTTAAATTTTGCAACTAATGAGTTAGAAAACTGGTATGTAAAAGTAAAAGACTTACATAAATATCGAATATGTCAAATTCATAATAATTTATGTTTAGATCATTATCATGAGTGTCAAAAAGATTGTATACTTAGTTGGGAAAAGAGTCGTAAAGATTCGCCAGTTATGGATTTGGTTAATTTTTATAAATGTTCATGGTTTGATTTAAACTTTGAAGTGTTGTTAAATGAATATTTTAAAATTTGTCCATGGAGTGACGAAGAAAAATTGTTGTTTTTTATAGTCATTTCAATTCCCCCAAAATTTATTGAAAAAGATAAGGAATTTAAAAGAGTTAAAAATATTAGAGAAGTATTAGATTATGTATATAAAACAGAAAATTTAATAAGGCCATACTATTCGGTACAAAAAGAAAAGTAAAAGACATATTTCAATTAATAAAATAAAAATGTTAAATCTTAAAGGCAAAATAAAAGTTATAATTAGTTGATAAAAAATTAAAATACATAAACCAAAAATAATAAAAATTGTAAAAATATTATTATTACAGTTTCTTCTCATAGTTATCACCTGGTATATTATATGAGAAAAAATTTTTTTGTTTATGCTTGACGTCATTTTAAAGGTTGTGTATAATTATTTTAGAGTAGGGGATGCCTTGGATGATAAAAAAAGGATTTACATTAGTTGAATTATTAGCTGTTATAGTTATTTTAGCTGTTATTATGTTAGCTGCTGGTCAAAATGTTTTTAAAATATTAGATGACGCTGAGAAAGGTGCTTTTAAAACCGAATTTATTGATTTTTTAAATGCAGCTCAGCTTGCTAGTCAAATGGATGTAATGAATGGTAAAATTACTGCTAGTTCACCAACTAAATGCTATTCTTATCAGGATTTAACCCAAACTTATGGATATTATGACGCGAAAGATGGCTATAATGGAAGTGTAAAAGTTACCTATAAAAATGGTAGTTATACCATTACAGGTTGGATGAACAGTACAAAATATATTATTAATGAAAAAGATCAAAATGTAACAACTGATACTGATATACAACAGTCTAACGGCGCTACTGCTAGTACTAGCTGTGGCAGTTAATAAAAAGTCTAGTAATAGGCTTTTTATTTTGTTATAATCTTTAAAAGAAAGAAGGTAAATAATGCTTATAGGTAGTCATGTATCTTTTGGAAAAAAGCAATTATTAGGAAGTGTGCAAGAAGCAATTAGTTATGGAGCTAATACATTTATGTTTTATACAGGTGCACCACAAAATACGATGCGTCAAAAAATTGATGAAGAGCTTTTAAAAGAAGCACAGGATCTAATGATAAAAGAAGGAATAGATATTAAAAAAGTTATTTGTCATGCTCCTTATATAATAAATTTAGCTAATAATAAAGATTTGGAAAAGTGGCAATTTAGTCAAAATTTTTTAAAACAAGAACTTAGTCGATGTGATGAATTAAATGTTTCTTTTCTAGTTTTGCATCCAGGAAGTGCTGTTGGGCTTGAAAAAACAGAAGCTTTAAATAATATTTCACTAGCTTTAAACAATATTTTAAGTAACAATTATAAATGTCAAATTTTATTAGAAACAATGGCAGGTAAGGGGACAGAATGCGGTAGTTCTTTAGAAGAGATAAAATATATAATTGATCATGTTAATTATAATATAGGAGTATGTATTGATACATGCCACTTAAATGATGCAGGGTATAAAATGCAAAACTTTAAAGAATTTTTAGCTATAGTAGAAAAAATTATTGGAATTGATAAAATAAAATGTGTACACCTTAATGATAGTAAAAATGTTTTGGCTTCTCATAAAGATCGCCATGCAAATATTGGCTATGGAACAATTGGTTTTGATAATCTTTTGAATATCTGTTATGAAGAAAAATTAAAAGATGTCCCTAAAATATTAGAAACACCTTATGTTGGTCAAACTTGGGAAGACAAAACAAAAATATATCCTCCTTATAAATTTGAAATAGAAATGTTAAAAAATAAAAAATTTAATCAAAATTTATTAGAAGATATTAATAATTATTATAATAAATGACCATATTTTTGATAGTACATTTTAATTAATTTTTGAATTTTTAAAAAGTTTTCTTCAGAAAATTGGTTTTTATAACGTTCTATTTTTAATAAGTTGGGATTTCTAAAAATCATTTCCCAATTTTTTTTAATAAATTCAAAAGTAAAATTTAATTCACTTTCGGATAAAAAAACGTTATTTTTTTGGGCAAAATCATTTACTTCTTTAATAGTTAAATTGTCCATATATCTTTTAATTAAATTATACATAAAATCACCTAATAAATAGTATGAATTTAGTTATTTTTTAAATACTATAAATAGGTGATTTTTTTATGAAATTAAAATTATTTCTTTTTTGTGTTTTTTTATCTTTTGGAATAGTTATTTATAAAATTAATTATACAAATCATGAATATTATACAACTTTATTAGAAATGAAAACAGAAAGAATTGTTTATGGATCATCAACAACAAGAGGAAGAATATTAGATAGAAATGGTAAAGTTTTAGTAGATAATGTTGGAACTATTTTAATTGCTTATCATAAGCCTGTAAATATTTCAATTCAAGAAGAAATAAATATTGCTAAGTCTTTAACTCCATATCTTAAAGAATATAACGTTACAGTTACTAATTTAAAAAATTATTATTTGGCAAATAATAATAATGGAAATGATTTAATTACTGGAGATGAGTGGCGATTATTAGATGAAAGAAAAATTAGTAATGATGATATAAAGGATTTGAAATGGGAAAGAATAACTGACGAAATGATTAATTATGATGAAGAAGAAAAGAAAGTTATTTATTTATTTTCTTTAATGAATGAAGGTTATTCTTATGATGATAAAATTCTTTTAAAAAATATTAGTGAGGAAGAATTAGCTAAAATAAATGCTTTAAATATTGCTAGTATTAGATCAGTTATTGAAGCTAAAAGGGTATATCCTTATGGTGAAACTTTAAAAAGTATTTTTGGAACAATTGGGAGTATTCCTAAAGAGGAAGTAAAAAGTTATTTAAATAATGGATATGAGCTTAATGATATTGTTGGAACTAGTGGATTAGAAAAAGAATACGAAGATATTTTAAAAGGTGAAAAAGCTAAATATTATATTAATTCTGATAATACTTTAGAAAAAGTTAGTGATGCAAAACCAGGAGAAGATTTAGTGTTAAATATTGATATTGATATTCAATTGGAATTAGAAAATGTTTTAAAAGAAGAAATGCTTTTAGCTAAAAAGAAAAAAAGTAGTGTTTATTTTAATGAGGCATTCTCGATGGTTGGAGATCCAAAAAGCGGTGGGGTTATAGCTCTAGCAGGGTTAAAAATGATTAATGAAAATGAGTTTAATGATATTAGTATTACGGCTTTTACATCTTCTTATGCAATGGGCAGTGTTGTTAAAGGCGCTAGTAATACAGTAGGGTATTTAACTAATGCAATTGAAGTTGGTAAAAAAATAAAAGACAGCTGTGTTAAATTATATAGTCAGCATTCTAAATGTTCTTATCAAAGTTTGGGTTATGTAGATGATATTACAGCTTTAAAAACATCATCAAATTATTATCAGTTCATTACGGCAATTAAATCAACTGGTCAAACTTATAAGTATAATATGACTTTTAATGTTACGGAAGAGAACTTTAAAAAATATCGTGATGTATTTGCCTCTTATGGTTTAGGCAACTTTACGGGTATAGATTTTCCAAATGAACAAAAAGGAATGAGAGGTTCAAAAGTTGCAGGGGATTTGCTTTTAAATTTTGCAATTGGCCAATATGACACTTATACGCCAATTAGTCTTTTACAATATATTAATACGATAGCTAACTATGGAAATCGTTATGCTTTAAGACTTAAAAAAAGTGACTATAATGTTTTTCTAAATCAAGTTGGTTTGGATAGTACATATTACGATCGGATAATTGAAGGTTTATATCAAGTTTTTCACGGAGGAACAGCTTCTAGTTATGTTAATAAAAAATTAAATGCTGTAGGGAAAACGGGGACTGCTGAAACATTTTACGATAGTGATAATGATGGAGTGGTTGATACAGAAGTAATAAGTTCTACTTTAGCATATTATTTTCCAAGAGAAGACCCATTGTACTCCGTTGTAATAGTGGCCCCTTATTTAACAAATACAACTGATTATAGATATCCCTTTACTAAAAATGTCAGTTTAAAAATTAGTAATTATTTAACAAGTTAAATATCTTTTGCTTGTCCTTTTTCTAAAAAAACTTTATAATAAATTTATAGAAGGTGTTTTATGGAAAAAGAAAAATTTTTATGGTGTGTATGGGGTAGTATTGGTATTATTATAATTGGAATATTATTTTTAGTTTTTCCACTTTTAACAATAACTAATTTAGATTTAGTTTTTAAATTGTTTTTAGGAGGATTTACAATTGTTTCTTTATTAGAATTTTTATTTCAATATAAGAATAAAGAATATTCATCTTTTATAATTTTTGCTGCTAGTATAATAATTTTATGTGTTAGTTTTGTTTTTAAATTAACTGATTCACCAAGAGTATTAGCCTTATCTTTACTTGCTTGGCTTTTGTTTGCAGCCTTTGCTAAAATTAAAAAAGCTGACTTTTTTCACGATCGTAAAAGTAAGGTTTGGTGTTTAGAAATATCTATGTTGGTTTTATTATTTATCGCTGGTTTACTTACATCAGCAAACTTTGCTTTTAATAGTACTACTAGTGTTTTAATACTTGGTTATTTTACTTTTTTATATGGGGTGTTGGATTTACAAGAAAATCTTTTAATTTATTTAACGAAAGGAAAAATTAAATGAGATTAGTAAATGATTTTTTTGATTATCAATTACTAGATATGGCTAACGGTGAAAAATTAGAAAAATGGGGAAAATATACATTAGTTAGACCTGACCCCCAAATAATATGGCAAACAAAAAGTAAAAGTGAAGATAAATGGAATCTTGTGGATGCAAAATATCATCGTAGTAAAAGTGGTGGTGGTTCATGGGAAATTTTAAAGGAAATAAAAACTCCTTTTTATGTTAAATACCATGATTTAACTTTTTGCTTAAAATTAATGGGTTTTAAGCATACTGGTTTATTTCCTGAACAAGCAACCAACTGGAATATGTTAGAAAAAATAATTAAAAATTCTAATCGGCCTTTAAAAGTTTTAAATTTATTTGCTTATACTGGTGCAGCCTCTGTTGTGGCTTTAAATGCTGGAGCTTCAGTAGTTCACGTTGATTCGTCAAAGGGAATGGTAGATTGGGCTAAAGAAAACGTTATAGTTAATCATTTAGAAAATAAGCCAATTAGATTTATAGTTGATGATTGTTTGAAATTTGTTAAAAGAGAAATTAGAAGAGGAAATAAATACGATATTATTTTAATGGATCCACCAAGTTTTGGTCGTGGTAGCAAAAAAGAAGTTTGGAATATTGAAGATAGTCTTTTTGAATTAATTAATGATTGTAAAGAATTAATGAGTGATAATTTTGAACTTTTTTTGATAAATTCTTATAGTACAGGGTTATCAAAAACAGTTTTAGAAAATATTTTAAATTTAACAATAAATCAAAAACAAAAAGGAAATATTGCTAGTGATGAAATAGGAATACCAATGGAAGAGTCTTTACTTATTTTACCATGTGGCGTTACAGCATACTGGGAAAAAATTAACTAAATAAAGTAAGAAAGTTATTTTCTTGCTTTTTTTTTAATGTTTTGTTAGAATACTTTTTAAAAATGGGGGTTAATTATGAGTGAATTTGATTTAAAAAAAGATTTGAACTACTCAAGTTTAATAATTAATAATCGTACAATCGGTCAAGACGTTTATCAAGAATATGATAAAATCATGGTTTTTGGCGGGGATAATTTAAAAGAATTATTGAAAATGATTAAGTTAAAAAAAGAAAAAGCGTTAGTTGTATCAGGAAGTTTTGATCAATCACTTGAATGTTTAGTTCAAGGTTTTAAAATTGTTGATGCTTTTGATATAAATAAATTATCTAAACATATTATGAATTTAAAAATCGCGGCGATTAGATGTTTATCTTATGAAGAATTTGTTAGTTTTATGTTAAATTTTTTGAATCAAGATTTATATAATAAACTAACACCTTGTTTAAATGAAAATTCTAAAGCCTATTTTGATAATCTTTTGAAAACATACTCTAGAAATCAACTTATTAATTTATTTAGTCATTTTTATGCTAAAAATACTCTTTGTTTTTGGGATAAGTGTAAGCAAAATTTTTCTTTTTATAATGAAAAAGAATTTTATGAATTAAAAGAAAGATTAAATGAAGTTAAATATAGTTTTATTCCATTGGATATTTTTAATGAAATTGATTTACAAAGTAAATTAAAAACTAAATATGATTTTATTTATTTAAGTAATATTTTATTTTTTGCTAGTATGCCAATAGAAAAGTTTATCGTTAGTTTACTTCCTTATTTTTTGAAGCATTTAGAAGATGGTGGACTTTTTGTTTTAAACTATTTTCATAGTTTTGCTTCTATTGAAAATGAAAAATGTTCTAGTAAAAATCGTTTATATCAATTGAAAAATAAATTGTTATATCAAAAATTAAAAAATGTTTCTAATGAAGAATTTGTTATTTCAGGTTCTGGTTTTGGACATGGAGTAGGGAGTAAAGATTTAGTTTTAACCATAAAAAAATGAATCTAAATGATTCATTTACTAGTAACGATTAATTTCATTGCTGTTTTATTTTCACCATTAATTGTTATATCGTTAAAGGCTGGAATAACGATTAAATTTTCGCCACTAGGCGCTACAAAACCACGTGCGATTGCTACAGCTTTAATTGCTTGGTTTAGACTGCCAGCACCAATAGTTTGAATTTCAACCATTTTTTCTTCACGGTAAATATTCGCAATTGCTCCAGCTACTTTACTTGGATTTGATTTTGATGAAACTTTTAATATTTCCATTTTTTAAACCTCCATTAGTAAACTATATGCATTATAAAAAAAAATACTACTATCTAAAAAATAGTAGTAAACAAGCTAGAAACATACCTAAATTAAAAACGACAAATAATAATATTACACCATCAGCGTAACCTGCTTTTTTTTCTTCTTTTAATTTTCTTTCTAAGAGTAGGTTTTCTTCTTTTTCATTTCTTTTTTCTTTTTCTTCAATAAGGCTTAAAAGATTATTAATATTTTTATAACGATAAATTCCTTCTTGTAATGTTGGAATTAAATTTGGAAAATTAATGGCTTGTTCATAAAAATTTTGATAATTTTTAAATAATTCTAATGCTTCTAAATTTACATAGGGAGCATATTTTTTAATTTGTAACATAAATTTTTCAAAATCTAAAATTTCTTGTTTTTCATTTTCAGTTAAAAAAGATTTTTGAATTAATGAAGTGTATTTTTCATAAGTTATTAAATCTTTTTTTTCTTCTGGTTTTATAGCATTTGTTAAATCTTTAATTGTTACTCGATCATTTTGGGCTTTTAATAAACCAAATAATTGTAAAACTTTGTCTGGTTCTTTAGTGTCGTAACGATACTTTTTTTGATTTTCGTCAATGATAATTAAATAATCATCTTTTTTTGTAATATTAATTATGGCAGGATATTTGGCTATTTCGTTTTGCTTTTGATTATTTAATTTTTGAGCTTTGATTTCTATTTCAATGATTGAAAATAAATCATAAGGGCTTAAAACACAATTTTTTAAATGTTCTCTTAAAGTTTGGTTATATAAAATATTAGGTAAATAAAAATTATTAATTGAAATTTTTTGAATTTTATTATTATTTTGGTAAATCAATTGATCATTTTCGATGAATAGTTTATCGATAAAATCAGGATTATATTTTTTCCACTCTTGTAAATATAAAATGTTATCTTGCATAATTTTTGATTCCATATAACCACTCCCGCTACTATACAATTATTATAGCAGATAATAATTATAAAAAAAACATTAATTTTCTTTTTTTAAAGAAAGTAAGGTTTTAATTTTGGTAAATAGGTATGTGAAAAAGAAAAATTAAAATAAAATAGATGTTAAATTTTAAAATTTGGTGATTTGACGCTTTATTTTTATTATGTTTAAATCTTTTTGAAAGGAGGAATAATTATTAATACAGTTGTTTTAATTGGAAGGCTTGCAGGAGAACCAACATTAACAGAAACAAAAGAAAATAAAAATAGAACTGTTATTGATTTAGCGGTGCCAAGATCTTTTAAAAATCAAAATGGAATATATGAAACTGACTTTTTTCGATGTATTTTATGGAATGGAATTGCTAAAAGAGTAAAAGAATATTGCAAAAAAGGTGATTTAGTATGTGTTAAAGGTCGTTTGCAAGTTAGAGAGTATTTTACAGAGGAAGCTGAAAAAAAATATATAACAGAAGTTATAGCTGAAACTATATCGTTTATTAGTAGTGTAAAAAATAAAGAAAAAACAGCTTAAAAAAATAATAATAATAAAAATGATACATAATATATACTAGGTGAAAAAATGAATAAGTATATAAGAATATTTGGAATTTTATCAATTTTATGCTTTAGTTTTTATTATACAGAAAAAATTGCTCTTTTTATGCAAAAAAAAGATCCTATTTATGAAACAATTTTAACTTTAAAAAGTGATTATGAACAAGAAGCAATAGATGCTTATGTTTATAATGATTATATTATACCTGGGGTAATGGGAAAAACGGTTAATGTTGAAGAAAGTTTTCGAAATATGAAATATTATGGTGCTTTTAATGAGTCAAACTTAGTTTATAATGAAGTTACCCCTGAAGTTAGCTTTAGTCAAAATAAAGATAAAATAATTGAACAAGGAAATAAAATTCATCAGGCAGTTGCTTTGATAACTAAAGATAAACAAATTGTTACTTACTTGGAGGAGATGGGGATTCCTTATGCACTTCTCACCACTTTAAATAATGTTAATTCCAATTATCCTCATAGTATAAAAATAAATTATGATTTTGCAAATTATCAGGAATTAGAAAAGAAATTGAAAGAGATGAAAGAAACAAATGATTTATGTTTTATAACTCCTGATAAAAAAGACTTTTGCCAAAAAAATAATAAAACAATGATCAAAGAAACAATTAGTTTAAATAAAAGCGATTTTCCAAAAAAATATAATCAAATTGCTTCAGGAAATATTATTTATTTAGAAGACAACTTAGGAATTTCTTATACTAAATTACTTTTAGAGCAGATTAGATATAAAGGATTGGATGTAGTATCTATATTGGATCTAATAAAAGAAAGCTAAGGACTTTCTTTTTTTTGTGTAACGAAAACCCCCAGTTCTACTGGGGGTTCAAAAGAGCTTTAGCGTTGCAAAGAAAAACCTCCTTTGATAAAATAAGTGCCGTTTATCGAATGCACAAAAAAATCAAAGGAGGTGTCCTAAATGGACGTAAATAGTTTAGCACACACGAAGTGGAATTGCAAATACCACGTAGTGTTTGCACCAAAATTTAGAAGAAAAATAATATATCATCAATTAAGAGAAGATATAGGAAAGATAATAAGGATGTT
>CALVWG010000037.1 GCA_944364655.1 uncultured Bacilli bacterium | reverse complement strand
AAAAGTTAAAAGTACCTATGAGCGAATTTTTTAAAGAAATAGACTAGAATAACTTTACTTTAATTTATATAAAGAATTATTAATATAAAAATTAAGGACCCTATTTAAATTATAGGCTCCTTTTTTTTCTTCAATAATAATTACTTCCAATATATTTATTTAGTGAGTGCTTTATACTATTAATGAAGTAACTAACTCAACTTTGTCCACCAATACAACTTTATTACCGTAATTCTTTCTTTCATTAACATTAAAACTAGATTTATTAAGTATTAAAGTTGCAAAAGTGGACTGCATATAGGTGCACCAACTTCACTTGGATAAATCAATCCAACTTTGCCTATCCACATAGATGAATTACCATTATATACTATACTATCTCTTTCATAAACATACCAATTACTTGGTAATCCCGTCGTACTAGTATCAAATTTTTCTGCATTTCCCAAATTCCATACTGCATTATCAACCATCGTTCTTGCGTCTTCTGTAAGTCCAATTTGACTAAAATCACATGGTGTTGTTATTCCGTTTTGCCCATATGGACAATTTCCCGTTGTTCGGTTCCAGTATGCACCAGTATTTAATTGCTGCTGCAAAGTACTAACCGACCAATCGCTTAATCTGCTAGTTGTATTATTCCAACTATAATTACCAATTGATTCGTTTCTAACTATTTTTAATCTCGTTTCAATGTTATTTGTTCCATCATTAACATTATTCATAACACCAATAATTCGCCATAATTCATTATTAAATGATACATAGTTATTTGGATCAGAGCCTACATATCTTAAATTATTGTCAGTTGTTACATCATATAATAATTCGTTTGTTTCACCTTTAGCCAATATTCCACAAGCTGCCGTATCAGGATTAATTTCACAAAAAGACGTAGAAGTATTAATATAAGTCGCTTTAACCGATATTTTAGCGCTCCACTTGCTATTTTGAACTCCTTCTGTTTCAGTTGTAACATTTTCATCTAACCAAACTCTTAAATTATATATTTTTTCTTCGTTTTGACGTGAAATTCCTCTTGTTATTATATATGAACTTTTTACATTATTCTCAGTTGGTTCAGCAGCTTCTAATGAACTAATTAAAACTGGATTATTATCATCTACCATAATTTTTAAATATTGCTCATTTAAAGTTGATGTATCAGCAATTTCTAAGTGAACTTCATAATTTGTATAAGAAGCACAATTGTTTTTGATTGTAAATGTATAAGGATCAAGTTTTTTTTCATCTTCATCATATAAAGGAAAAGCGTTTTGCAAAGAAATATTATTGTTTTCACTTAAAGTCAAATTAAAACAATCTGTTATAATATCATTAGAACCATCTTGTGCTAACACTAAATACCATAATGCATAACTAATTCCAATCACAGCTAAAATAAGCACAACAACTCCAATACTAACACCAATAATTACTTTTTCATTTCTCATAACATCACCCTACGTTTATACTAAAATATTATCATAAATATAATTTTTTTCAATAAATATTCCAATCTATTTGAAATGAATTCCTTTTAATCAAAAGAAATTTAATTAATTATTTTTGTAATCATGCGTGATAACTTCCCATCCTAAATTTCTCTTTCCAAGTGCTATTACAAACGCATGTAAATAAGAAATCAAAAATATTGGATGATATAGTAAAACTTGCAAAATAATTTTTTTTGAAAGTTTTGTTTGTTTAACAAGATTATAGAGTAAAATAGCCGTTAGCAAAATTAAACTAAGATAAATTATTCCTAAAAATAAAAGAAAATAAATAAACACCTTATAAGAAAAACTAATTCCCGTTGTTATTAAAACTAAGATTATTAGTAGAATTAATCCAAAAACAATATCTAAAGCTGGAGTAATGCCAATATAAAGTTCAATTAAACTTTTTCGATTAATAGCATTTTTATCTTTGGCTTTTGCTTTCAATTTCAAACGATATTTTAGCCAATTTTTTAAATACCCTTTTATCCACCTACTACGCTGAATTATACTTTTTTTATAATTATTTGGCTGTTCATCATAAAATATGGCTTTATCTTGATAATGCGTTGATACACCATTTAAAGCATAATATAAAGAACTTTCATAATCCTCAGTCAAAGAATGAAAAGGAAATGTCTGCCATTTTCTAATAAGTCTTCCATGAATATAATAACCTGTACCAGATAAAATCAGATTTCCATTTTGTTTTAAAGCATTTCTATTTCTAATTTCATTAATCATTAAAAAAGTTAAACCAGCACTGACAGAAAAGTAATTATCATTATTTTTAAGAGCCCTAAACCCAGTTGAAATGGCATATCCTAAATGATAATCATCAAGCATATATTTAATAAAATCAGGATCTAAAACATTATCTGCATCAAAAATAAAATATAAATCAAAATATTGCTTTTTGCTATTTAAATCTTCAATCATTTCAGCTAACGCATAGCCTTTTGTCTTTAATTTTAATTTTTTTCTTACAAAATAATTCATTTGATGTCGTTTTACAATTTCGATTGTTGGGTCTTTTTCACTTTCAACAATTACAAAAACATTATTTGGATTTACTTTAACTGATTGCTTTTCAATTGAATTTAACAATTCTTCAATTACAATTGATTCATTTCTAGCTGGAATTAAAATAGCTATATTTGGATCTTTAACTATTTCTGTTTCCAAATTTAATTTATTTTTTTTAGGAGTAAATAACAAATACAAATAGTAAAGTAAGCCAATAACAATAAACAAAATTGCTAAAATATAAAAATAAATCATTTTTTAACCTCAATAACTTTCATGTTTGTATAACTTTTTTTAAGAACTTCATCCGAATAATATTTATCAAAAAATTCATCTATTATTGTTATAGGCGGATACCCATTGTGTCTAAATAATTGTCTAACTAAAGCTCCCCAAGATATTGTAAAATCTAAAGCCAAAAGTAAAATTAAAATTCTTGTTAACCAAGTTCCAAATTTTAAAGGCAATGATTCAACGATATTAGATAAAGTCGGATATATTAGTTTGACTAAAACTAAAGCAAGAAGACCCCAAACAAATGCAAAAGGAATTGTTGTTCGTCCATTAATATTTAAAAACTCATCAGTATAATCCCAAGAAACCGTCCCTAAAAACATTTCTTGTAAAAAACTTATTAAATATTCAAATCCACCTCCTATTAAAGCTCCATATAAAATAGTTTGCCAATCTGGTCGTTTTTTTCTTCCTAAAACCCAGATTAATAATACAGCTCCCATTCCATATATTGGCGAAATAGGACCATAAATAACCCCTCTTCTTAATTGCCAAACTATCTCATGATGATAATTATAATGAATTACCATATTTAAAATTTGTTCATAGTATGCTCCGAAAATGCAACCAAACAAAAAAATCCAAAAAAGCTTATAAAAGCACATTCCTGTCGCAAATTTTTGATCTTTTTCTACTACATTTGTCATATCACACTTCCATATCTACGTTAATTTTAGCATAGATATAATTAAATAACAAGTTTTTAAAAATTACAAAAATGCAAGAAAAAAGGAACCTACATTTCCAAAATTATAGTTGTAGGTCCCATATTTGTAAAAGTCACTTCCATGTCTGCTCCAAAAACACCTTGTTGAACATTTATTGATTTAGCTAATTCCTTATTAAAATAATCATATAATTTTTTTGCTTCTATACCGTTTAAAGCTTTTATGTAACTTGGTCGATTTCCGTTTTTAGTGTCCGCATACAAGGTAAACTGACTAACCGATAAAATGCTTCCATTTGTTTCTAAAACATTTTTGTTCATTACGCCATTTTCATCAGGAAAAATTCGTAATTTAATAATTTTATTTATCATTTTATTAACAGTTACTTCAGTATCCCCATAAGTAAAACCAACCAGCAAGCATAAACCTATATCAATTTGACTAATCAATTGACCATTAACTTTTACAAAAGCATTTTCACAACGTTGAACAATTACTCTCATTTTCTCTCTACCTTTTTAACAAATTTATAATCATATAATGAATTCATAAAGTCATCTAACTGAGATTTGTTATTTACTTTAACTCCTATTTCATAAATTGTATCTAAATCTTCCTTTTTTGTTTTTACTTTATCAACAAATACCTTTTTAGTAGTGGCTTTACTTACAATATCTAACAAATAATTTTTAGTTGAATCAGTTAATACTAATACAAAAGCTTCAAAAGTTTCATCATTATAGCAATTCCATTCAACATTTATAAGTCTATCCATCTTATCTTTTAAATTTGGGCAATTCTTTTTATGAACAGTAACACCTTCACCTTTCGTAATAAATCCAACAATTTCATCGCCATAAACTGGGTGGCAGCATTTAGCCAAATTAACTAATATTCCATTTTGACCATCTACTAATATTTCGCTCTGTTTTGTATTAGTTTTAGAATAATTATTTGCATTTAAAACTTTTTCAATTAGTATATCTTCAACATTCTTTTTATCTTCAGTAGCTAAGTTAATAATATAAGATGCTGTATACCTTAAAGAACCTATTGAAAAGTATATATCATCTAAAGCTTCTAATTTTAAATCTTTACAAATTTTCTTAATATTTTCATTAGATAAAATTTGATCAAAAACTAATTTTCTCTTTCTAAGTTCATTAGCTAAAATAATTTTTCCTTTTTCTGTATACAATTCTTTGTCTTGTTTACTAAAATAAGATTTAATTTTATTTTTAGCATGCGTTGTTTTAACAAAATTTAACCATTCTTTACTAGGCGTTGCCGTTGGATTAGTTCTAATTTTAACAATATCATTATTTTGTAATTTATAATTTAACGGAACGCTTGTATCATTAACAATTGCTTGAACTGTTTTATCGCCA
This sequence comes from uncultured Bacilli bacterium, assembly GCA_944364655.1. Classification (GTDB taxonomy): domain Bacteria; phylum Bacillota_I; class Bacilli_A; order RF39; family UBA660; genus Ventrenecus. Next base: position 14,329 of record CALVWG010000037.1, on the reverse strand, counting down.
ATATCCGAATGAATTCGATACGCAAAATCTAAAGGCGTTGACCCAACAGGTAATTCAATAACATCACCTTTTGGCGTAAAAACATAGACGCTTTCATTTAAAAATTCATTTTGTACATCACTCGCAAATTCAATATCACTTAATGAATTAGTAGACTCAATTAAATTTCTTAAAATTTCTAGTCTTTGTTCCATCATCGTTTTAATATAATGTTTTTCTTTATAAGCAAAATGAGATGCTACACCTTTTTCAGCAAATTCATCCATTTCTTCAGTTCGAACTTGAATCTCATACCGGTGGCCGTCACTACCAAATACACCTGTATGTAAACTTTGATACATATTAGCTTTAGGCATAGCAATATAATCTTTAAATCTACCAGGTATTGGTCTATATTTTGCATGAATTAAACCAATTGTTAAATAACACTCACTTACTTTTTCTACAATAACGCGAAGAGCTAATATATCATAAATATTTTCCCATTTTTTCCCGTTATTTAATTTATTATAAATACTATAGACACTTTTAACTCGGCTTTTAATTTTAAAAGGAATATTTTGTTCCATTAACATTTCAGAAATAGCTTCTTCCATCTCATCTAAAGATTCTTTTAACTCTTTTGATGATGCATTTAATCTTTCTAAAATATCATTGTAAACATCAGGCTTACTATATTTTAAGCAAAGATCTTCCATCTCACCTTTTATTTGATACATACCAAGACGATGGGCAATTGGAATTAAAACTGTCATTGTTTCATGAACTTTTCTTTTTAATGCCTCTTTATCTAAAGCATCAGCTGTTCGTAAATTATGTAAACGATCAGCTAGTTTTAAAAATAAAATTCTTACATCTTCACTCATGCCCACTAAAATTTTTCTTAAATTTAACGCCGCATATTCTGAGTTATCTGTTAACTCTAAACGATTTAACTTAGAAATAATTTGAACAATGTTGGCCACTTCATCACCAAACTTTTCTTTTATTTCTTCTTTTGTAGCTCCAGCGTGATTAATTGTTTCATGAATCAAAGCTGAAATTATCGTCGTGCTATCAACATCTAAATCAATTAATATTAAGGAAACTCCCAATGGATGAGTCATATAATCTGTTTTATTTAATCGTATTTTTCCTTCATGTTTTTTTGAAGCAAACAAATATGCTTCTGTTATTTTAGCAATTTCATCAGAACTATATATCTTTTCACATTTGTCTAACAAACTTTCCCACATATCTTCTTTATTCATTTTTTCACCTCTATTTCATAAAAATTTTGCAAGCTATTTCTTTATCTAATCTTTTTTTAAAAACCTGTGCATCTTTAACCGATCCAACAACATATCCATAATGTACTGGAATCGCTAATTTTGGTTTTATCAAATTACATAAAGTCGCGGCTTCAAGACAATCCATTGTATAAGTTCCCCCTACTGGCACAAAGGCCACATCACATTTTACTTCTTTAGCTTCTTTAGTAACATCAGTATCCCCAGCAACATAATAAGTAACTTTATCTAGTGTTACAATGTAAGATACCCACCCAGCATCTTTAGGATGATTTTTTTTATGTAAATTATAGGCAGGAATAGTTTGAAATTCAATATTCTTAAAAACGTATTTTTGATTTGGTTTTACAATTACTAAATATTCTTCTTGAATGCCTATAGATAATAATTCTTCTATAATATCTTTAGGCGTAATTATAATTGTATTTTCTTTCTTTAATTCTAAAATTGCTAAAAGTGAAAAATGATCAAAATGAGAATGAGTAATAAAAATATAATCAGCATCATGTGTTGCCTTTACTTCTAAAGGATCAAAGTATAGTGTCTTACTTCCTCTTATACATATACTATTTTGAATATTTACATTAATAGGATCCATTTTATCCATCCTTTCTACACGATTTATAAATAGTAAAATTATCGGTATTTAAAATATCATTAACCATTTCACCTAAAGTTAAATTATTTTTTGTAGGCCATACATTTTTGCAAAAATAAAGCCATATTTCCATTTCACTAACATAAAGCATTTTGTCTCTTTTCATTTCTCTTTTTTTACTTTTTAAAGCCGGTAGTAATCGATTGTATAATTCTTCTAAATTTGTGAATGTATCCATTAAGATGCTCCTAACTTCTATATTTTTTTTAAATTCATACTATATATTATAGCTCATTGTTTAAGAATAGGAAAGATGAATATTGAAAAAAGATGCCTTTAAAATGTCAATTTTTATATTATTGGTTGGTGGATTTATTACTAAAATATTAAGCTTTGTTATTAGAGTTATTTACACAAGAGCTATCGGGGATATAGGAATAAATTTATATACTATCGTTGCGCCAACATATAGCTTATTTATAACATTAGCATCTTTTTCTTTACCTATAAGCATTTCAAAATTAGTAAGCGAAAATATAATAAAAAGGAAAAAAATCGTTTTTTCAGCAATATCATTTATACTGTTATTTAACGTTGGCTTAATTTTTTTAGTTTTATTATTAGCGCCTTTTATTGCTGAAAATCTTTTAAAACAACCGACTGTAACACCTTTAATTTACGCTATGGCTTTTACATTACCATTTATTAGCATAAGTTCTATTTTAAAAGGATATTTTTTAGGCAAACTAAAAGTCGCACCCAATACCATATCTAATATATTTGAACAATTGATTAGAATCCTTTTTTTAATTTTCTTATTACCTCTATTAGTAAAAAAAGATTTAATGCTTGGAGTTGTTAGTTATATTTTATTTAACATAATAACAGAAATTGTAAGTATTTTTACCTTTTGGCTTTTTCTTCCAAAAAAAGGCAAAGTAATTAAAAGCGATTTAATTCCTGAAAAAAATATCATCTATCGCATTTTAAAAATAAGTGTTCCTTCTGTTTCTGGTAGATTAATAGGAAATATTGGCTTTTTTTTAGAGCCAATAATCTTAACTAATGTTTTATTATTAAACGGTTATCAAAATAGCTATATCTTACAAGAATATGCCTCTTATAACGCTTACGCTATTGGTCTACTTACTATGCCATCATTTTTTATTGCGGCCATTTGTCAAATTTTAATTCCTGAAGTAAGTAAATATCAAGCTGAAAAAAATATTACAATGCTAAAAAGGCGACTAAAACAAGCCCTTTTCTATTCATTTTTAATTGGCATAACATGCTCCCTTATTTTATTTTTCTTTCGTAATCCTATTTTAAACATTGTTTATAATACGACAAGAGGAAGCGATTATATCTTTGCATTAGCCCCATTTTTCGTCTTATTTTATTTAGAAGCTCCTTTATCAAGTGCCTTACAAGCTTTAGACGAATCAAAAAAGGCTATGCAAATTACCCTAATAGGTAGCATTATAAAAATGATAATTATGACTGTCTTAGGATTTTGCAAAATTGGTCTATTTGCTTTAGTTATAAGCGAAATAATTAATATTATTATCGTTGTTTATCTTAATTTCAAAAATGTTAAAAAAGCAATTCATAAAATTAAAATGGCTTAAAAGTTATAGAACTTTGATCAACATTTATAGCAAAAATAGTATTGCTTTTTTTATTTTCATAAATATAAACATTAACTCCTCCATTTTTTAAACCATCCTCTATTTTAGTAGTATGACTTAAAATATCTTCAATTGTAATATAATTATTTTTTAATGCATCTATTAAAAAAATAGTCACTGAACCATAATGAATATATACTTGATCAAAGCAATAAAAATTAAGTGATTTATTACCAATATCAATGATTTTACGATTTTGACATCTTTTTTCTTCGTTTACAGTAATTGTAAATTCGCTATAATTTTCTATTTTACTTAGTCTTTCTTCACGTTGAATTTTATATAAATAATTATCTAAGCTAAGAACGGCTAGAAAAAAAAGTAACATTATTGTTAAACTAATAAAGATGATAGTTTTTCTTAGTTTAAAACGAAATCTAGTCTTTTTCATAACATCCCGCCCTTCTTCAAAGTATTATAGCAGATATTTTAGGTTTTAAAAAGATTTATTATAATAAAGTTGAATTTTAATTATCGGTGTGCTAAACTTATTGTAAGAATAGAAAGTGGGAAGAGACATGTACACAGAATACGATTACGCTAATCAACCTATTGTAGACATAGTTAATGATATGATTATAGATGCCGCTAGAAAAAGAGCAAGCGACATTCATTTTGACCCCACTCCTAATAACTTAATAGTAAGAATTAGAGTCGATGGAGAATTAATTTTATATGCTAAAGTTCCTGATTCAGTTAAAAAAAACTTAGTAACTAGAATCAAAATAATTGCAGGAATGAATATTACCGAATCAAGAGTTCCACAAGATGGTGCTATAAAATTACAAGTCGATAATCGTAATTTAGACCTACGTGTTTCTTCTTTACCAATAGTTTACGGTGAAAAAATAGTTATTCGTATTCTAGATTATTCAGAAGAATTATCCAAACTAGAAGCATTAGGTTTTTCTTCCATTAATTTAGAAAAAGTTATGAAAGCATTAAGTAAACCAAACGGAATTATTCTTGTAACTGGCGCAACCGGAACTGGTAAATCTACCACTGTTTACGCTATGCTTCAACATTTAAATACTATTTCTAGAAATATAATTACTGTAGAAGATCCCGTTGAGATGAAAATTGCTGGCATAAATCAAGTTCAAGTTATTCCTGAAATCGGTTTAACATTTGCAAATGCCCTACGTTCAATTTTAAGACAAGACCCCAATGTTATCATGATTGGTGAAATAAGAGATAATGAAACGGCCCGTATTGCTGTTAGAGCAAGTATTACAGGTCACTTAGTTTTATCAACTGTTCACACTAATAACTCTCTAACAACAATTGAAAGACTTGTCGATATGGATGTTGAAAGATACTTACTTGGAAGTGCCCTAGAAGTAATAATTTCCCAACGTTTATGTAAAAAATTATGTCCAAAATGTCGAACATCAAGACCAACTACTCCTTATGAAAAACGTGTTTTTAAAACTGCTTTAGGAATGGATATTGAAAATATATATAAACCAGTTGGTTGCTCATCATGTTATCAAGGATATTCTGGCAGAATTGCTATACACGAAGTTTTATTATTAAATCAAGATATTCGAGACGCTATAGTTAATAATGTTCCTAAAGAACAAATTCGAGATATTATTTATAAATCAGGAAATACATCCAGTATATTAGATGATGGCTTAATAAAAGTAATTAACGGTTTAACGAGCTTTGAAGAAGTTTTAAGAGTTATTGATATTGAAGACGATCTTGGTGAAGAACAAAAAGAACTTAAAAACGCAATTATAGGCCGTCAATCATCTAATTCCGAAACAAATACTGAGACATTTGAAACATTGGATATATAAAAAAACCTTTTCAGGTTTTTTTTAATTGAATAAATTTAAAATATAACTAAACTTATCATAGTAAAAAAAGACAATACATAAAGAAGATATTAAAAACGGTCCATATGGTACTTCATGTGAATTATTTGTTAACATACTATAAGTTGCATAAGGTAAAGCTAAAAAAGAAGATAAAACCAAGCACATTAAACCATAAGGTACACCAACAGTTAAACCAATTACAAACGCTAGTTTTATATCACCACCACCAAGGGCTTCTTTTTTAAACATTTTTTTACCTAAAAAACCTATTAATAACATAATTACAAAAAGTATGACTCCATCTATTAAAGAAATAAAAGAAGTATATAAAGAAAAATAATACCATTTTAACCCCAAAACAACTAAACTAGTAATAACTAAAGGAGAATCTAATATAATCATATATTTAAAATCACTAACAAAAATTAAAATCAGCAAAGAAATTAATACTAATGAAACATAAAACGAATAAGAAAACCCAAAATATAAAAACGATAAGCCAAAAAGTAAACCACAAGCTATCTCAGCAAAAAATTCATAAATTGGAATATTAGTTTTACAATATCTACACTTTCCTTTTAAAAATATATAGGATAAAATTGGAACAAGTTCAAACCATTTTAATGAATGATTACAAACAATACAATGACTTCCTGGCTTTACAATAGATTTACCTTCTGGTAATCTAGTTGCTACAACACAGTAAAAAGAAGCTAAAGAGCTTCCTATAACAAAAAAAACAATAAAGTAAAAGAATTCCATTTACAACTACTCCTTTTAAACAGTAACTCGACCCATAATTTCAAACATTGGTACAACAACAGCCAAAATAATAATACCAACAACTAAAGCTAAAGCTGAAATCATAATAGGTTCAATAAAAGCTTTTAAAGATCCTACTAAATTTCGGTGCATTTCTTGATAATATGAGCTAACTTTTGACATCATCTCAGCTAACTTTCCTGTTGATTCACCTGTTACAATCATATAATAAGCAACTTCTGGTATTGCCCAATGATCTTTAAATGCCACACTAATTTTCTCACCTTTAACAATATTATTAATTGTATTATACATAATTTCTTTATATACTTCATTATTAGTTATTTTACTTAAAATATCAATACTTTCAGTAATAAATACATTATTTCTTAAAAGAGATGAAAAGGTTTTAGCAAATATAGTCATTTCGTTATATTTTAAAATATTTCCAAAAATAGGCAATTTCATAGCAAAGATCTGGACATTTTTTCTAAACGCTTTAATTTTTTTATAACATACAGAAAAAACAACAATCACAATTACAATTATTAATAAAATATTATAAATATTTGCTTTCAAAAAATTACTAAAATTAATTACAGAAAGCGTTAGTCCTTGAATAGGTGCATTAGCACTTTCATAAATTTTAACAAATTCAGGAATAACATACATCATAATAAACGTTATAACCGCTAAACTGAAAATCATTATAACAGAAGGATAAGTTAAAGCTGAAATCATTTGCCTTCTAGTTTTATCAATTTCTTCATAATAATTAGCCATATCATCTAAAGTTTCTTCCAATTCACCTGTTGCTTCAGCAGCTTTTATCATATTGATTAATAAAGCCGGAAACATATTTCCTTGTTTTTCCAAAGCCTTTGAAAAAGATTCACCCATTGTTAATTCGTAAATTATAGATTGAAAGGCTCGTTTGTATTGGCCTTTTTTATTCATTTGTTGGTTCAAAATTTTTATTGAATCAGCCAAAGGTATCCCACTTTTTAAATAAGTTGATAATTGCGTAAGCCAAAACAATAAATCTTTTGTTTTTAATTTAGGAGATAAAAAACTAGATTGACCATATAAAAAATCAATATATTTATTACTTTCAATTTTGTAAACATCATAACCATCTTGAACTAAAAAAGTATTAACATCTAATTTAGAAAAACCATTTATAATACCCGTTTCAATTTTACCATCTTTATTTTTTGCGGTAAAACGATAAGCTTGTGTCGTTTTACTTCTTATTTTACCATTTCCTTTTAGTTCCTCTAATAAATTTAATTTTTCTTTTTCTAAAGCAGCCAATTTTTTTTGCATAAACTTAGTATTTTTTAATAGATCATTTATATCCATATTTAATATATTTTTTTTCGTTTTTTCTTCTTTATTTTCAAAAACTCTTTTTGTTCCTTTATAGGCTACGTCTACTTTACCACTTGCCGTATTCCATAATAAAGATGGAATATCAATAAAAACGTATTTAAATCCACGCCAAGCACATTGAATTATATAAATGATTATTTCAAATATCATTTTAAAAGACATAAAAAGTCCTAATCCTGGATATTTTAAAGGCTTTAAAGCAGAATTATTATTAACACTGGCATTTGGATTCATATTGTTCTACTCTCTTTCTATTCTTTTAAATTATAACATAATTATCAATATTTATTCAAGGTTTCATTATCAAAAGTTAAAATTAAAATTTTAAAAATATTTGCATAAAATATATTATAAGGAGGATGATCTCATGTTTCCAAATGCTATTCAAACAGGTCTAAAATTACCTAAAATTTTAAATGGTCTTCAAAAAACATTAAATATTGCGAATCAAATAATTCCCATTTATGTTCAAGTTAAGCCTTTAATTAAAAATGCTCAAAGTGCTTTTTCAGTAGCTAAAGAAATAATGTCGACTCCAGCTGCTAACACCAATAACAATTCTAAAAAAGTTGTCAAAGAAATTCCTACAAAAGAAAAAAAAGAAGAGGTTTCTTCTGTTACTAATCTAAACAATCCCGTCTTCTTTTTGTAAATAACTTTTAATTAAATTTACCTTCTCTTGATAATCCACTTTTTTATGATAATCATTATTTGCAATAGCATCAATGATTTTTTGATATTTCATCAATAAAAAACGATAATAATCAATATTTTGAGAATTATAAAATCCTAAAAATAATTCAGCTTTTGTCATCGTTTGCTCTCCAACACTATAACACATAACAACATAATATTTATCATTTTCTTTAACAATCTTTTCTTTTTCTAAACTAAAATTATTAGCATTCATAAATTTTCGTAATTTTTCTAAATCATTATTAGACTGCAAAATTATTTTTTTTATAGGTTTTAATTTTTCTTTTTCTGACAATATTTTAATTATTGTACTAGTACCCATCCCTGCTATTATTAAAGTATCATAAAAATTTGTATCAATATTTTTTAGACCATCAGTTACCATCGTTTTTATTTCTTTTTCGAAACCAAATTGTTTAATATTTTTTTTAGCACTTTCTAAAGCCTTGGGATGAATATCCGTAGCTAAAATATTTTTAGCTTTTTTTTGAGCCATTTTAATTGGAATATAGGCATGATCTGTACCTACATCTATCATTTTGTCTTTTACATCTAAAAAAGAAAGTATAGCTTTAAATCTTGAACTAAACATACTAATCAGTTAAAAAATCCTTTAATCTTTTTGCTCTTGATGGATGACGTAACTTTCTTAAAGCTTTAGCTTCAATTTGTCTAATACGCTCTCTTGTAACATTAAATCTTTTACCTACTTCTTCCAAAGTATGACTTGTTCCGTCAATTAATCCAAAACGTAACTCTAATACTTCTTGTTCACGTTCTTGAAGCGTTTCTAAAACAGCTTTTATTTCTTCTTTTAAAATTTCATTAGTTGCATATTCTTCAGGAGTCATTGCATTAATATCTTTAACAAAATCACCTAAATGTGAATTATCTTCTTCTCTAATAGGTGTTTCTAAAGATACTGGATCTTGACTTATTTTAATAACATCACGAACTTTTTCTACACTAATTCCCATTTTTTTAGCTATTTCTTCTTCCGTAGGTTCTCTATTTAATTCAAGTGTTAATTGTCTTTGAATTCTAGCCATTTTATTAATAGTTTCAACCATATGAACAGGAACTCTTATTGTTCTTGCTTGATCGGCTAAAGCTCTAGTTATTGCTTGTCTAATCCACCATGTTGCATAAGTAGAAAATTTATAGCCTTTATCATAATCAAATTTATCTACAGCTTTCATTAAACCAATATTTCCTTCTTGAATTAAATCTAAAAATAATAGTCCTCTTCCAACATATCTTTTAGCAATTGATACTACTAAACGAAGATTAGATTCTGCTAAACGATTTTTAGCTTCTTCATCACCGTTAGCAACTTTAACTGATAATTCCATTTCCTCTTCTGGTGTTAATAAAGAAATACGGCCAATTTCCTTTAAATACATTCTAACTGGATCATTAATATTAACATCTTTAGTAATTTCATTATCATTTAATAGTATTGGACTATCACCTTGATTTGTATTATCATCTTCACCAACAATTTCAATTTTATTTTCAATTAAGTCATTATATAATTCATCCAAAGAATCATTATCAATATCTAAGCCTTTTAATGATTCAGCCAATTCTTCATAAGTAATAAAGCCTTTATTTTTACCTTTTTCTATTAAATCTTTTTTTCGATCTTCAAACGATTTAATTTCTTTTACCTTTTTTACACTCTTTTTTAAATTTTCTGGAATCTTATCAACTATTTCAATATTTAATTTTTTTACTTCTTCATGAAAATCTTTAATTTCTTGTTCACTAACTTTACATTCTTTAGTTATTTCAACAACATCACTTATTAAAATGTAACCATCCTTTTTACCTTTTTCTATTAATTCATTTTTTTTCATCTCAAACTTAGTCATTTATCTCACACTTCTTTCTTTCTTTATTTCTTGTATTTTTATCATTATTTCTACAATTTTTTGACCAATATTTGTTTTTTCATTTATATCGCTAACTTGCTTTTGTTCTAATTTTAATTTTTGTAATTCATCTTCCCAATTCTTTTCTTTAATATTATTAAAATAATCTTTAATACTATTATCTTCAATACGAGGATCATTTATACTTTTAATAACATTATATATTTCATCTTTTAAAGGACTAGTTTCTGCATAAGTTAAAAAATCAGCTAAATTTATACTATTTTTTTCTTCAGCATAATAACTTATTTCATTAGCAATTTTTCGATATTTTTCTTCTTTAAAATATCCCAAATTATTTTGATACAAATCAATATATTTTTTTTCATTCATCATATAATATAAAATATAGTTAACGCTTATATCATATTTTGAATTTTTAACTTTAGGACTAATTTTTTTGGCAATTTTAATTTCTTGTTTATCACTTTTTAATTCTTGCTTTAAAACTTCCAATGACAAATTAAATTCATTTGCTAATTTGTTCAAAATTATATCGATTGTAATTTTATCAGCAGTTTCTAAACAATTTAAAACATCCTTAACATAATTAGATAATTCCATAGGATCTTGAAGATTTCTATTTTCTTTTAAATTTTCATACTCAAATTCTAAAAACGAAACAGGATGTTTTATAACTTCTGCCATTTTAGAAGCACCATTTGCAAGAATATATTCGTCAGGGTCTTTTTGATTACTTAATCTTACTACTTCTACTATAATATTTGCTTTAGTTAATAATTTTCCATTTGTTTCTGTTGCTAAAGCTCCAGCATTATCATTATCAAGCATTAGGATAACTGGAACATGTAGTTTTTGAATTAAAGTAATCTGTTCATCAGTTAAACTAGTTCCCATTAAAGCAACTGTATTTTTAAAACCACTAGCATACATTCTTAGTGCATCCATATTTCCTTCAACTAAAATTAATTTTTTTTCTAATCGAACACTGTCTTTAGCCCGATGATAATTAAAAAGAACGTTACCTTTTTTAAAAATTACAGTCTCTTTACTATTTAAATATTTTGGTGTTTTTTGACTATCATAAACCCTTCCTGTAAAAGCAACAACATGTCCAACTGCATCATGAATTGGAAATAATATTCGATCAACAAAAACATCAAAATAATCAGTATTATTAAAATTAACTAACCCTAAATCAAACAACTCTTCATTTGCTATCTTTTTACTATTTAAAAAATTTCGTAATTGATTATTAGAAAATGATAAACCTATTTCAAAAGTCTTTATCATTTCTTCTGTTAATCCTCGTTTTTTTAAGTAGTCTTTAGCGCCTTCACCAGCTTTAGTATTTAAATTATTTTGATAAAAATTATTAGCTAAATCCATTATCTTATATTTATCATCATATTTAGATACTGCTTTATGATCATCTTTTAATTCTAAAACAACCCCAACTTTATTTGCCACCTTTTGGATAGCTTCAACAAAACTAATATTTTCAAAATCACTAACAAATTTAAAAACATTTCCAGCTGCACCACAAGAAAAACATTTAAACATTTGTTTTTCTCTAGAGACACTCATACTTGGTGAATGGTCTTGATGAAATGGACATACGCCAAAGAAATTTTTCCCTTTTTGATTTAAAGGAATATAATCTTTAATTATTTCTACGATATCGGCTTTATTCCGGATCTCGTCTACTATTTCAGGCGCTATCCTCGACATATACACTCCTCCCTAAATATATATATTAACCACAAAAATCAAATTTCCTTTTTTTAAGCACAAAAAAAAGCCAAAAAAAGCATTTTTTTAACATTTTTAGGAAACTTTACGTTTTTTTTACATATAATATATTTAATAAATTAAAGCAAATATAGATTTTTTTCTCCCTAAAAAACAATATAATAACCACAATGTTTGAATTAAAAATAAAGAAATATAAGTTCCATTTGGCATTTTTAAAAATACATTAAAAGCAAAAGCAACAAAGCCAATTAGCAAACCATAAAAAATTCTAGTTTTTTTAGAAACAGGTGAATATTTATTAACCGGCGCTAAAAAAATAGCGGCAAACCATAAATGACTATTTAATATGGTTTTTATAAAAACTAAATCACTATTTAATAAACCAAGTATTAAAGCCAAAATAGAATAAGTTAAAATAATATAAATTGGAATATCTTTCTTATAATAAAAATTCAAGTTGAAAAATAAATATGATACTATTAAAAGAAGAATACAAGTTGTTCCAAAATTACCTATACTTCTTCCTAAAAATAAATCCATTATCCCATATAAATAGGTATTATTAATTTCCATTTGATTTTCATAACCAATATGTAAAATAAAAGTTGTTATTAAAATAGTAATAATTTTAAAAACAATAATACTAGCTAAATAATTACTTTTCTTATTTAAATTAATAACATTATATATAATAACTAAAATAAAATAAATAAAAAAAGGAAATAAAGGTGGCATTATCAAAGATAAAATTATACTTTTATCAACATTTTGCCAAATATTTTTTTTAGTTAATAAATTAAAAATAAAATTTATACCCAAGCTAGTTATTAAAAAAAGTAAAGGATAAATCATTTCTTTAAAAGTAATTTGATTTAAAAAATAATAATTTAAATTATTTTTATAAAAACCAACAAAGAAAAAAAGTAAAAGAATAATATTTAACCAAATTTTATAATTTTTAATATTATTTTCATAATGAATAGCAATAGGCATTATTTATCTCCTTTCTTGTTTAAAATATCGTCAATTTCAATATAGCTTGGACAAATAAAAGTACATAAGCCACAACGAATACAATTATCCATATTAAAATCTTTTTTTGTAATATAAGATAAATAAGGATTACAATTTAAGGGACAAACTTCATTACATTTTCCACAATGAACACAATCTTGTTTTAAATAAGATCTTTTTTTCATAAAATATACAGCCCGTATATTTTCAGTTATTATAATATCTTCTAATTGAGCAACAGTTCTTTTCATGATTCCATTAACAAATAGATCATATTTTTTTTCTTTTATTTTTATATTATCTTTAATAACTTCTTGCAACAAAGATCCTATTTTTACTTTAAAAACTTGGGGGTTATTAATCGCATCACCAGTTATAGTTACAAATGTTGTATCATTCACTCTTTCTCTTATAACATTAGAATATATATCATAAATTTTTTCAGTACTAAATATTACAGAAGTAGAAGACAATTTTAAATAATCACGTAATAAAATTTCGTTACCAATCGGATAATAATCAGGCAATATTTTAATTAAAATATTTGGATATGTTCCCAAAAATTTATTAAAAGCTTCAATACTTTCTCGATCATTTTCTTTTAAACAAATTAAAATACTTTCTAATTTAAAAGTTCTCGCTATCATATCTAGCATTTGCAATATTTCAGAAGTTTCATAACAATGTAAAAATGTTTTATTAGCTATGTAAGGCTCATCCTCAATACCGTTTAAAACTATTTCTTTAGCATTATCTAATAATTGCCAATTAAAATTGGCATAACATTTTATTTTTTCTTCAAAATCAGTTTTTATATTAACTGTTGTAAATTCATTAGCTCCCTTATATAAATCTTCTTCATGATAATCATTTTTAATAACTAAAAAATATTTTTGTTTTTTGTTTAAAACTCCAACAATTTTACCACTTATCGGGCTATATATATTTAAATCATCAAATTGATATAATAATTCGCCTTTTTTAACATTTTTTTTATGCATATTATTTATATTTTCTATATTAATTGGCAAATAAACATTTTCTGGTTCCAAAAATTCAGTTATTTGACTACTAACTTTTATTTGGCTATCTTTAGCAATAGTTAATAATTTTTTCATGTTACTCCTACCTATCCATTTAATTATACACTTAGATAAAAAAATAGTAAACAAAAAAGAAAACCACGAGGGCTTTCTTTTGTTAATTAACACAAAAGCATACTAACTTTTGCACCTATAATATATCATAATATAAATAAAAGAGCAAGTTTTTTATTTATAATATAAATTTGTGAAAAATTTTTGAAAATGTCCCTAATTAAAAAATAAATAATTAGTGAAAATGTCTCTATTAGAATTGGTATTCAAAATTTATATAATAATTAGTGAAAATGTCCCTATTTTATATTAAAATA
>CALVWG010000036.1 GCA_944364655.1 uncultured Bacilli bacterium | reverse complement strand
CCTTTTAATCTTTTATAACGAGCAATTGCATCAGCTAAAACAATTTCATAAGTATTTCCAATATGAGGTTTAGCAGAAGCATATGCAATCGCAGTTGTAATATAATATTTTTCCATAATAACATCCTTTCTAAACAATAAAAAACAGTTATCAATCCTAAAGGACGAATAACTGTTAGATCCGCGGTACCACCTTAATTCATGTTTCCATGCTCTTTTTTCTTAACGCGATTTAAACGTTTTAACTCCAGAGCCATCTTCTATAATAAGCTTTTATTTACTTTCACCAACGTAAACTCTCTTAAAAAAACTAATTATATACTCTTTCTTTCATCATTGATTAAACTTATTTTAACATAGTTTTTTTAAAAGTCAAATATCCATTAAAATCATTTATAATATATCAATTTTATTAACTAAAAGCTTATTTAAAAATTTTAAAAATTTTCTTTGTTCATTTACAAACAATTTATCATTAATCATCACTATTAAACCAACAACATCAGTAGAAATAATAATTGGTAAAATAAGATAATAACATGCCTCTATTTCATCTAAAATAATTTCTTTATTTAAAGATTCATAATTTTCTCTATTTTCTAAAAGTTTTTGTAATTTTTGATTTATTAATATATGTTTATATTCGTTTTTAAACGCAGCCATTACTTCATCACGATCAAAAATTAATATTTTATAATCCATCATTTCATAAGCTAAATTTGCCAATTGATTAGCTAGTTCTTGATAATTAATTAGTCTCGAATGTTTTTGCAAAGTAATTCCATTATTATTAACAAAAATTTCTAAATTTTCACCATCTCTAATTCCTAAACTTCTTCTTATTTCTTTTGGAATAACTATTCTTCCTAACTCATCAATTTTTCTAATAACACCAGTATCTTTCAATTCTTAAATTCACTCCAATCTAAGAATTATTTTGCCTTTTTTTCATTAATTTATACTTGTAAATCTTTAGCAATTAATTCAATTAATTTAACCACGTCATATATAAAATGCTTTTTTTGATTTAAAATATTTAAAGTTATAGAAATTTTTTTATTTTCATATTTTAACTGAAATTTTGGATTTATATTATATGCTTCCAAAAATAATTTATCGCCTTTAATTTTTTCTGAAATTTCAACAGGTAAATTTATAGTAATAAACCTTTCTGTTTGTTTTACTTCTTTTATTTTTAACTTCAAAGCTAATTTTTCAAACCATTCTTCATACATATATATTTCCATTTTTTCAGTAATTTTACCAAAACGATCAATTAATTTTTGTTTTATCTCTTCTAATTTCTCATAAGAATCTATTTCATTGATCATTTGATGTATCTCTATTCTAACTGATTCATCTTCTACATATTCATTCGAAATATGTGTTTCAACATTAATTAAAGATTCTTTTTCTTCATCTTCTTCTACTTCTTCACCTTTTAATCGTTTCATTTCTTCTTCAATCATTTTCATGTATAAACTTATACCTACAGAATCAACAAAACCAGCTTGTTCACTGCCTAAAATATCTCCAGCACCTCTTATAGATAGATCGCGCATAGCGATTTTATAACCACTTCCTAATTCAGTAAAATCACGAATAGCTTGTAGTCTTTTAACAGCTATATCATTTAAAGTTTTTGTTTTTTGATACATTAAATAAGCATAAGCTATTTTATTACTTCTTCCAACTCGACCTCTTAATTGATAAAGTTGACTTAAACCAAAATAATCAGCATTATAAATAATTAATGTATTAGCGTTTGGTATATCTATTCCAGTTTCAATAATAGTTGTACTTAATAGAATATCAAATTTATAATTTATAAAATCATCCATAATAGAATCTAATTCTTGCTTATTCATTCGACCATGTGCATAACGAATTCTAGACTCTGGAACTAACTTTCTTAATTTATACATTATATCTTCTATTGTTTCTACTCTATTATACAAAACAAATATTTGACCATTACGCGCTAATTCCTTATAAATCGCGTCTTTAATAAGCATATCACTTTCAGCAATAACATAGGTTTGAACAGGATAACGATTAACGGGAGGCGTATCAATAATTGATAAATCTCTTAATCCAGATAAAGCCATCTTTAAAGTTCTAGGAATTGGCGTTGCAGATAAAGTTAAAACATTAACATCGTTTTTAAACTGTTTAATTTTTTCCTTATGAGTTACTCCAAAACGCTGTTCTTCATCAATAACCATTAATCCTAATCTTTTAAAACTAATATCATTACTTAATAAGCGATGTGTTCCAAAAACAATATCTATTTTTCCATTTTTTAAATCTTCAATAATTCTTTTAGTTTCTTTCGGAGTCGTAAAACGATTTAATAAAGCAATTTCAATAGGATAATCTTTAAAACGCTCCTTAGCTGATTCATATTGCTGTTTAGATAAAATTGTTGTTGGACATAAATACATTACTTGAAAATTATTACAAATTGTTTTAAACATTGCTCTAAAAGCAACTTCTGTTTTACCAAAACCAACATCACCACATAATAGTCTATCCATAGGAACAGTACTATTTAAATCCTTCTTTATATCTTGAATAGCTCTTAATTGATCCCTTGTTTCTTCATAAGCAAAAGTACTAGCAAAAACCTCTTCTTCTGGATAATCTATATATGCAACTCCGACAACTTGATTACGTTTAGCATATAAATTAATTAATTCTTTAGAAATATCTCTTATTCTTTTTTGTACAGATTGCTTTTTCTTTAGCCAAGCAGTTGAACCAAGTTTATTTATTTGTGGTTTCAAGCCATCTTTATCACTATATTTATAAATTGTCGAAATTTTTTCAACAGGAATATAAACCTTATCATTTCCTAAATAAGTAATTTGAATATAATCTTTCTTATTACCATGATTTTCTAATGTAACAACTCCATTATAAATCCCTATTCCATGAACTCTATGAACAACATAATCACCAAGTTGTAAAGAATCAAGAGCTGAAACTTTTTTACCTATTCTAATTGGACTTTTATATTTTATTTCTTCTTTTATTTCTTCAATATCAAATTCAGAAATAACTACTATATCATCCCATATAAAACCTTTATTTATTTTTCCTTCAACAATTTCAATTTTTCCTTTTTCAAAAGTTGGTTCTTTCACTAAAATAGCATTTTCAATTAACTCTTGAATTGTTTTAATTTGAGCATGTCTAGACAAAACAAATGTAATTGATTTATTTTTTAAAGCATAACCCAAAACTGTACTTTTTAATTTATCAAAATCACTTCTAAAGTTTTCAATTTCATGAGTACTAAATTTTAATACATCTTTACTCATATCATTTGTAACTTGATTAATATACAAATTGAATTGAGGATGCAATTCATCCATTAACCAAAAATGCTTTTTATTTAAAGTTTGTTGTTCTAAATTAAAATTATTCATTTCTTCCAACAATTTTTCATAACTTATCATTATTTGTTCTTTATCAAAAGTAATTAAAGTTGGATTATCCATATAATCAAATAAAGAATTTGCTTTACCAACACTTATTTCTTCATTAGCCTGACATTTTACTTCATCAACTTTTTTTAACGAAAGTTGTGAATCTTCATCAAAATATCTTATCTCTTCAATTGTATCGCCAAAAAATTCAATTCTAATTGGATGTTCTTCACTATGAAAAAATACATCGACAACAAAACCTCTAACTGCAAATTCTCCAGTTGAAGTAACTATTGAATCTCTTACATAACCTAAAGAAGTCAAAATTTCAACAACTTTATCTCTACTGATATCCATTCCCTTTTTTAAAACAACTTCTAAAGATTCTTGTTCTTTTTTATTAGGTAAAAAATGTAAATATCCCATTAAATTTGTTACAACAATATGATGTCCACTTTTTAATCTATTTAAAGTTTCCAGTCTTTTTAATTTTAACTCTGGAGAAACCGCTACAGCCATTGATGTAAAAAAATCATCCATCGGAAATAATAAAACTTGATCTGTATAAGTTTCTAATGATTTAAAAATAAGATTTGCATGATATAAGTTACTAGTTAAAATAATAACATTATTATTAGTTTTTTGAAAATAATTTAAAACATAAAAAACAGCTAACTCATTTGTTAAACCTTCAACTATTGTCCCATTATTATAAATAAATTTATCAAATATTTTCATATCTTCACCACTTAATTAAAATTATTCATAGTTTTATCAATACCATCTTTAATAAAAGATTCTATTATTTCTTTAAAAAGATTAAACTGATCTTCTAAAACTTTTAAATCTTCTTTACTAAATTTTCCTAAAACATAATCAATTGTAGATATATTTCTATCATGACTAATTCCTATTTTTAAACGACAAAATTCATTAGTTTTTAAATTTTCTATAATTGATTTAATTCCATTATGTCCTCCAGAAGAACTATTAGTTTTCAATTTATACTTACCAACAGGTAAATCTAAATCGTCTTGAATAACTAAAATATCTTTTGGCATAATATGATAATAATTACTTATTTTTATAACCGAAATTCCACTTAAATTCATATAAGTTAAAGGTTTAACAAAAATAACATCTTCATTATTCAATTTCTTTTTACATATCAAAGCTTGAAATTTTTTTTCTTCTTTAAAATTCAAATTAAATGAATCTAAAACCATAAAACCTATATTATGTCTTGTTAATTCATATTTTTTTTCAGGATTTCCTAACCCAACAATCATTTTCATTATTTCACCTACTATTCAAATAAACCTTGATAAGTATTTAAATTTAAAATACTTATTGGTGGTTTAACTTTTGTTCCAAATTTTCCATCTTTAATTAAAGTTATCAAAACTATTATTGGCGATTCTTCAATTTTAGAATGAACAAATTGAATTTCTTTTATTCCAAAATTATATTTTTTCGCAAAAACAATTATTTCATCTATTCTACTAGGAATATGTACTAGATAAAATCGTCCTTTACTTTTTAGTAAATAACTTGCAATTTTTATTAATGATTCCAAATTTATTGTTATTTCATGTCTAGCAAGGCTTTTTGTTAAATTTTTGTTTATAAAATTTTCATGATGATACTTAAAATATGGCGGATTTGATAAAACAACATCAAAATTATTTCCCGGGAAATAATTTTCTAAATTTAAAACATTCTCATTTAACAAATTTATTTCCTTTTCCATATGGTTAATAGAAACAGAATCTTTTGCTAAATCAAATATTTCTTTTTGTAATTCAACACCAATTATTTTTTTATGAAATTTAAAATTTAAAATAATTGGAATAACAGCATTACCTGTACATAAATCAATTATTTTTTCATCGCTTTTTTTAATTTTAGCAAACTCCGCCAATAAAATTGAATCTAAAGAAAATTTAAATCCTTCAGCATATTGATAAACTTGTAAATTTGGATAATCAAATAACCAATTAATTTGTTTTTTCATTTTTATTTAAATTTATTTCCTTTACTTCATCATTAATTAATATTTTATATTTTTTATTAAGTATATCTATCGAAATAACTTTCCCTTTGCCAAAAATTGAATCAACTTCTTCACCTACACTAGGCATTTCTTTATTTGCTTCAATATATTGGGCATCTTCATAAGCTAAACAGCATAGAAGTCTTCCACAAACCCCATTTATTTTTGAAGGATTTAAAGCTAAATTTTGATTTTTTGCCATATTCATCGTTACAGAATCCAAATGAGTTAAACAACTTGCACAGCAAAGAGTACGACCACAAATTCCAATACCTCCAACATGTTCAGCTTTATCACGTGCTCCAATTTGTCTTAATTCAATTCTTGTATGATATACACTAGCTAATTTTTTAGCAAGTTCCCGAAAATCGACTCTTTCATCAGCATAAAAATTAAATAATAATTGTTTACGATCAAAAGTAAAAGTAGCATCAATAAAATTCATTTCTAAATTTAATTCTTCACTAAATTTTTTAGCACTTTCTAAAGCTTTTTTGGCATCTTTTAAATTATTTAAATATTGTTCATAATCTTTTTTTGTTGCAATTCTTAAAATATTTTTTAATTCAGTTTTTATATTTTTAATTCTATCATTATCTAATTTATTTACAACTCTTCCAAATTGCTCGCCTTTTTCTGTTTCAACAATAACAGTTACTCGATTTGGAATTTTTAAATCATGACCATTGAAATAATAAGATTTACCTTTATCTTTAAAAATTACACCATATACATTCATTTAATCACCACTTTCTAATACAAAACGATCTATTACTAAAGAAAGATTTAAATTATAATTTAATTCATCTAACAATTTTAAAATTAATTCAATTTTTTTTAATAAATAATTACTATCTTTTTTTAACAAAAATGCAACCTTATCATTTTTATCATTTAATTTTTCATAATTAAGTTTACTAAAATAAACATTTTGATATATAAATAACATATTTTTAAATATCAAAATTAACGTGTTTTTATCTTTTATAATCGGAAGTAATACATCTTTATTATAAAGAAGCGCTTCTATTTTAACACTTTCTAATTCAACTATATAATTTATTGCTATATCATAATAATCATCATTAATTAAAGAACTAGAATTTGTTTCATAATAGTCTAATAATATTTGACAACGACTTTTTATTGTATCAATAACGTTTTCTTTATTATTAGTAATAAAAAATCCTAATATATTATCTTCTGGTTCTTCTAAAAATTTTAACATTGTATTGGCACTTGAAGCATTTAAATTTTCGGCTCCCATAATTATATACATATTATATTTAGAAAAAACAGGTTTAGTTTGAAAAGCTTTTTTTAAATCCAAAATTTGCTCTTTTTTAATATTAATTCCATCAGGATAAATAGTAATTAAGCTAGGTAAAGAAAATGTATCAATCAAATGACATAAATTGCAATCATGACAATTTTCTTTATATTCTTTAGGACAATTAATTAACTTTAAAAATTGTCGTATCATATTATAACACTTTTCAGGATTATTTGTTTCAAGCAAAAAAGCGTGAGCCAATTTATTCTCACGGTATGAGTGCACTAATTCAAAAAAAACTTTGTTATCCACATTTGCTCACCCAATATTATTTTACTATAAAATATAAAATAATTAAAGAAGAAAGCCCTGGAACACCTAATAAACTAACAATACTAACAGTAATAAGGTTAATTGGAATATATATTTGCAAAGATGAAATAAAATAATTCAATCCATATAACATTAAAAAAGCTAAAACGATTTTCTTTAAAATTATAGCTATTTTTTTTAACATAGTTTTCCCTCATTAAAATATATTAAAAAAAATCAGATTTTATTCTGATTTTCTTTTGCTACAATTTTTGAATTTCATTTGATAAATTTTTAAATATTTCATCAGAGTAAAATTGTCTATTGTACTCTAACCATCCATCACTTGGCTTTTTTACATTTGGTAAAATTTGACTTGCTAAAGGCTCACCAAAATTTTTAACATCATTCAAAGCATTTTCTAAACTAAAATTACCATTTAATTCATAAATTTTAGCTTGCAAATCAGATTCAATTTTTAAAATTTGTTTGCAAAAAATAGCTTCTTTAGATTCACCAAGATTAAATTCGGCTAAATATTCACTTTGAGAATTATTATTAACATCGTTGTTAGTTGAATCATTACTAATTGGAGTATTTTCTTTAGCCATAAAAATTTTTTCTGATTCCTTATCAATAATCATATTAATAACTTTTAACATATCTAAATTTAATTCATATACTTTATTCATTATATTAGCCAAAACAATACTTCCATAAATATGTTCAGCTACTGATTCAATTCTTTCTCCAGAAATTTTAACTTCCAACCATCCAGTACGTAAAACATCTTTTAATTTATTTGCAAGCAAATAAGATCTTATTATTTCATTAGTCATAAATATCCCTCCATTAAAACAATAATAGCATAATTTTTAATTTAAAACAATCATTTAGATATTATTTTCCTATCATACAAAGCTTTATCTAAAGTTACCATATCTAAATATTCAATCTCCGCTCCCATAGGAATTCCATAAGATAGTCTACTAATAATAACATTTTTATTTTCAAATTTCTTTTTAATATATGCAGTTGTTGTTTCTCCTTCCATTGTACTTTTTAAAGCTAAAATCAATTCGGGATTTTCTAATTTATCAACTCTTTTTATTAAAGAAGCTAAATTTATATCATCGTATCCAATATTTAACATAGGTGAAATTAATCCATTTAAAACATGATATACTCCATTAAATTTTCCAACTTTTTCAAAAGCAAATGCACTTCTATAATCTTCAACTACACAAATCAAATTTTTATTTCTATTTTCATTACTACAAATACTACAAATATCTTGATCAGTCATATAACCACATATACTACAAGGATGTAATTTTTTTTTCCCATTTACTAAAGATTCACTCATTAAATCAATATCTTCTAACGGCATATCTAATGTAGCAAGGGCCATTCTTTCAGCATTTTTTTCGCCAATACCAGGATATTTTTTAAAAGATTCAACTAAATTTTCAAAAGTTTTTGGATAAATTCCCATTTTACATCAAACCATCTAACATCCCAGCATATTGACCCATTTTAGCTTGAATTTCTTGATCAATTTGTTGAATTGCATTTTTTGTTGCTAATACAATAAAGTCTTCTAATAACTCCATATCAGATGCATCTAAACTTTCTTTATTTATTTTACAACGTACCATTTCCTTTTTACCGTTTAAAGTAACTTCGACAAATTCATATTTCCCGGGAAATAATTTTGCATTAATTTCATCCTTTTTTTTCTGAATATCTCTTTGCATTCTTTGTGCTTGAGCCATTATACTTTGCATATTCATACAATTACCCTCTTTCTTAAACCATTTCTATTTTATCACGATTAAATACATTTGTGGCAATTTCTTCAATATCAGATTTGTTTTTTGGCTTTAATTCTTCAATTTCATCTTCTGACATTTTAGTATATGTCCCACCATTTTTAATAGTTTGAGCATATTCTTGCCGAGCACTTTGCCATTCATTTTCATCTAACGCTATGAAACATACTTTTTTTTCAAAATACTTATTTAATTCATTAGTTAATTCATCTAAATTATGATTAATTAAATGAACAGTACTTTTTAATTTAGCCGTAATTATGCAATTTTCATCAGATGCTGCAACTATTTTAGAATCCAATAAAAAGGACTTTATATTAGGCTTAATATTGTCATCATCTATTGCTTCTTGCCATTTCGACTGAAAATTATTTAAAAATTCTTTTTTTGCATTAGAAAAACAATTATTAACTCTTATTTTTTTTAATTTTTCCAAATATTCCTTATCATTTTCTTTTTCAATAACTTTACTTTCTTTTTTATTTTCCTTTAAACCAAAATCAATTTTCTTTTTTTCATTGCTATTATTTAAAATATTATCAACGTTTTCCATATAGTTATTAACATTTTTATTTTCTATTTCATTATTTTCATAATTTAAAGATTCTAAAAAAACCATTTCAATCAAAATAAAAGGATTAATATTTATATTTACTTTATTTAAAATATCATTTAATTCAAAGACTATTTTTTTAATTTGCTTATAACTAAAGTTGCCAGAATAATTAGATTCAAGAATAGATATACCTTCATTTGACAATTCTTGCACAATTTTTTTTATAAACACCTTATAATCTGAAGAAGTATTTTGTAACTCTAAAAAAGCTTTATGAATATTTTCAATATCTTTATTTTCAACAAATTTTAATAAATCTTTAATAAATTTTAATGAAATAGAACCATAATTTACCAATATTTTATCAATAGTTATTTCATCACCAGTAGCAGATAATTGATCTAGTAAACTTAGTGCATCTCGCATTCCACCTTCTGATAAATTTGCAATTTCCAAAACAGCATCATCAGTTATTGAAATATTTTCTTCGGTACATATTGTATGTATTTGCTTTACTAAATCATCAAGAGAAATTTTATTAAAATTAAATCTCTGACATCTAGATAATATAGTTATAGGTACACTTTCAACATTCGTAGTTGCCATAATAAAAATAGCATGTGCTGGTGGTTCTTCCAAAGTTAATAATAATGCATTAAAAGCACTAGGAGTCATCATGTGAACTTCGTCAATAATATAAATTTTATATTTACTTTCAGTAGGGGCTATTTTAACATTGTTAATAAGTTCTCTTATATCATCAACACCATTATTTGAAGCTGCATCTATTTCAATTATATCAGGGCTATTATTAAATGATAAACAAGAATTACATTTACCGCATGCCTCACCATCCACAAGATGCTCACAATTGATAGTTTTAGCAAAAACTTTAGCTGTACTAGTTTTACCAGTTCCTCTTGGTCCAGTAAAAAGATAAGAATGAGCAATTTTATTGTGAATAATTGCATTTTGAAGCATTTTAACGGTATAATCTTGACCTATAATTTTCTTAAAAGAATCGGGTCTATATTTTCTATATAAAACTTTGTATTCCATAACAACCTCCCAATAAAATTAAACAAAAATATTATAACATATTTTTTCTTCTTTTTTCTTTAAAAAAATCAGAAAGCATCTCAGAATACATTTGTTCGATATTTCCTTCTTGATTTACATTAACTTTACACATTTTACATTTATTAAACTCTTTTTTATAGTCAAGTTTATCTAATAAATAAAAAACTTTGCATATTTTAGCCTGTTTTATTACTTCTAAACACATAGAACAAGGTTTTAAAGTTACATATAACTCACAATCACTTAAATTCCAGCGATTTAATGCTTTAGCGGCTTTTTTTATTACATTAATTTCAGCATGACCTAAAATATCATTATTTTTTTGCCTAGTATTATGAGATTTAGCAATAATTTCATTATCTTTTACAATAATAGCTCCAACAGGCACATCATCATGTTGATAACTTCTTTTTGCTTCTTCTATACAAATATCAAAAAAGTGCACCATTTAAATTCCTCCAATAAAAAAGTGCACACAAACAGGGATTGATGTGGCTGCTATCTTCCGATCCTGACCAGATTACAATTTATTTGTTGCACAAAATACTTATATCAAAATATTAAAGAAAAAGCAACCAAAAAATCATATGTTCCACGTGGAACATTAAAAATTTTAGTTATAATCAAAACAATTTATAATTTTTAATAAAAAATACAATTATTTCAACATGTTTCACGTGAAACATAGACTTATTAACATATAATAAAAATGTATGTTTAAAATATCCAATATTAAACTTTTTTAACTATAATTTAAAATTAATTGTACACTTTTCATAAATTATATTTATTAATCACATATGTTCCACGTGGAACATTAGTTATCCACTAATAAAAAAGCCAAATATTAAATAAATATTAAATAAAATTCAAAATTTAATATTAAACTACAATTAAAATTTTTTATTTTTTTGAAAATTACATACTTATTTATTTTATTAACTAAAATATTATATTTTTTAAATAACTTAACGTTTCACGTGAAACATAGTTGTTAACTTTTAAAAATTTATTATAAATTATATTATAAATAATTTTTTTTTTAATTATTACTTTAATATTCAATATAATTTTATACATATAAAAACCAATGTTCCACGTGGAACATTGGTTATCCACTTATTATTTATTATTTATAAACTAAAATAAAAATAATTTTAAAAAATATATAG
This sequence comes from uncultured Bacilli bacterium, assembly GCA_944364655.1. GTDB lineage: Bacteria > Bacillota_I > Bacilli_A > RF39 > UBA660 > Ventrenecus. Next base: position 27,831 of record CALVWG010000036.1, on the reverse strand, counting down.
AATTTAAAATAAATAAGTATTTAATATTAAAATTATATTAAATTATTTTCTAATTTGATTATTTATGTTCCACGTGGAACATTGTTATAAACATTTAATTTTTAAAAATGCTTTGATTAGTAAAAATTGATGATTTATAAAATGATTTTAAAAATAATTTAATTTATTATATATTAATATAATCGTATTTTATATGTTTCACGTGAAACATTAAGTTATAAACATTTTTTATATGTTCCACGTGGAACATATAAAAAAAGATAATATTATTCTTCACTAATATTATCTTCCTTCGTTTCATGATCAACAATACTTATGGTTGCAACAAATTGACCATCTTTCAAATGTATTAATCTAACACCTTGTGTAACTCTGCCTAGAGTTGAAACTTGATCTAAAGGTAATCTAATAATCATACCAGTATTAGTAATAATAACAACATCATTGTCATTACCAACCAATTTAAATGCAGCAATACTTCCGTTTTTATCAGTTATATTTAAGGCTTTCACTCCTTTACTTCCACGGCTGGTTTGGCGATATTCTCGAACGTTTGTTTGCTTACCATAACCCTTTTCAGTTACAATCAAAATTTTATCATCATCATTAGCAATTTCAACACCAATACAATTGTTATCATTTAAATTAATGCCCTTTACACCACTTGCGGTTCTACCCATAACACGAATTTCATTTTCATTAAACTTAACCATTCTACCAGCGCTAGAACCAAGAATTATCATATCATTACCAGTAGTTTTTCTAACTCCGATCAATTCGTCATTTTCACGCAATGTAATACAAATTTTACCATTTGTTCTAATATTATCAAATTCCTCAATTGATGTTTTCTTAATAATACCCTTCTTAGTTGCAAAAAGTAAATACTTAAATTTGTTATCTTTATCTATACGTATAATAGAATTAATTGATTCATCTTTATCTATTTGTAAAAGGTTAATAACTGGAATACCTTTAGATTGTCTACTAAATTCTGGTATTTCATATCCTTTTAAACGATAAACTTTGCCTTTATTTGTGAAAAATAAGACATAATCATGAGTTGATAAGTTAATTAAGTGTTCAACAAAATCCTCATCATTAGTAGCCATTCCTTTTACACCTACACCGCCTCTATTTTGAGCTTTAAAGGTGTCTGTCGTTGTTCTTTTTATATAACCCTTATTAGTTAATGCTACCATAACATCTTCTTCTGGAATTAAAGATTCATCCTCAATATATTCAATAGCAGTCATATCAATATCTGTTCGACGTTCATCTGCATATTTATCTTTAATTTCCAATAATTCAGTACGAATAATACTTAAAACTTTCTCATCACTAGCTAATATTGATTTTAATTCTTCTATTTTTTTCAATAATTCATTTAATTCAGATTCGATTTTTTCCTTTTCTAATCCTGTTAAACGTCTTAACTTCATTTCTAAAATAGCGTCACATTGAATTTCAGTTAATCCAAAACGATTAATTAAAGTTTCCTTAGCTTGAACATCAGTTTTACTTTCCTTAATAATTTTAATAACTTCATCTATATGATCCAAAGCTATCTTTAAACCTTGTAAAATGTGAACTCTAGCCTCAGCTTTTTCCAAATCAAATTTTGTTCTTCGAATTATAACTTCCTTTTGAAAATCAATATATTTACTAATAATATCCTTTAAACCAAGTGTTTTTGGAACACCTTGATCTATCATTAACAATATAATTCCAAAAGTTGTTTGAAATGATGTATGTTTATAAAGATTATTCAATACAACTTGTGGATTAGCATCTCTTTTTAAAGTAATTGTAATTTTTATACCATCTTTTAAATCAGAATGATAATCTGAAATTCCTTCAATTATTTTATTATGAACTAATTCAGCAACTTTATTTTTTAATTCCAAAGTATTAACACCATATGGAACTTCATTAAATACAATTTGATACCTTCCATTCTTTTCTTCAATAGAAGCCTTACTTCTAATAGTAATAGTTCCTCGTCCTGTTTCATACGCCTTTTTAATACCACTATTACCTAAAATTGTTGCGCCTGTTGGAAAATCTGGACCTTTAATGTATTGCATTAAACCAACAGTATCAATTTCTGGATTATCTATATAAGCAACACAACCATCTATAACTTCTCCTAAATTATGTGGTGGTATATTAGTTGCCATACCAACAGCAATACCCATAGTTCCATTAACTAAAATATTTGGAAAACGACTAGGAAGAACTACTGGTTCAACCTCCAATTCATCGAAATTTGGTGTCATATCTACTGTATTTTTATTAATATCTCTTAATAATTCATTTGAAATTTTAGCTAAACGTGACTCAGTATAACGCATTGCAGCGGCACCATCACCATCCATGTTACCAAAATTTCCATGACCGTCAATTAAAGGATAACGATAACTAAAATCTTGAGCCATTCTTACTAAAGCATCATAAATTGATGAATCACCATGAGGGTGAAATTTTCCCATAACATCACCGACAATACGAGCACATTTTTTATGTTGCTTGTCTGATGTATATCCTGATTGATACATAGAATATAAAATTCTTCTATGAACAGGTTTTAAACCATCTCTTAAATCAGGTAATGCCCGAGATGTAATTACACTAACGGAATAATCAACAAATGATTTACTAACTTCTGTTACAATATTATTTTTTTCTAACTTATCCATCATTTACCTCCTAAATATCCAAATCAGCATACTGAGCATTTTCCTCAATAAACTTTCGACGAGGTTCAACTTCTTCACCCATTAAAGTAGAAAAAATCTCATCAGCTGCTATTGTATCATCAACTGTTATTTGTCTTAATATTCTTTTTTCGATATCCATTGTAGTTTCATAAAGTTCATCAGCGTCCATTTCGCCTAACCCCTTCATTCTAGCTATCTCATATTTAGTATTAGATGGTAATTTTGAAATATAATCATTTTTTTCTTCCTCTGTTAAAACATATTTTATGTTTTTACCATGCTTTATACTAAACAAAGGTGGTTGAGCTGCATAAACATGTCCAGCTTCAACAATTGGTTTAAAAAAGCGGTAAAACAGTGTTAATAACAAAACTCTAATATGAGCACCATCAACATCTGCATCAGTCATAATAATGATTTTATTATAACGAAGCTTAGATAAATCAAAATCATCGCCTATACCAGTACCAAAAGCAGTAATAATCGTTCTAATTTCTTCATTAGATAAAGCACGATCCAAACGAGCTTTTTCAACGTTTAAAATTTTACCACGTAAAGGTAATATAGCTTGAGTCATACTATTTCTGCCTTTTTTAGCAGATCCACCAGCTGAATCACCCTCGACTAAAAAAATTTCACATTCAGAAGGGTCTTTGCTCTTACAATCTGATAACTTTCCATAAAAATTAGTAATATCTAAATCCCCTTTTCGTCTGGTTAATTCACGAGCTTTTTTAGCTGCTAAACGAGCTCTAGAAGCAGTCATACATTTTTCAACAATTGCTCTTGCAGCATCTGGATTTTCCATTAAAAAACGTTCTAAACCATTTCCAAAAACATCACTAGCAATCTTTTTAACTTCACTATTACCTAATTTTGTCTTAGTTTGTCCTTCAAATTGAGGATTTGGATGCTTACAAGAAACAATCATAACAATTCCTTCTCTTACATCATCACCTGTCAAACTATCATCATTATCTTTTAAAAGTTTATTTTGTTTAGCATAATTATTAATAACTCTTGTTAAAGCTTGTTTTACCCCATCTTCATGAGTTCCACCTTCAGTAGTGTGAATATTATTGGTAAAAGAATAAATTGCTGAATTATAGCTATCATTATATTGCATAGCTACTTCTATCAAAACATCATTTTCTTTTCCTTCAACATAAACAACATCATCAAATAAAGGTTGTTTATTTTTGTTAAGCATTTGAACATATTCAATAATACCGCCATTATAATGAAAAATAACTTTCTTTTCATCTTCACGATGATCAATTAAAGTAATTCTAATTCCTTTATTTAAAAAAGCCATTTCTTGCAATCTTTTATATAAAATATCCCAATTATAAATAGTTGTTTCAAACATTGTTGGGTCAGCATGGAAAGTAACGGTTGTACCAGTTCTATCTTCACTACATTTATCAATTACCTTTAAAGGTTCTACAGGATGTCCACCATTTTCAAAACGTTGAAAATAAACTTTACCATCACGATAAACTCTTACTTCTAACCAATCAGATAAAGCATTAACAACACTAGCACCTACACCATGTAAGCCACCACTGACCTTGTATCCGCCGCCACCAAATTTACCACCAGCATGTAACACTGTAAAGATTGTTTCAATTGTTGATAAACCAGTTTTACTATTCATACCAGTTGGCATACCACGACCATCATCTTTAACAGTAATAGCATTTCCTTTTTCAATTTCTACTTCGATATCATCACAATAACCAGCCAAAGCTTCATCAACAGCATTATCAACAATTTCCCATACTAAATGATGTAATCCGGCTTCGTTAGTATTACCTATGTACATTCCTGGACGTTTTCTAACTGCTTCTAAGCCTTCCAAAACTTGAATAGCACTATCTCCATAATTATTATCTTCTTTCATATTCACTCTCCTCTACTACTTCACCATCTTGAATTCTTATTTGTTTATAAGCTAATTTATCCAAAAGCTTAAACTTATCAACTTCCGTTGTTGTTATAAAAGTTTGAACATCCTTTTTTAATAAAAATAAAATATTTTTAATCTTATCACTATCTAATTCACTAAATAAATCATCTAAAATTAAAATTGGATAACAACCTTTTAATTTTTTAAATATTTCTATTTCACTAAACTTATACGCTATAATAGCGTTTTTTTGTTGGCCTTCACTCCCATAATCTCTTAAATCTTTATTTTGCAATAAAAATTTTAAATCATCCATATGAACACCAATATTTGTTTTACCAAAATTTAAATCTTTTGCTAATGATTTTTTATATAAATCAACAATTTGATCTTTATTTAAACCATTAAAAGAAGAAATATAATTAATTTCTAATTTTTCTATACCAGATATTTTAGTGTAAAAATCATCAATAAAAGAATTAATTAGATTTACAAATTCAGCCCTTTTTTCATTAATTAAAATGCCATATTTAATTAGCTTATCTGTTAAAATATCTAAATAATCACTTTCACTATTACCATTTATAAACATTTGCTTTAAATAAGCATTGCGCTGTTTTAATAGTTTATTATAATTGTTTAAATATTTAAGATAATTAATATCTAATTCTGAAATAGAAATATTTATTGTTTTTCGTCTGGTACTTGGAGTATCTTTAATAAATCTTAAATCGTCAGGATGAAATAAAATTATTGGAATTTTAGATATATAATCAGATAATTTAGCAACTTTGTTGTGATCAATAGATACCTTTTTACCATCTTTTGTTAAGATTATCTGATAATAATTAACATAGTTATCCACAATTTTTCCTTCAATAATGCATTTAGAAAAATCATCCATTATTAACGTTTTATCTCCTACTAATCGAAAACTCCTTGATAAAGCTAAAACATAAATTGCTTCTACTAAATTTGTTTTTCCTGAACCATTCTTTCCATAAATAATATTAAGTTGTGGATGAAAAGAAATAGTTAATTGTCTATAATTTCGAAAATTATATAACTTTAAAACATCAATTCTCATAAAATTGCCCCTTAATTTTTATTTATAGAAAAAATATAGGTATACTAATACTCCTATACCTATAAACATTATATCATAAAATTTGACTATTTTATAGTTTTTTTTGCTATTTTCCTTCCTCTTAAAGCACTTTCTAACCTAGTAGCTCTTAAAACCTGATTATCTAAAATACCATATGATATATTAAGCTGTACTTTAACATCATTTTGAAATTTTAAAAACAAATTTTCTCCTTCTCTATAATATGATTTTATATATTTTAAACCTATCCAATTACTATTCTCTCTTGAATTAGAAGTAGGAAAAAAAATTAATTCTTTACTTTCTTCTACTATAATAGGAGGTTTATAAGAAATGCCTATCATATATTCAGTACCTTTTCGTCGTCCATCTAAAGAACTTCCAAAATATCGACAACTATCTTCCATTATCTTATTTGAAGCCTTAGATATAATATAATGGTTATTAACTTCAAATACTTCTGAACTATTATTATCAATAGTTAAAATAGCCATCGTTTCTTCATTAATTTCATATTGTGTTTCCATAACAAATTTCCCCCATTTCATATGAAAATTGCATTTAGGCTATCATATAAAATAGAAAAAATATGTCGAACAAACAAAAAAATGTGCAATTTACACATTTTTAATAAGTTTTAATAGGTAAAATAAGTTGAATTAAACTTTCATCAGTTAAAGATTTAATAACAATAGGTTTAACATCATTATTTAATAAAATTAAAATATCATCGTCTTTAATCGTTTTTAATGCATCCATCATATAACGAGCACTAAAAGATATATCAATATTTGATTTTTCATCAGTATCAATCATCAATTTTTCTTCTGTTTTACCTATTTCAGAAGCATAGGAATTAATAATCATTTCTTTATTTTCTATTTTCATTTTAATAATATTTTTATCTTTTCCTTGAGTAAGTAATGCTGCTCTATCAACTGCTCCCATAAATTCACTTTTTTTAGTTTGAACTATTATTTCAAATTCGGTTGGAATCAAGTTTGAAGTATTTGGATAACTTCCAGATAAAATATTTGTTTGAAATTTCAAATTTTTATATTGAAATAATACTCTATTATTAAAGACATTCATATAAACATCTTCATCATCAACTAAAATATGCTCTAATTCAATAATATTTTTTCCAGGAATAACAATGTTAACATCGTTATCCACAGTATTATCCAATTTTATATTTTTTTTAGCTAAACGATAAGAGTCTGTTGCAATAACTTCAAACAAATCACCATTTATTTTCATATTAATACCAGTTAATATTGGTCTTAACTCTTGAGTAGATATTGCAAAAGAAGTTTGGTTTATCAACTCTTTTAAAACATTAGCTTTTATAATTATAGGATCTTTATGACTTATCAACTTTATTGCAGGATATTCACTTGGATCTAAACAATTTAAATTATATTGATTAAAATCAGAATAAATTTTAATTTTTAAACTATCCATCATTTCAAAATTTATAATATCACTAGGCATTTTTCTTATTATATCTAGTATATACTTACTACTAATAATTATTGTTCCAGTACTTTCTATATTTTTAATATATTTACTTTCAATAAAAGATTCAATAGTTAATTCACTATCACTAGCAATTAATGTTAAACCTTCATCTTTTAATTCAAATTTTATACCATTTAATACAGGTATAACATTTTTTGTTGATATTCCTCTTATAACATTATTTAAATTTTCTAATAATATACTTTTTTCAATTGCAAATTTCATTTTTTTCCCTCTTTCTTATTATAATTTATATATTTATATTATTAATACGGTGGATAATGTGGATAACTCTTTAAAAATGCTTATACTAAAGGCTTTAAAGACCAATTTTTAAGTTAATAAGTATGCACAATTAAAATAATTATCAACATTACATTTTATTTTGAATTTCCTTAAGCTGTTGTTCTAAAGCTGGATTGTTTTTTAAATCACTTGTTATTTTATCACATGCGTGAATAACTGTTGAATGATCTCTTCCTCCAAATTCTAACCCTATTCTATTTAAATTTTCTTCTGTTAATGTTCTTGATAAATACATAGCTATTTGTCTAGGATAAGCTATATTAGCACTTCTCTTTTTTCCTTTTAAATCATCAATAGTAATCTTGTAATAATCTGCTACAGCTTTTTGAATACTCTCAATACTACTTTTACTATAAATATTATGATTTACAAAATCAGCTAAAGCTTCTATAGCAAAGTTTAAATCAATTACATCAGGTACAATCATCGCAGTATAGGCCATAAGCCTATTAATTGCCCCTTCTAGAAATCTAACATCATTTTGACAATTATTAGCAATATATTCAATAACATTTTCGTCAATTTTATTAGCAATAGACGTATTTTTTATTTTGGATTTAATTATTTTACATCGAAGTTCAAAATCAGGTGGATAAATATCAACAGGTAATCCCCACATAAATCGACTTCTAAGTCTTTCTTCAAGTAATTTTAAATCATCAGGACTGCGATCAGAACTAATAATTATTTGCTTATTTGCTTGATGTAAAGCATTAAACGTATGAAAGAATTCTTGCTGTGTTTTCTCGGCTCCGACTAAATATTGAATATCGTCAATAATTAAAACATCAACTTCTCGATATTTTTTCTTAAAGTCAGCCGCTACCTGAATATTATTTCCCTTATTTTCTGTATTAATAATGTTAATATAATCATCTTTAAACATTTCACTAGTTGTATACAAAACCTTTTTATGTGAGTTATTAACAATGTAATTTCCTATCGCGTGCATTAAATGAGTTTTACCTAAACCACTTTTTCCATATATAAATAAAGGATTATGCACTTTACCAGGCTGTTCAGCAACAATCATTCCAGCCGTCTTAGCCAGCCTATTAGAATCCCCCACTACATAATTATCAAAATTTAACTCTGGAATTAAATTTGATTCCCATTTTTCATCTTCTTTTTCCACTTTTGGTTTAGTCGAATTTAAAGAGTTATCCACATTATTAACATTATCCACATTTTGTTCTAAATTATAAACTTTAATTTTTGAATCAATTTCCTCTTTTAATAAAAATTCGAATTCATAATTGTGATTAGTAACTTTATAAAAAGCATCATCTATTAAAGTATAATAGTTTTGCGTTAAAATTCGCTTATGTATTTCCATAGGCACTTGAATATACACTTTATTATTCTCTATTTTTATTAGTTTTAAGTCATTAAACCAAGCATGAAAAGAAGCTGTATTAACTTCTGGATATATTTCATCTAAAACCGATTGCCAAAGATCTTTTTCGCCCATGAAACCACCCCGCTTTAACAATAACTAACATTATTCTACACTTTTTTCAATAAATTTAAAAGTCTAAAATGTATACTAACATACTATTAACAACTTATCAACAAAATTATTTCTTTATTAATAATATTTAAAAGCAGTTATCCACATTATCCACATTGAAATAAATTTTAACTTGTTAACAAGTTTATAAAGTTAATAAAAGTTATTAACATTCTGTGTATAAGTTGATAAATAATTTTTTTTACGATAAATATTAAAAATAAAGCTATTAGAAATGTTATTAATTATCAACAATGCACTTAATTAGCCAGTAATTATTGACTTTTTTACAATTTTAATATTATAATAAGAGAGCTTTAGAAAAAGGAGGAAAGAACTATGGTAGGAACTTATCAACCAAATAAACGTAAAAAAGCAAAAAAACATGGCTTTTTTGCTCGTAAAGAAACAAATATTTTAAAAAACAGAAGAAAAAAAGGACGCAAAAAATTATGTAAATAAAACCACATCTTTTATGTGGCTTTTTTTTTGAATAGGGGAGAACACTAATGAAAAAAATAGAAATGATTAAATCGCATGAAGAGTTTAACAAAATTATCAAAAATGAAAAATATATTAAGAATAAAAATTTCACTATATATATAAGGAAAGGAAATTATGATTATCCACACTTTGGAATAGCAGTTTCAAAAAAATTAGGTAATGCAGTAAACAGAAATAAATTAAAAAGAAGAATGCGGGTTATTATAGATGAATGGAAAAAAAATTTGAACATCAATAAAGATTATATTATAATAATGAAAGAAAGCACTAAAGATTTAAATTTTGAGGATTTAAAATCAAGTTTTTTAGATTTAGTAGAGAAAAGGAGAAACAATGAAAAAACAAAATAGAGTATTAGCATTAATTTTAATTGCCATTATTTTTATGGCAAGCGGCTGTGGCTCTGACGATTATTTAAAAGATGAGAATGGAAATATTCTTGTAAATGAAGTAACTGGGCAAAGTGTTCAAAAAAATATATTATGCCAACCAGAAAAAGATTCTGAGTTATATAGAATATATGAAAGTCATGCAGATCAATTAAATACCCCTGTAGAGGAACTACCTTCTTGTAAGGATTTCAATTTAAATTCAAATAAGTATGATGGTTTGTGGCAAGCTTTATTGGTAAGACCATTAGCTTATATTATTTTGCAAGTTGGCTTTTTATTTAATAACTTTGGTATTTCTGTAATGATTGTTGGGTTATTAATTAGATTAATTTTAATGCCACTATCAATTAAAAGCATGCGTCAGTCAAACAATTTACAAAAAGCTCAACCAGAGATTGCGCGAATAGAAAAGAAATATGCTGGCAGAACAGACAGTGATGCTATGATGGCTAAAAGTCAAGAAACTATGATGGTATATCAAAAATATAAAATTAATCCCGTATCTGGCTGCTTAGTTGCATTAATTCAAATTCCGTTATTCTTTGCATTTTTAGCAGCTATTAATGAAGTTCCAGCAATTTTTGAAGGACAGCTATTTGGAATGCACCTTGGTATGACTCCTTGGAAAGGCTTAGCTGAAGGACAATATATTTATATAGTTTTAATATTCTTAATAGTTGCTACAACATATATTTCATTTAAAAATACTATGAAAAATGATCAAAATAATGAAATGATGAAACAAATGAATTTTATGTTTATGTTTATGATTATAAGTATCTCTATAGCTTCATTTAGTTTACCTACAGCCATAGCCTTTTATTGGATAGTTACAAATGGTTTTGCTGTAATTCAAAATTATATAATTAAAAGAATATTAGCAAAAGATCAGCATGATTCAAAAGTTATTGAAATTAAACATAAAGAAAAAAAAGTTGAAAAGAAAAAAAGCAAAAAGGAAGTGAAGTAGAATGCCAACTTTAGTAGAAGCAAAAACTTTAATTGAAGCAGTAGAAGAAGCAAAAAACATTCTTCATACAGATAATATATATTATACTACTGAAGAAAAAAAAGGAGGGCTATTTAAAGGAAAAATATATCAAGTTTCTGCTATTTCATATCAAGAACTTTTAGAAGAAATGAAGAATTATTTAAAAGATGTAATAGTAGAATTAGGCTTAGAAGTAAAATTTGAAACAAGTATTAACGATGAAATATATAATATTACTATGTATTCAAATAATAATTCAATTTTGATTGGAAAAAATGGTCAAACATTAAAAGCTTTAGAAACTTTATTAAAAGCCAAAATAAATAATGATTGGCATGTTCATCCTAAAGTAGTTTTAGACGTTGAAAATTACAAAGAAAAAAGAATTAGATATTTAGAAAGATTAGCTTTAAAAGTTGCTAAAGAAGTTAGAGAAACAAAAACTGATGCAATTTTGGAAAACATGAATTCATATGAAAGAAGAATAATTCATAATAAATTAGCAAAATTTAAAGGCGTTTCAACGGTCAGTGAAGGAGAAGAACCTAATCGTCACATTATCATTAAAGCAGAAGATAAATAATCTGCTTTTTAAATTTAATAATATATGATAAAAATCTTTTAAAACTAAAAATTATTTCCCGGGAAATAATTTTTTACTTATTAACAAAAAAATGATATAATACCCGCGAATGGAAGTGAATTTAAATGGATTCTACAATTGCCGCGATTTCAACAAGTAGTTTAGGAGTTGGAGCAATAAATATTGTAAGAGTTAGTGGACCAGAAGCTATAATTATAGTAGATAAAATATTTAGTAATAAAAAATTTATTACAGCTCCATCACATACAATTCATTATGGTTTTATAAAAGATGGTGAAAAAATAATAGATGAAGTTTTAGTAATGCTTATGCGAGCACCTAAAACATACACAAAGGAAGATGTAGTTGAAATTAATTGTCATGGTGGAAATATAACTGCAAATAAAATACTAGAATTATTACTAATTAATGGAGCTAAATTAGCTGAACCAGGTGAGTTTACAAAAAGAGCTTTTTTAAATGGACGTATCAATTTATTAGAAGCTGAAAGTGTCAGTGATTTACTAGAAGCCAAAAATGAAAATGCTCGAAAAATGGCTTTAAATGGCTTAAGTGGTAAAACAACTTCATTAATTCAATCTTTACGCGAAAAGATGGTTCAATTACTAGCTAATATTGAAGTCAATATTGATTATCCGGAATATATTGATGAGTTGATAATTACTAAAGAGAATATTGAGCCAACTTTAACAGAAATAAAAAATGAACTTCAAAAAATTGTCAGTGAATCAGAAAATGGCAAACTTATTAAAAATGGTATTAATATAGCTATTATTGGTCGACCTAATGTTGGCAAATCATCATTATTAAATACTTTATTAGAAGAAGATAAAGCCATCGTAACTGACATATCAGGAACAACAAGAGATATTGTAGAAGGAACAATTACTTATCACGGTATAAATTTAAATTTTATAGATACAGCTGGCATTAGAGAAACAAAAGATTTAGTAGAACAAATTGGGGTAAAAAAGAGTAAAGAAGTAGCTAATAAAGCTGATATATCTATTTTAGTTTTGAATAATAATGAAAATCTAACAGAAGAAGATAAGAATTTAATGAAAGAATTACCAAAAGAAAAATCTTTAATATTTATAAATAAAACTGATCTTGAAACAAAAATAACAGAATTTAAAACATCAATAAAAATAATTTATGGTAGCACCGTTAATAAAAAAGGCATTGAAGAATTAAAACAAGAAATATTAAATATTTTTTCATTAAATGATATGAGCTACAAAGATTTAACATTTTTATTTAATACTAGACAAATAACATTAGCAAAACAAGCTTTAAAAAATATTGAACATGTTATTGAAGAAAACAAAAAAGATATTCCTGTTGACATGTTAGCTATAGAAATAAAAGAAGCATGGGAAAACTTAGGTAAAATTATTGGAGAATCTTACGAAGAAGAATTAGTAGATAATATTTTTAAAAGATTTTGTTTAGGAAAGTAAAAAACTAGAAAAGAAGTGAAAATTATGAAATATGAAATTATAGTAGTAGGTGGTGGACATGCTGGCATAGAAGCTGCTCACATTGCTGCATTTAAAGGACATAAAACATTGTTAATAACAATGAATAAAAAAAATATTGGTGATATGCCTTGTAATCCATCTATTGGTGGAACTGCAAAAGGAATTATTGTTCGTGAAATAGATGCCTTAGGGGGATTAATGGGTAGAATTGCTGATATTTCTCATTTTCAAATCAAAATGTTAAATAATTCTAAAGGCCCTGCTGTAAGATCATTAAGAGCTCAAGCAGATAAAGTAACTTATCCTAAAAACATGCAAGAAGCCTTAGAAAAAACAAATAATTTGGACATTTTAGAAGCAACAGTAGAAGATTTAATAATAGAAAAAGATAAAGTAAAAGGAGTAATAACTGCTGATCAAAATAAAATATTTTGCGATGCCGTAATTTTAACAACAGGAACTTATTTAAAAGCTAATGTATTAATTGGTTCAGAAAATACGCCATCAGGACCTCATGGCGAACCAAGAAGTAATTATTTAAGTGACAATTTAAAAAAATATGGCTTTAATATTCAAAGATTAAAAACTGGAACGCCCCAAAGAATTAAAGCTTCCTCAATCGATTTTTCTAAAATGCAACCAGAATATGGAGATAACAGGTATTGGACATTTTCTTTTGATAATCCACCAGCTTATAAAATAAATGAACAACAAAGATGTTATTTAATTTATACTAATCAAAATACTCATAAAGTAATTTTAGATAATTTAAATAAGTCAGCAATGTATGGAGGATATGTTACCGGAATAGGTCCAAGATATTGCCCTAGTATTGAAGATAAATTAGTTCGTTTTAAAGATAAAGAAAGACACCAATTATTCTTAGAACCAGAAAGTTTATATTATGATGAATGGTATTTACAAGGATTTTCAACTTCTATGCCACGTGATATTCAAGAGAAAATGGTTCATAGTTTAAGTGGCTTAGAAAATGCAATTATAACTAAATATGCATATGCAATTGAATATGATGCAATAGATCCTTTACAAATCAAACCATCACTTGAATCAAAAATAATTGAAAATTTATTTACTGCTGGTCAAATAAATGGCACAAGTGGTTATGAAGAAGCAGCAGGACAAGGTTTAATTGCCGGTATTAATGCTGCATTAAAACTAGAAAATAAAGATCCATTAATTTTAAAAAGAAATGATGCATATATAGGAGTATTAATTGATGATTTAGTAACAAAAGGAACAGCTGAACCTTATAGAATGTTAACTTCCCGCGCTGAATTTAGATTGATTTTACGGCATGATAATGCTGATTTAAGATTAAGAGAATATGCGAATAAAGTAGGAAGTATTACTAAAGAACAATACCAAAATTATTTAAATAGATTAAATGCTATTAAAAAAGGTGAAGAATACTTAAAAGAAACTAAATTAAAAATTACTGAAGATAATAAAAAAATATGTGTTGAAAATCAGAAAGAAATTCCAGCTTCAACAGAAACATTATATGATTTAATAAAACGTCCTGAAATAACATTGACATTTTTAGAAAAAATGGTAAATATTCCATTTTCTGAAGAAATAAAAGAAGAATTAGAAATAATGATCAAATATGATGGTTATATTAAAAAAATATACAAAGAAGTTGCTAAAATGCAAAAGTTAGAAGAAAAAATGATTCCTAAAGATATTGATTATCAAAAAGTAAAAAATTTAGCATCTGAAGCACGTCAGAAATTAGAAAAAATAAGACCCATATCATTAGGTCAAGCAACAAGAATAAGCGGCGTTAATCCTGCAGATATTTCAATATTAAGTGTTTATTTAAAGAAAGAATACGGTAAAGATGAACAAAAATGAATTTTATGATGAAATAAAAAAATTAGATATTAATTTAACAAAGGACATGCAAGAAAAATTGGACAAATATGCTCAATTTTTAATTGAATATAATCAACATACCAATTTAACAGCTATTAAAACAATTGATGAAATATATTTAAAACATTTTTATGATTCTTTAACTTTAGTTAAAATTGCTAATTTAAAAACAGGAAAACTTTTAGATGTTGGAACGGGTGCAGGTTTTCCTGGACTTGTGTTGGCCATAATATTTCCAGATTTAGAAGTTACATTATTAGATAGTAACAATAAGAAAATTACTTTTTTAAATGAATGCATTAAAAAATTAGAATTAAAAAATGTTCAAACAGTCTATAGTAGAGCAGAAGATTATACAAGATGTCATCGTGAATATTTTGATTTTGTAACATCTAGAGCGGTAGCTGAATTACGTATTTTGTTGGAGCTAAATATTCCAGCTTTAAAAGTAAATGGCAATTTTTTAGTAATGAAAGCTAATGTATCTGAAGAATTAAAAAATTCATTAAGTACTATTGATAAATTATCATGTCAGATAATTGATCAAAAAGAATTTGAACTACCAGAAAATGGTGGATTAAGAACACTTGTTAACATAAAAAAGAATAAAGTTACAAACTTAATATATCCAAGAACTTATGATAAAATCAAAAAGAAAAAATTATAAATAATAAAATATTTAAATAAAAAATTATCTAAAAAAGGGAAGCTATAAGCTTCTTTTGTTTATAACTTATTTTTTTAAAAGCCATATAATTTTAAAAATAAATATTGCTTAAATTGGAAATTCTTGCTAAAATAGATTATAGAAAATAGGCATTAAGGGGCTGATTTTTGTGAACACAGAACAAAAAGTATTACAAGTGGCAATAGAAGATATTATTCCTAATAGATTTCAACCTAGATTAGCATTTGATGAAGATGGTTTAAAAGAATTATCAGAATCAATTAAACAACATGGTATAATTCAACCTTTGGTTTTAAGAAGATTAGGAAACAAATTTGAAATAATCGCGGGTGAAAGAAGATTTAAAGCTGCAACTATGGCTGGACTTCGTCAAGTTCCTGCAATTATTTCAAACATAGATGATAATAAAAGTGCTGAAATAGCTTTAGTTGAAAATATTCAAAGAAGAAATTTAACACCAATTGAAGAAGCTAAATCTTATAAAAATCTATTAGATAGAGGATATATGACTCAAGAACAATTAGCTGAAAAGATGGGAGTAAGTCAAAGTTCTATTGCCAATAAACTACGTCTTTTAAATTTAGCTCCTGAAGTTCAAGATGCTTTATTACAAGAAAAAATTAGCGAGAGACATGCTAGAAGTTTATTAGTACTTCCTAAAGAAGAGCAAGCAGAATGGTTAAAAAAAATAATTGCTAAAAGAATGACTGTTAGGCAATTAGATATGGAAATAAAAAAAGCTAAAGGTGAAAAAACTGAGGATGTGCCATTAGTAAATATAAATCCTGATATGAATAAATTGATTAATAACGCAACTGATATTAATAAACAAAATACTATTAGAGAGGTTAATTCAATGGAACAAGATACAAATCAAATAAATGAAACAAAAAAAGAAATTAAAAATATTCCAAATAAATTTTTTAATTTCTTAGAAGATGAAGCTGCTAATATGAGTATGAGTGAAGCAAATCCTGAAAATAATAAGAATTCTTCATTAGATAATATAGAAGTACTTGATGATTCTAGTTTAAATGAAAATGAATCAGTTAAAAATTCTGAAAATGAAACTGTAATGCCATTTCTTTTTGATGAACAACAACCTTCCATTAATAATGTTATTGAGGAAGTAAAAGATTCAAAAGAAAATGAGATTGTTGATCCAATGGATTCTGTTATAAAATTAGATCCAAATTATGAACAAATAGTTGAGCAATCTAAAGGAATAGATTTAAAAACAGCTATTAATGAAGTCAGAGATATGGTAAGAAAAATGGAAAAACAAGGATTTAAAATATCTTTAGATGAAATTGATTTAAATGGAAATTACCAAATGACTATAAATATAAAGAATGATTAATTAAAATCATTCTTTTTCATTTGTGCTAACAGATTCAATATTAAGCTCAGTTCCTTTTACATAATAAAGAACAGTACTATTTTTGCTTTCAGGATCTTCTTTACCAGTTATTCCATCTCTAATAAGCCCAATAACATTTTGAGGCTTTTCATACCATATTGGTTCATGGCCACTTAAATAACTTTCCATTGTATCAAGCCAAATGTTTTTAGAATAATAACTAGCAGTAGAATCTATTTCTTTAGCGTCATCATTACCTATCCAAACCATCATTAAAAGTTCCGGATTATAACCAGCCACCCATGAATCCGTATTAGTTGTACCAGTTTTTAAAGCATATTTTCTACTCATTTTAGATGCTAAAGACAATGCTGTCGGTGTAGTGTAACTACTATAAGCTGAATTTGTTGTACTTGTTAACATTTCATTTAGAATATAAACACTATTACTATTCAAAACATAATTATGTTTATTTTTATGTTCATATAAAACATTTCCATTTAAATCTTCTACTTTAGAGATAAAATATAAATCTTTTTGATCTCCTCCGTTTGCCAAAGTAGTGTAACCATTTGCAAAGTCAAGCATATTTAATTCACTAGTTCCAAGCGCTAGGGAAGGATTTCCAACTAATTCTTCATTAATCCCCGCTAAATGAGCTGTATCAACCAAAACATCAGAACCTAAAAATAAATGTGTTTTAACGGCATAAACGTTATCAGAAAAAGCGATAGCCGCTGCCATGGTGATTTCTTCATTAGCATAAATATTATTATAGTTATTTGGAGAATAAGTTTGATTATTTGAAAAATAAAAAGTTGTTTTTTCACTTTTAAATGTTGATGATGCAACAAGACCATTTTCTAAAGCAGCGTAATACAAAAAAGGTTTCATAGTACTACCAACTTGTCTTTTACTTTGAATAGCCCGGTTATATTGACTTTTTGCATAATTTAATCCACCAGTTAAAGCCATTACACCACCTGTTGTTGGATTAATCATAACACTAGCAATTTGTAATTCGTCTTGATTACCCATATATTTTAAAATATTTTCTTCCATTTTAGTCTGAGCATCCATATCAAAAGTAGTATAAATTTTTAAACCACCGGATTCAATTAAAGAAGTTGGAATTGATTTAATATTTGATAATTCGTTTAAAACAGCATCTTGATAATACAATATCATCTGTGAATTATTTTGTTCTCTTTTGCCATAAATAGGAATTTCTTTTTGAAATAAACCATTATATTCCTCTTCAGTAATATATTTATTTTTTAGCATACTTAAAGCTACAACCTTAGCTCTTTCAATACACGCTTCATAATCACTAACCGGATTATAATTGCTAGGATTTTTAGGAATTCCGGCTAACATTATAGCTTCTTCTAAAGTCAAATCTTTACTGCTTTTATTAAAATAATAATGACTAGCATCTTCAATTCCATAATTTCCTTCACCATAATTTATAGTATTTAAATAGCCTTCTAAAATTTCATCTTTACTATAATGTACCTCTAACTCAATTGTTAAAAAAGCTTCTTCTATTTTTCTAGCCCATGTTTGATCAAAAGTTAAAAACATATTTTTTATATATTGTTGGCTAATTGTAGAAGCACCAATTCTAGTATTATTTTTAATATTTGTTACTAATGACTTGCCAATTCTTAAAAAATCAAATCCATGATGATTATAAAAATTTTTATCTTCAACACTAATCACAGCGTCTATTAAATTTTGAGATATATCATTTAAACTTATCCAATCATTCGAACCTGATCCTTGATATATTAAATTATTTTCATTATCATATATAAATACTTTTCCCATATTTTTAAGTTCCAATTTAGGTGAGAAAAAAGCATAAACATAAATACCGGTTAAACATATAATGCCACTTAACAAAAAAAACAAAAATAATCGACTTATAAATTTAAATTTTTTCATGAAAAACACCTAAAATTATTATGAGTAAAAAAATAAAAAATATAAGAAAAAATATTTAATTTAAAAAATAAGCATTAAAACTATTTAAAATAATTATATAAATAATTTTTAATTTGCTTTAAAACCAACAAAAATTATTCTTTTTTTTCTTTCTTATTCATGCTATAATGTTCCGGAAAAAAGAGGTGAATTATGCAACATAATTTACAAATTATTTTAAAAAATGGAGATAAAGAAGTTATTAATGAAAAAAATATTTTAGGCCAGATTATAGATAATAATTTATCGTTTGATCTTAATGAAATGCATCATAATATAAACTTAATTACTGGAGAATTTATTAGAGAAAATAATGAATATGCTTTTTTAATTGACATAAAAAATAAAAAAAGTCAAATAATATTAAAAAAAGAACAATATAACTTGCAAGTTTTAGTAGAGTATGCTAATCTATTGAAGAATAAAAATGAAATCCAATTATCTTATTTTATTGAAACTGATGACCATGAAAATGTTTTAATTATAAAATTGGAGAAAGGAAGAGAAAAGTGATCAATAATTTTATTGAAGAAAAATTACAAAAAGTCTTAGATACTTTGCATTATGATATCAAAGCAAAAGTAATAATTTCTAATCGTAAAGATTTATGTGATTATCAATTTGATGGTGCATTTTCATACGCCAAAATATTACATCAAAATCCTTATGATATAAGTTTAAATATTGTTAATAAATTTAATGAGATATATGAAACAGAAGATTACTTTAGCAAAATAGAAGCTGTTCGGCCTGGATTTATTAATTTTACTTTGAGTGATAAATTTATAAATAATTTAATAGTTGATATGAGTAAAAATGAAAAATTTAATATATCTTTACCACAACCACAAAAAATTATTATTGATTATGGTGGACCAAATATTGCAAAACCTCTTCATGTTGGCCATCTAAGAAGTGCTATCGTTGGTGAATCAATTAAAAGAATATTAAAATATTTTAACAATGAAGTAATAGGAGATGTTCACTTAGGCGATTATGGTTTGCAAATAGGACAAGTAATATATGGTTTAAAAGAAAAAAATATTGCCAAAGAAAATATAACAATAGAATTACTTGATCAAATTTATCCAGAAATGAGTCAAAAATGTAAAGAAAATGAAGAAATTAAACAAAAATGTGCTGAAATAACGAAAGAATTACAAGATGGTAATGAAGAATACCAAGAATATTTTAAATTGATTCGTAAAGTATCTGGAGATGATATTTTAAGAATTTATAATTATTTAGACGTTCATTATGATTTATGGTATGGTGAATCTGATGCTTATCCATACATTGATAAAGTAAAAAAAGATTTAGAAAAACGAAATTTATTGGTAGATAGTAATGGAGCAAAAATTGTAAATGTTTCTAAACCAACTGATGAAGTAGAAGTACCACCATTCATTTTTCAAAAAAGCAATGGAGCTTATTTATACGGAACTACAGATTTAGGAACTATTTATCAAAGAATAGAAGACTTTAAACCAGATAACATTATATATGTTACTGATTTACGTCAAAAAATGCATTTTACGCAATTATTTCGAGTTTGTGAAAAACTTGGCTTAACAAATCATATAAAATTTGAACACTTAGGATTTGGAACAGTCAATGGTAAAGATGGAAAACCATTTAAAACAAGAGCTGGAACAGCTCCAAAACTTGATGAATTATTTAAAGAAACCAAAGAAGTTTTTTTAAAGTCTAATTCGAAAAATACTAATATGAAAGAAGAAGATTTAGATATTTTAGTAAATGCAATTATTAAATTTGCTGATTTACAGAATAACAGAGAAAAGGACTATATTTTTGATATAACCAAATTTTCAGAAGTTGTTGGCAAAACTGGACCATATATTTTATATACTTATTTAAGAATTGCTAACATTTTAAATAATGAAGAAAAAGTTGAATCAAATTTAAGTAACGTAATTTATAATAATGTTGATCGTAATTTGCGAATAAAAATATTAGAATTAGAAAATACTCTAATTTACAGTGCTAATACAAGATTACCTTCGATATTAGCCAATTATTTATATGAATTATGTGTAAATTTGAATGCTTTTTATGAAAATAATCATATAAATAATCTAGATGATCAAAATAAAAAAAATGATTGGTTATTTGTATTAAGATTAGCAAATAATATTATTAAAGAAATGCTAGACTTATTAAGCATAAAAATACCAGAAAGAATGTAAGGAGATAAAAAAATGAAATTAAAAGATATACCTAAAGATGAATTAGAATTAATGGGCTATGATGATATAGCATATTTGATATTAGAAGAATCTAATAAAAAAATGAAAATTACTGATTTGTTTCATAAAATATGTGATCTTCTTGGTCTTACAGAAAAAGATTTTGAAAATCAAATTGCTGATTTTTTTGGAATGTTAACAACTGATAAAAAATTTATTATGTTAGAAAATGGATATTGGGATTTAAGAACACGCCACAGTGAAAAATTTGTTGTTGAAGAAGACGATGAAGAATATGAAGATGTCATTGAAGAAGAACCAGTTGAAGAAGAAACTGATGAATCATATTATGATGAAGATCGAGATGACGACCCAGATGATGACGATTTAAAAGATATAGTAATTATAGATGAAGATGAAGAAAATATGTAGATTCTTTTCTTAAAAAATAAAGAAAGGACGGATTTAGATGAAAGAACGGTTAGAAAGTATTAAAGCTCGTTATGAAGAAATTAACAAAGAACTTATGGATCCTGAAGTAATGAATGATTTTAAAACAGTTAAAAAACTTTCAAAAGAACAAAGCGATTTGAAAGAAATCGTTGATAAATATGAAGAATATTTAACAGCTGAAAACAATTTAAATGAAGCTAAATCATTAGTAAATGATCCAGAATTAAAAGAAATGGCCGAGTTAGAAATAATTGATAATACTGAAAAATTAGAAAAAATTAATCATGAATTAGAAATTTTACTAATTCCTAAAGATGAAAATGATGGTAAAAATATTATTATGGAAATAAGAGGAGCTGCTGGTGGAGACGAAGCAAACATTTTTGCTGGCGATTTGCTTAGAATGTACACTTATTATGCTGAAAAGCAAGGATGGAAAATTGAAATAGATCATCAAGTAGAAGGAACTTCAGGTGGATTTTCTCAAGTATCTTGTACAATTAAAGGTGAAAATGTTTATAGTAAATTAAAATATGAAAGTGGAGCTCATCGTGTTCAAAGAGTACCAGTAACTGAAACTCAAGGTAGAGTGCATACTTCAACAGCTACAGTCTTAGTAATGCCAGAAGTTGAAGATATTGATATCGATATTAAAGAAAGTGATTTAAAAATAGATGTATATCATTCTAGTGGCGCTGGTGGACAATCAGTAAATACAGCAAATTCTGCAGTCAGAATAACTCATCTTCCAACTAATACCGTTGTAACTTGTCAAAATGAACGAAGCCAATTAAAAAACAAAGATAAGGCCATGAAATTATTAAAAATCAAATTATATGATCAAATGCAAGCTGAAAAAGAAAAAGAAGTTGGCTGTGCTAGAAAAAGTAAAATTGGAACAGGAGACCGTTCAGAAAAAATTAGAACATACAATTATCCTCAAAATAGAGTCACAGATCATCGAATAGGATTTTCTGTTATGAGTTTAGATAGAGTTATGGATGGCGAATTAGATCCAATAATTGAAGCCTTAATAACTGAGGATTTAAAAAGAAAATTAGCAGGCGAATAACCTGTTTTTTAATTAAAGGGAGAAAAAATGAAACCAGATTTTATAACTGATATAGATTGGCAAATTTTAAAGAAAAAATATCCTAACAACTTAAACGATATAATCAAAAAATTAAACGAACATTATCCAGTTCAATATTTAATTGGCAATGTTGAATTTATTAATACAATAATTAAAGTAGATGAAAGGGTTTTAATTCCTCGTTTTGAAACAGAATTTTTAGTTCAGCATACTATTGAAAAAATAAAAAAAAGAAAGATTCAAAATCCCAAAATATTAGAATTAGGAACCGGTAGTGGTTGTATATCAATTGCCTTAAAGAAAAATATCCCATGTACAATAAAAGCAATTGATATATCTAAAAAAGCTCTTACACTAGCTATGGAAAATGCTTCATTAAATAATGTTACAATTAATTTTTACCAAAGTGACATGCTAAAAGAAGATTTAAGTAACTATGATGTAATTATAAGTAATCCACCCTATGTTGCTTATGATGAAAAAGTAGGCGAAGAAACAAAATTTGAACCACAAAATGCTTTATTTGCCCCAAATAAAGGTTTATATTTTTATGAAGAAATAATTAAAAAAATAAGCAAATTAGTTAAAAAGCCTAAATTAATAGCTTTTGAAATTGGAATGAATCAAAAAGAAGAATTAGAAAAAATAATAAATAAATATTTAAAACAAGCAAAAGTATCAATATTAAAAGATTTAGCTAATAAAGATCGTTATCTTTTTATTGAATTTGAATAAAATAAAACAGTTTTTACCATAAATAAAACAGGTGATACAATGAAGAAAATAATTCCTGTTTTATTTGTTTTATTCTTAATATATGGTTTTGTTAATCAAAAAGAAATTTTAATTCCCAATGATGCAATTAGATTTAGAATAATTGCTAATAGTGATAATGAAAATGACCAACAGTTAAAATTTCAAATAAAAGAGGCAGTTGAACGGGAACTTGCCAACCAATTGTCTAATGTAAAAAATAGCCAAGAAGCTGAAAAAATAATTGAAAATAATTTAGAGAACATCAAAGCAGTTATTAACAATTATACTTCTAATTATACTGTTTCTTTAGGATTAAATTATTTTCCTGAAAAAGAGTACAAAGGAGTAACTTATCCAGAAGGAAATTATAATTCCCTTGTCATAACTTTAGGAAATGGAATAGGAAAAAATTGGTGGTGTGTTATGTTTCCACCATTATGTTTATTAGAAGGTAAAAATGAAAATAATGATGATATAAATTATAAGTTTTACGTAAAAGAAATAATTGATAAATACATTTCATAAAAATTAATTTAACCCCATACAATTTAATGGGGATTTTTTATGACTGAAATAATTAATATTATCTTAATTGGTGTTGCTTTAAGTATGGATACTTTTAGTTTGTCTTTAGGTATAGGTACTTATAATTTGCTTTTAAAAAAATGTTTACAACTAAGTATACTAGTTGGTATTATGCACTTTATTATGCCTTTTTTAGGAAATATACTAGGAACAAAAATAATGAATTTTTTTACTTTAAATAGCAACCTCTTTCTAGGGTGTATACTTATATTTATTGCTTTAAATCTTTTGGTAGATATTTTAAAAAAAGAGGAAGTAACAAATCTAGATTTATCTTTGCCAGGCATGTTTTTATTTGCTTTTGGTGTATCCATTGATGCATTCTCAACAGGATTAGCCTTATCAGCCTTAACAGAAAATAAATTTGTTGCTTTAACTATATTTTCAATAGTCAGTTTTTCTTTTACTTTACTAGGTTTAAGTATAGGTAAATTTGCATCTCAAAAATTAGGAAGTAAAGCTAGTATAATAGGCTTTATTTTATTAATTACCTTAGGTATATTTCATTTATGTAAATAATAAGTAAAATATTTAAAAAAAGCTTAAATTTTGATATATAATAGAAGAAAAAGGAATGATTAAATGCAAAAAATATTAATTCATGGAGGTAAAAAGTTAACAGGAACTATAACAATTTCTGGCGCTAAAAATAGTGCTGTTGCTTTAATACCAGCCGCTATTTTATGTGATGAAGAAACTAAAATTTATAATGTTCCTGAAATATCTGATCGAGACAATTTAATTAACATAATTGAAACTTTAAATGTTGAAGTTAAAACTTCAAATGACACGATTACTATCAATACAAAAAAATTTAAAAATACTTATATACCTGAGACTTTATCTTCTAAATTAAGAGCATCTTATTATTTTATGGGAGCTTTATTAGGAAAAGATAAATATGTGGAAATATCCTTGCCTGGTGGCTGTAAAATTGGTGATCGAAAAATAGATTATCATTTGAAAGGATTTAAAGCTTTAGGAGCAACAATCACTTTGGAAGATAACAAATATATTATCAAAGCCGACAAATTAATCGGTAATAAAATATATTTTGACTTTGCTAGTGTAGGAGCAACAATTAACGTTATGTTAGCGGCTGTAAAAGCCAAAGGAATTACTACGATTAATAATGCTGCCAAAGAACCAGAAATAGTCAATGTTGCGACCTTTTTAAATAATATGGGAGCCAAAATAACTGGTGCTGGGACAAGTAAAATAACAATTGAAGGTGTAAATTATTTACATAAAGCAATTATAGAAGTTATTCCTGATCGAATAGAAGCAGGAACTTATATAATATTAGGAACATTGTTAGGAGAAAATCTACTCATTAAAAATATAATTAAAGATCATCTTACAGCTTTATTAAGCAAGCTAAATGAAATAGGAGCTTCAATTGAAGTGAATGGCAACAATTTATTAATTAATAAATCTGAAAAATTAAAAGCTTTTAATATTACAACTTTAATTTATCCCGGATTTCCAACCGATTTAGCCCAACCAATGACAACATTAATGACTCAATGTGAAGGAATAAGCATTTTAGAAGAAACTATATACAATAATCGAATGGGGCAAATCAAGTATTTAAATTCAATGGGAGCTGATATAACAACTAAAAATCAAATAGCTTTTATTAAAGGAAAGACACCTCTTTATGGAAATGATGTTGTAGCAAGTGATTTACGAGCCGGAGCTTCTTTAATAATCGCGGGATTGATTGCTAATGGTGTAACCAAAATAAGTGGTATAGAACATATATTAAGAGGTTATGAACATATCATTGAAAAACTTACTCAAGTTGGTGCTGATATAAATATTATTGAAGAATAAAGTTTAAAAAAAGTGCTTTTTTCTTTTTTTTTTCATAAAATTAAATAGGTGTAATATGAAAAAAATAATAATATTAACTATTTTAATTGGATCAATATTAACATTTTTAATTTATAAATATAATTATCATGAAGATATGAATATTGTTGCTTTAGGAGATAGTGTAGCAATGGGTCAAACAGCATACAATGTAGTCGGATATAGCTATAATGATTATTTAAAAGATTATTTTGAACATAGTAGTATTTTAAATGAATATATAACTGAATTTATGGATTTAGAAGAAACATCAAAAACGCTTTTATTAAAATTACAAAACAATTATACTTTAGAAAGTACCAATACTTCTATTACTCAAGCCATATCTAAAGCTAAAATATTAACATTATCTTTAGGAATGAATGAATTAAACAATAAAGAAGAAATAACCACTAAAATTATAGATGAATATCTTAAAAATATGGATAAAATACTAAAAATATTTAGAATATATAATAAAAAATCAATTTTTGTATTAAGTTTATATCCAACAACAAAAATAGATCAAGAAAAAACAAATATTATTAATAACCGATTAAAAGAACTATGTGATCAATACCAAATACATTTTGTAGACATTAGTAATATAGTTCAAAATAAAGAATATTTTTTTCTTCCCAACAATTTTTATTTTAATTATAAAGCGCATCGATTTATAAGTGAAATGATTATTGAAAATTGTTAATTTGACACATTAAAAAAATTATGCTAGGATAAAACCCATTAAAAAGGGTGTTTATTATGGCAAAAGTTTCTGTAATTGTACCGTGTTACAATGTGTACAAATATATTAAAAATTGTTTAGAATCATTATTAAATCAACAACTAAAGGATTTAGAAATTATTTCTGTAAATGATCATAGTACTGATAGCACATTAAGCATTTTAAAAGAATATGAAAAAGACTATCCTCATAAAATAAAAACTATAAACTTAACAACTGAAACAGGATGTTCAGCAGCCAGAAATAGAGGATTAAAAGAAGCAAATGGTGAATTTATTGGTTTTGTTGACGGCGACGACATGGTATCACTAAATATGTACATAGATTTTTATTATTTAGCTAAACAATATAATGTGTCAGTAGTTTCTGGAGAAATTGAACAAGTTAATGAAGGATTTAAACAATTAGTAACTAACGTTAATCAAGAAAAACATTTATATTGCTTGTCCAAAAATAAAAATAAATTAATTTTTGAAACGCCAAGCTGTTGTAATCGATTATTTAAACATGAACTATTAAAAGGTATCCAATTTCTAAATGGAAAAAAATACGAAGATGTAGCTTTTACTTTTCCGGTTTTACTTAAAGCTGACAAACAATTAAAAATAAATGAAAATTGTTATTTTTATCGAACTAATTCCAATGGTATAATGTCAAACACTATGAAACCAAATTATCAAATTTTAGACATTATTGATGATTTAGAAGAAATAAGAAGATTATTAATTGAATGGCAGTTATTTAATAATTATAAAGATACATTAAACGATATTGAAGTGAAATTTATCTTAGCAACAGCTTGTTATATTTTAAATTGGCCATTAAAAGAACAAGAACGTAAAGAAATATTAAAATTATATTTTAGTATTTGCAATTATTTTAATTCAACTATATTTGAAAATAATAATGATTATATCAAAGAAATCGTTCAAAATTTAAAAGGATATATTCCAGATAGTTTATATTCTGATGATGAGCTTATATTACGTCAAAAATTACAAAAAATGTGCATTTCTAAATAAAAGATATTTTTTCGGGTCGATTTAAGTTCGGATATTCGAAATAGATATTCGAATTTTGAAAAATAGGCAAACGAATATGCCTATTTTTTAGTGAGAATAAAGTTCATATCAAGCTCTCCTAAAGGAATATATTTTAAATT